>CAVESB010000012.1:8089-33301 GCA_963618265.1 bacterium
GTGACAATCTCCTGCGTCACGTCACCGACACCCTTTCCATCCACGAAGACCATTGAAGCCGGCACCTTGTCGCCGAGTTTCAGCTTACCGTTCGTGAAGGTCAGCGTCTGCCCGTCTTCGGTCACGATGACATTGGATTCATTATAGCCCATCTGCCTGGCAATCTTTGCCTGAGCAATCAAATGCCGCAGCTCACCGTGAACAGGGATCATATACTTCGGGCGAACCAGATTCATCAGCAGTTTCATCTCATCCTGGCAGGCATGACCGGAGACATGAACCGAGAGCACGGAGTTGATGATGACATCCGCGCCGAGCTTGTACAGGCGGTTAATGACGCCCGAAACGGCTTCCTCATTCCCGGGAATCGGGGAGGAGGACAGGACGATCGTATCGCCTTTCTTTATGCTGAACGCATTGTAGCGTCCGCGGGAGAGCCGCCCGAGGATGGAGTTCGCCTCACCCTGCGAACCGGTGCAGAGGATCAGAACTTCCTTATCCGGCAGGCTCAGAGCCCTCTCAAGCGGAATGACATCCTCTTCCGGCAGGTCAATGTAACCGAGCTTGCGGGCGAGGTTGACATTGTCCACCATGCTCGTCCCCACGATGCAGATCTTGCGGTGATGATGGCGCGCGATGGTCGAAACCTGCTGCAGGCGTGAGATGAGGGAAGCAAAACTGGAAATGATTATGCGTCCCTTCGCCTTGATAAAGACGCGCTCAAAGCTCTGATTGATCTCCATTTCCGACGGCGTTGTGCCGGGACGCTCCGCATTGGAGGAATCCGCCAACAGGGCGAGGACGCCGCGTTTGCCGAGTTCGCCCAGCTTCGCGAAGTCGCTCGGCCAGTGATCAATCGGCGTCTGGTCAAATTTATAGTCGCCGCTCATGACAATAAGCCCGGCAGCGGTTTCAATCGCCACGCCGACGCTGTCCGGAATCGAATGTGTCATGTGGAAGAGCTCGATTTTGAACGGACCGACATCAAAGCTGTCGCCCGCCTGCTTGACGATCATCTTCGTCTTGGCAAGCTTGCCCGCCTTGGCAAGTTTCACTTCGGTCAGTTCCGCCGTCAAGGCAGTGGTATAGATCGGCACATTGTCAAGCACGTCAAACAGGTACGGCACACCGCCGATATGATCTTCATGTCCGTGCGTAAGAATGATCCCGTCGACGAGTTTGCTCTTCCCGTTGAGGTACTGCATATCGGGGATGATATAGTCTACACCGATCATGTCGTTATCCGGGAAAAGGATACCGCAGTCTACAATAAGAATTCGGCCGCAGTATTCAAATAAAGTCATATTGCGGCCAAATTCGCCCAACCCGCCGAGCGGGATAATACTGATTTTGTTTTCGTTATGTTTTTTAGGCATTATCTCTCAATTTCCTGAACAGTTCAAGCTGCCGGTCAGTGAGGTTCTTCGGAAGAGAGACACGAATCTTCGCGTACAGATCGCCGCGGGCACCGGCCCCGTTCAACTTCGGCATACCCTTCCCTGCCAGACGGATCAGCTGATCAGGCTGCGTCCCGGCGGGAATCTTGAGAGCATAATTGCCGTCCTTGGATCGGACAACGGCCTCACCGCCGAGCACAGCGGTATACAGATCGACGGGGACATCCACAAAGAGATCATCCTCCACCCGTTCATAAGCGCCTTCCTTATTCGCGGTCATGATATTCAGAATAAGGTCGCGCTTCACGCCGTTGGAATTGTACGCGCCGGACAAACGAATTTTTGTACCGTTCTTCGCGCCTGCGGGAATTGTCGCCTCAATGGTCTGATCGCCGAGATTGATTTGGCGTTTGCATCCGCGAAACGCCTCATCAAGGCTGATCTCAACATTGACGTCAAGAGCCTGCGGCTTGCTCTGCGCACCGCCGCCGAATCCTGTGTTAAACTCAACAGTTCGACGTGTGCGGGGACGACCGTAAGCCCGGCGGGTCGGGTCGCTGTTCATACCGCCCATACCGCCGAAAATGGATGAAAAGAATTCGGAGAAGCCTCCCATTCCATCCGTGCTGTAAGTCGTTCCGCCGCCGTTGCCGCCGGAGAACCATTCACCCCAGTTATAATTTGCGCTGCTTCCGCCGCCCTGCTCCCACTGCTTATAGGAGGAGCCGAGCTGATCATAGCGGGCACGCTTTTCTTTATCTTTTAATACTTCATAGGCCTCATTGATGGCCTTAAATTTTTCTTCGGCGCTCTTGTCTCCCTGATTATGATCAGGATGATATTTCTTCGCGAGCGCGAAATAAGCTTTCTTAATCTCCGCGTCCGTTGCAGTCTTGGACACGCCTAATGTTTCGTAGTAATCCTGATATTCCATCTTTATACCGCCTTCCCGCGAGAAAACGCGGTTTCATTAATTATAAACAGCTTTTTCTGCCAATTACAGATACTACACCGTCTTTGTTAAAATTACGTTTTAATCTCGGGAGAGATTCAAAAGCCGCTCATTTAAAACAAAAAGCGGGGCAGCTACCCCGCCGAGCAATCCGACCTTACTGCATGATATTGCCGGTTTCGTCATTCATGACCGGCTGATGAACGGAGGGATAGCGGTTACCGGTCACGAAACGCTCTGTGTAGATCTGTTCGCGGCGATCCGGCTGACGGCCGAGACCCGCCGCAACACGTTCTTTGGCGGTTTGTAATTCCACAGCGTCGCCAACAAATTCCCCCACCTTGACCGCGACATCCATCTCTTTCATGAAGTCTTCCTTGCTCATCGGATCGTCTTCGGAAGGGATGAAGTATTCCGCATCAAAGGAATCCAAGGTGTTGAGCAGCTGTTTCAGGTCGCTCAGGCGGATACTTCCGCCGGCAATGTAGACATCCTCACAGTAGCAGTTGCCGAGGAAGAGCACCTTATCATCGGGCACGTACGCCACAACGCAGTCTTCGGAATGTGGCCCGCCGACTTGCCGGAGTTCGACATGCAGATTGTTCAGCCGAATGCCCATATGGTGGCAGAAGGTGATATCCGCCGTGCGCACTTTGAAGGAGTAGCGCATCGGAACTTCCCGCTTGATGACTTCCGCGAAGGCCGGGATCTCAAGTCCGGCGCCGATGCGTGAATTCAGGGCGTTATCGGACCAATCCCAATGCTGCATCGAGATGAGCTTATCGTTGGTAAGGCTGCCGGCAATGGTCTTCGCCGGCGTGGCGGTCATACCGAAAACATGCATCCATTGCCAATCGGTTACTGCGGCAAAACTCGGATCCGGCAGGTTCTGCATACGCGCCATGCCGTAAAACTCCGATAAGTGTTCCGGAGAGTTGCCGGCATTCACGATCATCGAACCGGTTCCGCCGCAAATGTATCCCAAAGCGGGGCGATGCTTCGCCTTCTCTTTCGGCAGATACCATACATGTTCAGAAATCCGAGTCAGCATATTGTTTCAATTCCTTTTCACAATTTTAGCCTAATCGAATTAAAAAGGCAATTATAATCACAATTTTTCATGTTTTCGCGTATTAATTGTTTGTATTGAGGTAAAATATCCCCTTTTTAAAATGAATTCCGGAAATGAAAAACGGCTCCGCAACAGGCGGAGCCGTTATCTTTCACGACTGTTTGATTTTCAGCTTTTCGGGAGCATGGTCATAAGCATCCCGCGGAATTGTCCCCGACGCCATGCCGGTCAGGATCTCGGTATAGGCGTCATTGACAGGTGTGGGAACGCCGAGCGCGTGTCCTTTGCGCGAAACTGCGCCGTTCAGGAAAATCACCTCACTCTCTTTTCTTCCCGCCTGCAGGTCGATGTAGAAGGACGGCATTTTCGAGCCGCGCCCGCCGCCCACGGCTTTCGTCAGGACGGGACGGGTAATGCATGACGGAAGATACTTCACCGCGAAGCTCAGCAGGCTGACGGGAACGCCGGGAATATTGACGGCTGGAATGTTCAGAGCCTTCATCACCGCAAGGGTCTCGCGCAGCTGGCGAATCTCCAGCTCGAATGAGACGGGATTCGCGTACACTTCCGCCGGGGTCATGTTGAAAATGGCGGATGCCGCGTTGGAAAGCAGGTTCGAGATCATCTTGGACCATTTCATGGCGCTTCCGTCTTTCATCAGCTTCGGCTTCAGCCCGGCTTCATCACACTCGCGGACAAGCTCGGCGCTGATTTCGTTCGTGTCGGCGATCCCGATGCCGCGCAGTTTTGCGACTTTGATGGAACCCGCCTCGCCACGGCTGATGGCAGTGCAGACGGAGCAGGGAATCACTTTCTCTTCACCAAAGGCGGCAGCCAGCTTTTCCTCGTTCTCAACGCCGTTCTGCAGGGACAGCACGGGCGGGATATTGCCGCCGTAAAGCTGCAGCTGACGGATCACATCATCGGTGTTGAAGCCCTTGACCGCCATGATGATCAGATCGTATTCACGGTTCGCGAAGGCTTCCTCGGCAGAGCCGAAAGCGTCGAAACGGGTCAAATGATGCTTTTTCCCGTCTGCATCCTCAATCCGGATACCGTTTTTCTTTAAGTTTTCAATATTCGCAGGAAGTTCAACATAAGCGAGCGGATTGCCGATCAAAGCCAGACTGCCCGCGATATAGGAACCGATCGCCCCCGCGCCAAAACACAGAATTTTCATCTTACTCCAACCATTTCCGATATCCGCTCAGGAACGCCTTCCCGGGCAGCGCTTTTTTACCGGGAGCCTGAATCTCATCCAGCACCAGCAGTCCGTCCGCCGCAGCAACCGCAGGGATGCCCTTGACGACTGTACGTGTACCCGGCTTCAGCCCCTCGGTATTCTCCGCGACATGCGCACGGTAGACTTTGAAGCTGTCCTCACCGATGCGGAAAAACGCGCAGGGGCGGGGATTGTATGCGCGGACTTTCCATGCAAGCGGAGCGGCCGCCGTGCTGAAGTCCAGCAGTGCGTCTTCTTTGCTAATCATCCCGGTATAACAGGCTCCCTCTTCCGGCTGAGCCTGCGGCAGAATACTGCCGTCCGTATATCCGGGGATCGTCTCAATCAACAGCTCCGCGGCAATCTGCGCCATTTTGGCGGAGAGGGTCACAGCGGTGTCATCGGGGGCGATCGCGATCTCACGGGAGCGGAGCATCGGACCGGTATCAATACCCGGATCCATCTGCATGATGGTGACGCCGCTGACAGCATCGCCGTTCAAAATCGCCGCCTGGATCGGGGACGCGCCGCGCCAGCGCGGCAGCAGGGAGGCGTGCGCGTTGAGGCAGCCGTATTTCGGGAGCTCAAGGACATTTTTGCGCAGAATCTGCCCGAAAGCCATAACAACAATCAAGTCGGGGTTCCATGCCTGCAGCTGCTCAAAAGTGCCGGGGACTTTCATTCGTTCCGGCTGAATCACCGGTATGTCGAGTTCGAGCGCGGCTTCCTTAACCGCGGGCATGACAATCTTTTTGCCGCGTCCCGCTTCCCGATCCGGCTGCGTGACAACGCCGACGACTTCATAACGCTCGGCAAGGGCTTTCAATGCAGGGACCGCTATCTCCGGCGTTCCCATAAAAACAATGCGTAATTTTTCCATATGCGGGTATTCCTTAACAAAACCTGCTGGTGTCGCACCGGTTTAATACAGTTCCTCAATTTCCGCAGTCACCGCTTCGGACGCAAGCTCTTCCGTCGCAGTATCATCGCGGACGACCATCGTCGCGCTGTCATCGGGGATGACGCAGCGGAAGCCGATGTAATAGCTTGAGGACATATTGATGTAGCTGCGGTTGGCGGTACGCAGATAGGATTCGTAATTATTAATCTCGGTATTCGCGCAGGAACCGCCGCGAATCACATAGGCGCTGCCCATCTCCGGGCCGCTCGGATCACTGACGACGGACTCCGCAAGCTCTTCCTCAGCCGCAAGGGTCTGATAAGCATTCACACTGTACCAGGTGCCTGTCCATTCCCAGACATTGCCCGCCATATCCAGCGCGCCGTAAGGACTCGCGCCTTTCGGGAAGCTGCCGACCGGGAACAGGTCATTGCCGATGCCATCGTCATCAACATAGCCCGGAATATTCGCGAGATCGTTGCTGTTGGTCGGAATCTCATCGCCCCACGGATAGATGCGCCCATCGGTGCCGCGCGCCGCCTTTTCCCACTCATATTCCGTCGGGAGGCGTCCTCCCATCCATGAGCAGTAGCGTTCGGCCTGTTGCTGTGTGACATAGACGACCGGATAGTTTTCATAACCGGGGGTGTAAATGGACATATAATAACTCACCTCACATACGCCCGCCTCGACGCATTTCAGGTATTCGGCGTTGGTGACTTCGGTTTTGCCGATCCAGTAAGCGCTGAGATTGACCTCCAGCTGTGGGGACTCTTCTTCTTCGTATGCGTAGGCATCCTTCGCCGGATCGGAGCCGAGCAGGAAATTGCCGGCGGGGATGTATACCATCTCGGCGCCGCTGCGTTCCTCAATCATCGGTTCCCTGGTCGGTACGGGCGTTGCCGTGGGATTCACTGTCGGAGCAATTGTCGGCGCGATGGCGGCTTCCTCTGCGGAATCACCCGCATAAACCACCTCAACGCCGATTTCCTCAGCCTCCCCGTCTCCGCTGATTTCCACTGTAATTTCATCTTCCGTGCTCCCCTCGTCCAGGTCGATGAACTCCGGCGTGAACGTCGGGTAAGGCGTCTGTGTCGGCCAGGCGGAGACCGTCGCGGCGACAGCGGCCTGCTTTTCAGCCTCAAAGGTCAGTTCCAGAACGGTCATACTCTCGCGAACCCAATCAACCGTCGGTGTCGGCGTATTAGAAAAATGACCGAGGAAACCTGAGCCGTTCCCGGCGGCGGAAAAAGCGTAAATACCGCCCGCGATCAGCAGCAGGCAGAGCAGTGTGCCGAGGATGATCTTCGGCAGGTTATCGCGGCGCTCGGATTTCGTCTTCGCGCTCGCGATTCTGCGCCGGCGATCCTGACGCATGATGTCAACATCTTTCTTCTCAAGGTTGAGGTCGGTATCCCCGGGTGCGGGAGCATCAGCGCGCAGAATACTGTCGGCGTTTTCCGCTCCGTAAATCCGGATAGCGGCGGCGGAAGCGCAAACACCCGCGTTTACCACGGAAGGCAGCTCGAGAATGGCACGGACAATCCCGCGTGGACTGTCATTGTTCGCGATGGCGTCAAGAATCTCGGACTTGCCGATGAAGGTGTCCAGGGACGCGCTGCAAAGGAGAAAAACATCCCCGTCGCGCACGTCAATGCCGTCATAAATATCGATCGTCAGGTCGCGTTCCTGCCCGAGCAGCTGCTGAGCGGGGACATTACCGTCCTGATCCGGAACCGGATCCTCGGTAACCCGGAAGACCTTGTTGTTGCGGATGATGTACGCCCGTCCGGAACCGACATTGCCGATGACGACTTTGCCGTCTGTCACCGCCGCGCAGATTGCGGAAGCGGACATGCTTTCATTCTGCACCTTGGCGTATTCAAAAATTTCGTTGTTCGCCGTGCGCATGGCGAGCGCCAGCTTATTGGCATCCACAAAGTCATAAGAATGGAAGTATTCAAACAGGATTTTTTTGGCGGTAAAGCGTGCGCTGACCTCGGGCTGACAGCTGTTGTCGGTTCCCCGTGCCAGAACGTACACATTCGAAGCCCCGACGGTTCCATCCGGTTCTTTTTCGTAAAAGGAGGAATATTCGGCAGAAAAATCCTCTCCGCCGTTCACTGTGCCCGCGTATCCTGCGGAATAAATCTTATTTTCGGGGTTCGTCTCCATGGATTCTCTCCATCATCCTCTCAAATATCCGTTATCGGGACTTCATAAAACAGCCCTGTTTACATTATAATACAATCCTTAACGAATTTCGGTACCAATCTCCCGGAGTACGTCCTGCGCGGAAATTCAAATTTCTTTTTGCGCTTAAATTAATTTTTCTCTTATTATCCGATGATATGATAAAGAGAATACAGCGGAAAGGAAGATCATTCCTCTCCGAAGAAAGGAAGTGAACCACAATGAAAAGCAATAAGAAATTTACATTTGTGCTGATGCTGATGATCATCATGATCCTCACTGCCGCCGTTGTACCCGTATACGCGGCAAATGAAGAAAAGACAGAGGTAATTAATGAAGCCAAGGCTTCTTTCAGCGACCTTTACGAAGCCGTGAACCCTTCCGTCGTCTATATTTCCGTCGCGCAGATCGCCGATGAGGATGACGGCTATACTTACGAATACGACTTCGAGGACATCTTCGGTCCGCAGTTCGAAGAGTTCTTCCGCCAATACGAACAGGGGAACCCGAACGATCGCGGTTACGGCAATAAGAATCGCAATCAGCCCGAAGAGGAAGAAGAACAGAACTTGACTTACGGCGCGGGCGCCGGCTTCGTTTGGGATAACGAAGGGCACATCGTCACCAACTGTCATGTTGTTGAAAACGCGGTCAAGATCACCGTCACCTACTCCGACGGCATTATCCGTGACGCGGTTATTGTCGGCACCGACCCGGACAGCGACCTTGCCGTGATCCGTGTTGAAGATCCCGAAGATGTCACTCCGCTCACCATGGGCGACTCCGATGCCATGAAGCCGGGCGACCTTGTCGCCGCCATCGGCAACCCGCTGGGACAGACCGGCACCATGACCCAGGGTATCGTCTCCGCAGTCGGTCGTTCCTACGCAGTTGACAGCAGCGTGGACGGCAATTACACCATCCCGAATGTCATCCAGACAGATGCCTCCATCAACCCGGGCAACTCCGGCGGCGTGCTGATCAACCTTGACGGTGAAGTGATCGGCGTCCCGATGGCCTTCTCCTCCTACAGTTACTCGTCCGCAGGCATCGGCTACGCCATCCCCTCCAATCTGGTGAAGCGTGTCGTCCCTGCCCTCATCGACAACGGAGAGTATGAGCACCCTTGGCTCGGCATGAGCGGTGTCGCGCTGACCCCGGAAATCAACGAATTGCTTGAACTCGACCATGACCAACGCGGCGCCTACATCCAGTCTGTGACCGCAGGCGGTCCTTCCGAGAAGGCCGGTATTCTGGGCGGCGATGAAGAAGCCGAACTCAGCAGCGGCTACAGCATCATGACCGGCGGCGACATTGTCACCATGATCAATGAGCGCGAAGTCAAGAGCATGGACGACATCATCGCCTATCTGAGTTCCAACACCTCCGTCGGAGACACCGTGACCCTGCATATCATCCGCGACGGCAGGGAATTGGATGTGGATGTTGAACTGGCTGCCCGCCCCACCGCCGCTCAACGTCATGCCGCTGCCGAAGAACAAAACACGGAAGACCAACCGCAGACTGCCGGCACCGCTTACCTCGGCGCCTACATCAAGGATAACGGCGGCAACGGCGTCCTCATTGACAGCGTCACCAAAGATTCTCCGGCTGAAGATGCCGGTCTGCAGTCCGGCGACATCATCCTGAAGATCGACGGCAAGGACGTTTCCTCCGCTGCAGCGTTGAAGGCGGAAATCACGAAGCACCTGCCGGGCGAACGTGTCGACCTGACGGTTGAACGCGACGGCGACACCATTGATATCCGCGTGGCGCTGGGCAACACCCTCGCCCGCTGATAACAGCAGACAACGAAAATCCCGGCTCATTCGAGCCGGGATTCTTTTTTCTATTCTTCTTTTTTCTGCTCTTCACCGGGATCGGGTTTATCGGCCTTGTTGGCGATCACGGAAAGCGGATTTCCCTTGATTCCTCTGCGCCGCATATCAATCCATTCCCAAAAGAAACCGACAACAAGTCCGGCAACCAGCCCGATTGTCAGCGCAGTGTTCTTGTTCACCCCGAACAGATAAGGCGCGGCGAACCCGCCCGCGATACCGATAACGCAGCAGAGGATCAGTTTTTTATTGGACATAATTACGCTCCCGGTCCCGCCGGAGAGTTCCTCCGTTTCGGAAGGTGATGAAAATGACGGAACCCCATACCGGGATTATACACCCTTCCTCCCGTCCGAAGTGTGGAATTCCGTATGCACACAGGCGCGGGCTGAAATTTGAATCACGTATATGTGGTATGATTAATCCGGAATTTATCGAATACAGGAGGCTGTATGTTTCAGAAAATTAAAGAAGCACTGGGCCTTGATCCTATCAAGCAACAGAGCGATGCCTACATCAAGCGGATCGCCGACATCAATAAACTCGAATCCCAATATGAGAAACTCAGCGACGACGAGCTCAAAGCGAAAACAGACGAATTCAAACGCCGTCTGCAAAACGGCGAGACAAGCGATCAAATCCTCCCGGAGGCGTTCGCCGTTGTGCGCGAGGCATCCAAGCGTGTGCTCGGATTGCGCCATTATGATGTACAGCTGATCGGCGGTATGGCACTGCACGCCGGCAACATCGCCGAGATGCGCACGGGTGAAGGCAAAACCCTCGTCGGGACACTGCCGGTCTACCTGAACGCGCTGACCGGGCGGGGCGTACACCTCGTCACTGTCAACGATTACCTCGCCCGCCGCGACGCCCGCTGGATGGCTCCGGTCTATAACTACCTCGGTCTGAGCGTCGGCGTGCTGCAAATGGCGGCGCGAACCGCAAACGGCAAGAAGGCCTTCATCGTGGATACCTCGGTCAGCTCCGCTCATGAGGATCAGCATCAGCTGCGCATGGTTCCCCGCAAGGAAGCCTACGATGCCGACATTACATACGGCACGAACTCCGAATTCGGTTTTGACTACCTGCGCGACAATATGGTCATGCGCCTTGAAGACCGCGTCCAGCGCGGTCATGCCTACGCCGTCATTGATGAAGTTGACAACGTCCTCATTGATGAAGCCCGAACCCCGCTCATCATTTCAGGGCCTGCTTCCGACGATGTGGAAGAGTATAACCGCATGGCAAAAGTCGTCAAAGCCCTGCGCCCCGACGAATACGAGATTTCAGAAAAGGATCGCAATGTCTACCTGAATGACAACGGTCTGGATCACGTAGAGGAGCTTCTCGGCATGGTTCTGCGCGACCCCTCCCGTCCGGAAGAGGTCACGATCGAGCAGGAACGCATGATGTCCTACCTTGAGCAGGCACTCAAGGCGGAGTTCATCTTCAAGCGCAACAAGGACTACCTCGTGCAGGGGGGCAAGGTTATCATCGTTGACACCTTCACCGGCCGTCTCATGCCGGGGCGCCGCTGGTCGAACGGTCTGCATCAGGCCATTGAAGCCAAGGAAGGCGTCAAAGTCGAGCCTGAGAACGTGACTTACGCCACGATCACGCTGCAGAATTACTACCGCATGTACGACAAAATCTGCGGTATGACCGGTACCGCGCTGACGGAGAAGGAAGAGTTCTACAAGATCTATCACCTCGATGTCATCCCGATCCCGACGAACTTGGAATACACCGCGCATCAAAAGGGCAGTTCCCTGATTGAGAAGGAAGCCAAAGACGGGGACGGCTACAAATACACTTATTACGCCGACCCGAAACAGCCGGACAAGGCGCTGTATTACAAACGCAAGGACTACCCGGATGTGATTTACCGCTCCGAGGAAGCCAAGTTCCGCGCCATCACGCTCGAGATCCTCAGAAACTGGGTCAAAGGGCGTCCGTTGCTCATCGGCACGGCATCCGTGGAGCACTCGGAATTCCTTTCCGACCGTCTTTCCCGCGAACCGCTGCGCCGTCTGATGCAGATTCAGATGATGCGCCGCGCCTACATGAACAAGAACGGTATCAAGGATTTGGACGAGCCGCTGCGTGATTTTGAACAGTTCAACAAAGCTTTGCAGAACATTCAGGCGGCGGATCTGCGTCCGCTGGCGCGTGAGCTGGGGGTACAGCTTGCCATTGAGGATGAGGGCAACAAAGCGCTTCTGCTGCAGGATTTCAACCTCACGGAAGCGGATTACCCGCGCCTGATGGAAGCCGCGAACGGCGGCATCCCGCATCAGGTTCTGAACGCCCGCAAGCACGACGAGGAAGGTATGATCATCGCCAAGGCCGGCGCTTTCGGCTCCGTGACCATCGCCACCAATATGGCAGGCCGCGGTGTCGATATCAAGCTCGGCGGTGAGCTGAGCGAAGATGTCCTGCGCGACACGAACCGTGTCCTTGCCAAAGACGGCTCCGACCCGTACAACATGACTCATGAGGAACGCTACCGGGCGGTTCTGAAACTCTCGCCGGAAGAATACGGTATTTACGAAGAGTCGATCAAGGCCTACATTGCCTACTACGAGGATTCGGTCAAGGTACGCGCCCTCGGCGGCCTGCATGTCATCGGTTCCGAACGCCATGAATCCCGCCGAATTGACAACCAGCTGCGCGGCCGCGCCGCACGTCAGGGCGACCCGGGTTCATCCCGCTTCTTCCTCTCCCTGCAGGATGAGATTGTGCGTCTCTTCGGCGGAGAGAAACTTGAGAGTATGCTCAAGCGCATCAACCTCTTTGACGAGAACATCCCGCTGGAGCACAACATGTTCTCCAGAGTCGTTGAGCAGGCGCAGGAGCGTGTCGAAGGTACGAACTTCGATGTCCGCAAACATACGCTTGAATACGATGATGTTCTGAACACGCAGCGTCAGCGTATCTACTCCCAGCGTGACGAGGCCTTCAAAAAAGAGGATCTCAGCGACGACATTCTTGACATGCTGAGTATCGATCTCGACCACCGTCTGGACAAGGCGGAATCCGAAGAAAAATGGAAGCTCGCGGCGTATCTTGACACCGTTCAGCCGCCCATGGAGCTGGACAAGCTCTTCCTGCCGTCCTTCTCTCAACAGATGATCATCAATGACCTGAAGGAACGCATCGGCAGTGCGCCTGAAAAAGACGCGCTCATTGAGGGATTGGTCAGCTTCGGACGGGACGCTTACAAAATCGAGAATGAAGCCGGTCTCGCGATCATGGAAATGCTCGTGGATCGCGCACGGGAATCCTATACCGCCCGCCTGCAGGAGAGCGAAGCCAATTTCGACCTCTTCATTGAGACATTGGAAAACAAGCTTAAGGATTACAACGACGCCGTTTCCGACGGTCAGGTTGTCGAGAGCCCGAAACCCGCGGAGGTGCTCGCGGACGCCAACAGCTTCGCCCGCGTACAGTTCAAGCTTTCCAATGATGCTCAGCGCAAGCTCGCCGAAGGGGACGAAAATGTCCTGGACGATATGCGCGAACAGCTGGAACAGCTCCTCTGGGACAGCTTCTGCCGCCGCGTGAACCTGACGCTCAGCAACCGCATGGAGGGCGACTACACCGCCCCGACGGATGAACTTGAAGCGGGCGACTGGGACACTTTCAAGGAAAAGGTTCTTGACGCGGTACAGGACGGTTACGTGAGCCGTGCCGAACGCCTTTACGGCAGCGGCGACCGCATCCGCGCCGATCTGAAGAATTTCCTCTCCGCGTATAAGCAGGAGGAACTCAGCGATAAACTCTGGGCACAGTTGCTTGCCGTGATGAGCATGGATGAGCGCGTCTCTTTCAATTCACAGACTCATAAGAAAGAAGCCCGCCGCTATCACCGTGCGAACTTCATTTATTACTGCGGCACCCTGCTTGAGAACATGGAACGCCCGCAGCTCCGTCAATTGATCTGGGATCACTACATCACCGCGGAAGACGGCCTGCGCGACATCTTCGGGAAGATTGACTGGTCCCGCATCCGTGCCGCCAACTACACGCTTGATCAAATGACAGGGAAACACCGAGAACAACTGACAGCCGAGATCGGCGAAGAGGAATTCGAGAAAGTCAAGTCCATCGTGCCTGTCGATATGCCGGAAGAAGACGCGGAGAAGATCCGCATCGCCCTCGGCAAGCGGGTTCAGAATGAAGTCAACCGCCAGGTGTTCCTGCAATCCATCTCGAAGCAGTGGGTGGATTACCTCACTCAAATCGAAGGTCTGCGGGTCTCCATCAGTATGGAGAGCTATGCACAGCGCAATCCGCTTGTTGCTTACAAAACCAGGGCGGCGGAGCTCTTCTCCGAACTGCTGAACGACATCCGCCAGTCTGTTGTCGAACATATGTATAAAGCCGTCCCGACTGTCGGCATGATGACGACCACGCCGCGCATTGAAGCCGCCCCGGCGGAGGAAGAACAGCCGAAGGCGAAAGCACCCGAACAAAGCAAAAACAAGAGCGGCAAAAATAAGGCGAAAACGAAAAAATGAGCTGGAATATCTGGGGGCATGAATGGGCTGAGAACCTGCTGAAGAAACACATCGAAGGCGGGATGACCCGTCACGCGTATCTGTTCACCGGTGCGCCGGGCATCGGCAGGCGTTCGCTGGCATTGTGCTTCGTCAAGGCGCTCTATTGCAAGAACCCGCTCGCGCCGGGTGAGTTCTGCGGAGAGTGCTACAACTGCCGGAACATTGCCAAGCTTCAGCATACGGATCTCTTCATCGGTCAATCCGCCGTGCAGGGAGAGATGCTGAAAATCGACACCGTGCGTGAAATCCAGCGTGCCCTGAACCTGAAGCCCTACGCCGCGCCTTACCGCACCGCGCTCTTCCTGCGCTTCGAAGAAGCCAACATCAACGCCCAGAATGCGCTGTTGAAAACGCTTGAGGAACCGCCGGAGCTTTCCAAACTGCTGCTGACAGCCAGCAACGAGAACGCCCTGCTGCCCACCATCAGCTCCCGCTGCGAAGTCATCCGCCTGCGTCCGCTGTCCCTGTCCGCGCTGGCGGAGAAATTGACGGAACAGCGCGGCATCGCTCCCGACAAGGCACAGATTCTCGCGCACCTCGCTGCGGGAAGAGCCGGGTACGCGCTGCAGCTCGCGGACGATCCGGACAAGGTCGAGCATATGACCTCCATCGCCTCCGACGGGCTGGAGCTCTTCGGTGAAGATACGGTGCGCCGTTTCGCCTACGCGGCGGAGTTCAAGGACATTCGCAAACGCCCTGCACTGCGTGAGACGCTGCAGATCTGGCAGTCGCTTTTCCGCGACTTGCTCCTTCTCTCCGCAACGGATGACCCGGATTCCCAGCCGATCAGCTTTCTGACGCTGAAAGACGAGCTGATCCAAGCCGCAGGCAAAGGCTCGCCCGAGACTTTCCGTGCCTGCCTGAGCGAAGTCAACCGCATGATCGCCTACCTGAACGCCAACGTCAACCTGCAGCTGCTTTGTGAAAACCTGCTGCTGCGCTTCCCGACCTGCTGACATGGAGGATTATGGAGCTTGACGAGCTTTATCTTCGGGTTTTCGATCTGGACGGCGTTCAGCAACACCCCGCTTACCACGGCTATTCCTACGGCATCATTCTCGTAGATGACGAACAGCCCAAAGCGGTGTTTTATATCTCTGAAGACGAGGATGTCCGACTGCGTTGGATCCTGCAGGAAGGACGGCTCGAGTTCTACGCGGCAGGTTCGGGGAAGATTGAGGTCTATTACGGATATGTTACGGACGGGAAGCAGTTCTTCTGTGAAGAACTGCTTTTCCCGAAGAATTAGCCGATAAGGAGGTGAAAAGATGAAAGAGTGTACACATTGCGGCGGTCCGAACGCTCCCGAAAACCGGATCTGCGATTACTGCGGCATGGGCTTCTCCGCGGACACGATCCCCGAAGGGTCGGTTGACCCGCGCGACACCGCGAAACAGGAAGCAGAAGCTTTGAAAGAGGCTCTGAGAGAGAATAATCTCTTTGAGTTCAATCCGGACTCACCCGAAGACCGGAACCTCACCATCAATACGCCTTTCGGGGAAAAGATCGTTATCAATGACCCGGTCGAGAAAGCCACCTCATTGATGGGGACCCTGCTGACGGGCGCAAGCGCCGTTGCAGGCACTGCGGTGAGCAGCAGCCTCAGCAACAAACGCCGCCCTCACAAACCGCCCCGCCCGCAGCACAGCGTGAAGATTTCATCCGGCTGTTGCGGCGTACTGTTGCTTGCGCTTGCACTCTGCATCATGCTGCCGATTCTTTTTTCTTTTGCGATACTGTAATTTCGCCTTTTCTGACAGTCGTCTGTTGACGGCGGCGCTCTCTCAGAAGCCGAAGAAGACCTTTAACCCGATGAAGATCAGAATACTGCCGCCGAGGATCTGCGCCTTTTCGCAAAGCGTGGTGCCGAACTTCTTGCCGATAATCAAGCCCGCGCAGCAAATGAAGAATGTGACGACACCGATAATGACGGAAGCAAGCACCGCCGCCTGCCAATTGTAATGAGCAATCGTGAAGCCGACAGAAAGCGCGTCAATGGACGTCGCAATCCCCTGAATGAAGAGTTCGCCGAAGTTTAACGCGACATCTTCATCCTCCCCGCCGCCGCGAATGCCGCTGATGAGCATCTTTCCGCCGATGTACCCCAGCAGAATCAGCGCGATCCAGGGGATGAACTTGTTGAAAGCCTGGAATTTCTCCGCAATGGTGTGAACACAGATCCAGCCGATCAGCGGCATGAGAATCTGGAAAATGCCGAATGTCCCTGCAATCAGGCACATCTTGCTCTTCTTCATCTTCGGTTCATTCAAACCGTTCGCCATGGAGACGCAGAAGGCGTCCATTGCAAGTCCGACCCCAAGCAGAGCACTGCTGAGGATAAACGACAGATTGATATTACTCATAACTCAAATTCCTTAATCCCAATCTGCGGTTCAAAAAGAAAACCCGAACCGCTTGTATTTGCTGAGTCCGGGTCAAAATTCACTTGATTGACACACGTACCTCAACACAGGTACGTGAGTCTCGCATTTTCAAACAAGCCAGACCTCACGGTCAGTATGTTGACTTGTTCCGCGTCAAAACGCGCTTGCTACTCCCCCACGGGTGATAACGTTCACAAGTTTAGCACAAACCTGCCGGCTTGTCAAACGGGTTTAGTACACTAACTCCCCGTCTTTCCGGTTTGACCTCCCCCGTCATCTTAGAACTTTCCATGAATTCCGTGAGTCTGTCTTATTCTGCCTTATAATAGAATAAGGTGTCAAGCGATTACCGGAAAGGATCATACATGGCAAAAAAAATGGATATCAACAATGCCTCTTTCACTCTTCAGGACATCGCCGATGTCACACCCACGCAGCGCATCGCCATGCTGATCGACGGGGACAACGCTCAACCCTCCATGATTGAGTCAATTCTGGCGGAGACCACCAAGTACGGTCTCATCACCATCCGCCGCATTTACGGAGACTGGACCGCCTCAAACATGAGCGGCTGGAAGGATGTCTTACAGACCCACGCCATTCAGCCGATCCAGCAATTCCGTTACACCGTCGGCAAAAACGCGACCGACAGTGCCATGATTATTGACGCAATGGACATTTTCTACTCGGGTGCTGTAGATGCATTCTGTCTGGTATCCTCCGACAGTGACTACACCCGTCTGGCGACACGGCTGCGCGAACAGGGAAACTTCGTCATGGGCATCGGCAAGAAGCAGACGCCGCGGGCATTCGTGAACGCATGCGACATCTTCGTTTATACCGAGAACCTGATGCCCTCCGACCAGCAGACAGGCTCGAACAGCAATAACGGCAGCCGCGGAGGCAACAAACACCGCCGCAGCAAAAAGAACGAGGCGGAAGAACCCGCCGCGTCGAACCCGATCCCGTTGCTCCGCAGTGCTTTCGAACTGGCACAGCAGGACAACGGCTGGGCGTTCCTCGGCTCCCTCGGTCATCACATCCGTCAGCTGGATCCCGGCTTTGACTCCCGAACTTTCGGCTACCGTCAGCTCTCCCTGCTCATTCAGGGATATCCCGATGTCTTTGAGACCAAAGAGGTCAAGGGCGCGGACGGCACTTCGGTGATTTACGCAAGATTAAAGAATTGAGGCGGATCATGAACATCAAAAAACAAGCATGGCAACTCGCCAAAAAATGCGGACGCTCTCTCCCATATATCAGGAATAAGGCCGTCACGGCAGCCTGGGACACCGGCGTCGGACCCCTTCTCAGTGCCGCGCCGGGAATCTTCGGGGAACAGGCGGTTTTAGCCTTCCCGGGACGAAGCGGGAAATTCACCCTGCCCTGTACGGAGTATGAAGGCAATATCGCGCTGGCAGTAACCCGGGAAGAGTTTTCCGAGATTCAGACCTACATCAACAACAATCCCTCCGGTGAGATCTGGCTGAAAAACGGCTGGTACACCGTCTGGGTGCGTCCTGTTCCGCAATCCGAGCAGGCAGCCATCATGGACAGCACCAAGGATACGTCCTTCTTCGGCAAGGCGGGTGCCATGCTCGGCAGAAAATCGCTGAAGAACTGCCGTCTGCTTTGTGCGACCCGCACCGCCCCCTGCACCGGCACAAGCGGTCCCGGCACAAAAACATGGATATGGCCCGTGATCTGCGCGTTTCTGCTGCTCACCCGCGGGAAAAAACGCGCGAAAGGCAAATAGAGGATCAAAAAAATGTATAATGAACCGATCTATGAAGTCAAAAAGGAAAAGAAGAAGAACAACGGCCCGTCCCGCGGTTCAATGATTCTGATCGCGTTGCTTGCCGCCGTCCTCGGCGGGTTTGTCGCCATCTACGGCTCCGCTTGGCTTGACACGCACCGCCAATCCGCTCAGCCCGTCGCCGAGAACGCCGAAATCGCCGCACTGCAGGAACAGATCGCCGACATGCAATCCGACATTGACAAGCTTTCGGAACAGCTGTCCTCCGGGCATATCGAAGTGGATCAGGTTGAGGTCTCAAGTCAGATCACCAAAGTTGTGGAAGAGATCGGCCCCGCCGTGGTCACGATCACTGCGGTTGTCCCCGGCACCTACGGCTGGTTCGGCTACACCTCCGACTCAACCTCCATGGGTTCCGGCGTGATCATCAGTGAGGACGGCTACATTCTCACCAATAATCACGTCATCGAGGAAGGCAAAGAATATTACGCCGAACTCGCGGACGGGACGAGCCTGCAGGCGGAGCTGGTCAGTGCCGACTCATTCTCGGATCTGGCGGTGCTGAAAGTGGAAGGCACCATGCCCGCCGTGGCGAAACTCGGCAACTCCGACTTGCTGAAATCCGGTGAGACCGTCATCGCCATCGGATCCCCGCTGGGGAACTTCAAAAACACCGTCACCGTCGGCGTTATCAGTGCCACGGGACGCTTTCTGGAATCCTCAAACGGCTACCAGATGGAGAACCTGATTCAGACGGACGCCGCCATCAATCAGGGCAACTCCGGCGGACCGTTAGTCAACCTCTCCGGTGAGGTAATCGGCATCAATGTCATGATCGTCCGCGGTTCCAACAGCACCACCGCCACCGCGGAGGGCTTGGGATTCGCCATTCCGTCGAACACTGCGAAGCTGATCTCCGAACAGATCATCGAAAACGGCTCCTTCAGCCGTCCTGTTCTCGGCATCCGCTGGGCGGAAATCACCTCCCGCATGGCTTACGCCTACCGCCTGCCGGTTGAGAGCGGCGTTTACGTCATGGATGTCACCCGGAACGGTCCTGCCGACATTGCCGGTATTCAGGCGGATGATATCATCGTCCGCATCGGCGATTACTCCATCGAGGAGAACGGTTCTTTCTACAACTGCCTGTTCAAGTACAGCCCGGGAGATACCGTTGAAGTGGAAGTCTACCGCGGAAGCGAATCAAGAACCTTTACCGTCACGCTTGCCGGCAATACCGACACCGCCTCTTCGACTTCCAACTCCGCGTTATCGGTTGGGATGTAACGCATGTCTGAACAAAAAGCACAGTTGAGCGCCAAAGCTTTCCGTGTCTGGCTCGCGCTGTCGACCCTTGCCGGGTCGGCAGCGGTTTGTTGTAATTTCATTACGCCTTCGGAAGCACGTGTCTCCTGGTTTATGGGATATTCCAAAGCCCGCTGGGTGTTGGGCGTTCTGACGCTTCTCCTCGTAATTATCTTCGCCGCCGCGCTCGCACATCCCGAAAGGCTCCGCAAACGCCTGAACGCCCTGCTCAATCAGGACGACCATGCATATTTCGCTTTCATGGGGCTGCTGTTCCTGACCTTTGGATGCCTGTGGTGCTTCCAATTCTCATGGCTGTTCATTCCGAAGAACCTGCGCCCGCAGATCCTCTTTCTCGCCTTTGTTGCCGTCTCCGCCGCGCTGCTGGTGCGGGTTTCATTCCGCGCCAAATGGGACGAGACGGACTACGCGCAGAAATACCGTCTGCTGCCGAGACTGAAAGACCTCAGCAAGGGACAGAAGCGCGTCCTGCTTTTTCTGCTCCTCATTTCGTTCATCTATATCGCCGTCCTGATGCCCTCCAACATCAACGGCTCGCGTGATTGGGCGGACTTCAAGCATTACGGCGGGGATGAATACGTCATCTATCCCATTCTCACGAACGTAATGACACCCGGGGACAATTTCTCCGCAACGCTTTACCATCACTATGTCCATGAAGACTATCATTACGGCTATCCCTTCTATGCCTGGTCTTCCTTTGTCCTGCTGCCCATCCGCCTCATTGTCGGGCCGAACTTCCTTGAGCGAATTGATCTCACCCTGCCGACGCTGCGCATCCTCGTCTCCGTCGTACCGTTGATGGCGGGCTGCCTGATTCTTGTATGGCTGACGACACGCTTCGCCTCCGTCCCGCTCAGCGCAGCGGTCTATGTTTTTCTGTTGACCGCGCCCGGATCCCTGCAAAACAATCAGGGCTTCTGGCATCCCGACGGGCTGAACTTCTTCTTCATCTGCGCGGCGCTCTTCTTCCTGAGCCGCGACCGCTTACGTTACGGGCGCAACTTTTACCTCGCCGCCTTCTTCATCGGGCTTTCCGCCGCGATTCGGCTGTACGGATTCCTGTTCTTCCTCGCCATTGGGGTTTACCTGCTCTATGCCGCCGTGAGGAAGATCCTGCCCGTCCGACAGGTTTTGATCCGCGCCGGCGTATTCCTGCTCGTCATGTTCGGCACAATCCTCTGGTCCTCGCCCTTCCTCTTCCGTTCGGATGCGCGGGCGAACATGATTGCCATTCTGAGTGAGAAGACGGGGGAAATGAGCAGCGGTTACAACGCGGATTTCAATGACCCGAAGAACGACTACCGCCCCGGTTGGGACGCATGGTATCCCGCTTTTGAGGATCATTACACCGAGATGTACTGCTTTTTCTTCCTGCTCGCCTCTCTGACGGTTGCCTGCTTCAGCGGAATGCGGCAATGGACTTACAGACACATCGCGCTGTGGTGGGTCGTGATCGCCGTCTACCTCATTTGGTTCGTGGCGGTCAAGTCAACGCAGTACGTTCTGCCGATGATGCTGCCCCTAATGAGCTGCATCTTCGCCCTGCCGTGTGCGCTTGAGGGGAAAAGGAAGCAGATCGTCCTGCCCGCATGGCTTCTTTCCGGCGCGGTCTGGGCGTCCCAGCTCGTAATCAACCTCATCAAGATCGCCCCGCGTTTCCGTTGAGCCGCAGGGGAATAATGAAATTTTGCACAAGTCGACGAAACAGGTATCCGAAAAGGATATAATTAAAGAGAAGTCAACAAAGCCGGGGAAGGGATTATGGTACTTATCAAAAAGACGCTCAGTCTGATACTCACATTGCTTTTGTTTTCCTTCGCCGCGTTTACGGCGTTTCATGTCATTCCCGGCGACTCCGCCACCGCCATGCTCGGAACCGAAGCCACCCGGGAACAGATTGACGCCATGCGCGCGGAGTTGGGTCTGGATCAACCGCTCCTCACCCGATACAGGAACTGGATCACAGATTTCATCAAAGGTGATCTCGGCACATCCTATGCCTACAAAATGCCTGTCGCGCAGATCCTTAAAGAAAAAGTTCCCGTAACCATGGTGCTTTCCGTGCTGGCCTTCGCCATCACGTTGCTCGTCTCCTTTCCACTGGGAATACTCTACGCCAAGTACGTCGGAACACCCGAAAACACCTTTTGCGTCATCCTGAACCAGGTCGTGATGTCGATCCCACCCTTCTTCAGCGGGATTATTTTCTCCACAGTCTTCGGCGTAATTTTCAAATTTTTCACGCCGGGGAACTTCATTTCGTACAGTCAGAATCCGGCGCAGTTTTTTCTTTATCTGCTCTTCCCCGCCCTCGCAATTGCCATGCCGAGAGCGGCGATGACCATCCGCATGCTGCGCAGCTCCATTCTCACCGAGATGAACAAAGACTATGTCCGCACGGCTTACAGCCGCGGCAACACCAAAGTCCGCACGCTGAACGTTCACGTTCTCAGCAATGCGCTGATCCCGGTCATCACCTTCCTTGCCATTACCTTCTCCGGCATCGTCGCCGGCTCCATCATCATTGAACAGATCTTCGTCATCCCGGGCATCGGGCGTCTGCTGCTGGTCTCTATCTCCTCGCGCGATTACCCCATGGTTCTCGCGATTGTCATGTTGATCGCCGCGATTGTCATTATCATGAATTATCTTGCCGATGTGCTTTGCAATTTCATCGACCCGAGAACAAGAAAAGCCTAAGGAGACGGACGCATGAAACAGAATTACAACCTCTTCATCGGCATCCTGATTTCCGCTGTTGTGGTCATTATGCTCATCGTCGGCGCCTTTTGGACGCCTTACAACCCGGATCAAATGAACGCCTCCGCCCGCCTCAAAGCGCCCTCATGGCAACATATCTTAGGCACGGACAACTTCGGCCGTGACATTTTCTCCCGTCTGCTCAAAGGCGGCGGCAGCACACTGTGGATCGCGGCATCAACCGTGTTCTTCGGCCTCGCGGTGGGGATCATCATCGGCGCGTTCACCGGCTATTACGGCGGCATCGCGGATGAAATTCTTATGCGCCTGAACGATGTGCTGAACTCCTTCCCGAGCATCCTGTTCTCGCTGATCATTGTCAGCCTGCTGGGACCGGGGAAACAGAATGTCGTCATTGCTCTCGGACTGCTCTTCGTTCCGAGCTTCGCACGTATCACGCGCAGTGAGTTCGCCCGCATCAAGAACCTGGACTATGTCAAGTGCGCCAAGCTGCAGGGCGTCCCCGCGCTGCGCATCATGTTCGTGCATATTCTGCCAAACGCGATCAATACGCTGCTCAGCGCCACGGCCATCGGCTTCAATAACGCGGTTTTGGCGGAAGCCGGTCTGAGTTTCCTCGGCATCGGCGTACAGCCGCCGGATGCCAGCCTCGGGCGAATGCTTTCCGAATCGCAGACTTTTCTCTTCCGCGCTCCCTGGTACACACTTTCAGTCGGGATCACCATCATTTTGCTGATTCTCGGCTTCGGTTTGCTTTCCGACGGATTGGGGGACATTGAATAATGCTGGACGTCAAAGATTTACGCATTACCTTCCGCGGTTCCCGCGGCAAAGAAGTCGTTCACGGCATCAGCTTCCAAATGGACAGCGGAGAACGCCTCGGCATCGTCGGTGAGTCCGGCGCAGGAAAATCCGTCACCGCACTCTCCATCCCGCGCCTGATTGACCGTCAGAAAGCAGATATCAGCGGTTCCATCAAATTCAAGGGACAGGAGCTCGTCGGCATCAGCGCAGCGGAGATCCGCAAAATTCAGGGACGGGACATCGGCTTCATCTTCCAGGAACCGATCCTCTCGCTGAATCCTCTGATGCACATTGATCAACAGATCGAGGAATCGCTGCTGCTGCATACCGACATAAGCAAGCAGGAGCGGCATGAACGCATGCTTCAATCCATACGCGATGTCGGCCTGCCGGAGCCGGAGATCACCGCACGGAAATACCCGCATCAGCTTTCCGGCGGACAGTGCCAGCGTGTGATGATCGCCTCTGCCCTCATCTGCCATCCATCGCTGCTGATCGCGGATGAGCCGACAACAGCGCTGGATGTGACCGTACAGTCGCAAATTCTTGCCCTGCTGCGCCAAAAGAACGAGGAAGAGAATGTCGGCCTGCTCTTTATTTCGCACAACCTCGCCCTCGTCCGCCGTCTCTGCACCCGCGTGATCGTCATGTACAACGGCGATATCGTTGAGGAAGGCAGCAGCGAACGCATCTTCACCAATCCGCGTGATGAGTACACCAAACGGCTGATCGCCGCCATCCCAAAGCGGGAGAAACGCTATGACCGATGAAATTATAAAAGTCAGAAATCTGAATGTGTGGTACGGAAAGAAAACCCTGTGGTTCGGACGCCGCACGCAGGTTCTTTTCGATGTCTCCTTTGACTTTCTCCGCAACGAAGTTCTCGGCATTGTCGGCGAATCGGGCTGTGGGAAAAGCACCCTCGCCCGAACCATTCTCGGCATTGAGAAGGACTTCAACGGCACGATTGAGATGAACACCTTCCGCCCGCAAATGGTCTTCCAGAACCCTTACGGTTCGCTGAACCCGTACAAGAAAATCGGCTGGATCATTGAGGAACCGCTGCGGGTATTGGGCAAATATGACCGGAAAGAGCGCAAAGAGCGCGTTCTGTACATGCTGGATAAAGTCGGTCTCCCCGCAGAATATGCGCAGTGCTACCCGGATGAGCTCTCGGGCGGTCAGCGGCAGCGCGTCGCGATCGCGGCGGCACTGATTCAGGAACCGGAGATGATCGTTCTCGATGAACCCGTGAGCGCACTGGATGTGACCGTCCAGGCGCAGATTCTCGAGCTGCTCACCAACATCCGCAAAAAGGAAAACCTGAGCTACCTCTTCATCTCCCATGACCTGAATGTGATTTACGAAATCTGTGACCGTGTGATGGTCATGCAGAAGGGACAGATCAAGGAAATCGGGGCTGTGGAAGAGGTTTTTGCACACCCACAGGATCCCTACACCGAACAATTGCTGGCGGCAAGTTGACCTATGTACGATGTGGATGAGGTACGAAAATATTTTAAGCCGGAGACCTTCTCACAGGAGATCACCGGCATCGAGATTGACGCGGTGGACGAGAATTACGCCCGCTGCTCTCTGAAGCTGGATGAGCGTCACGGCAATCTCTACGGGAATGCCATGGGCGGCGTAATCTATACACTGGCGGATTTCACCTTCGGCGTCGCGTCCGTCTACAACCGCGATTACCCTACCGTGACGAGCACCTCCAACATCAACTTTCTGAACGGCGCAAAAATCGGCTCCACCCTGTACAGCGAGGGCAAAGTTCTCAAAGACGGACAGCGGATCTGTTACTGCGAAGTGTTCATCAGGGACGAGAACGGGAAGGATATCGCCCAGGCGACCCTGACCGGCGTCCATATCCGCGAAGTGCAAATCGACCCGAAAACGCGCCTGCCGATACAAAAGTAAGGAAATACTTCCGATTCCCTTGACAGCGTACCAAAGGCGCATATAATTGAAACTGTTGATTAACAAGAGAACTTGCAAATCAAGCAGAGTGAATGCGGGTATAGTTCAGTTGGTAGAACACCTCCTTGCCAAGGAGAAGGTCGCGAGTT
>CAVESB010000013.1:0-32989 GCA_963618265.1 bacterium
CGATAGGGGCGGAGGAAGGCCCGGATCTGATGTTTGGGGCTGTCAAGGGGACTTCCTTTGAGGCGTTTTGATATTTCACTCGAAACGATGCGGTTGCAATGCCACTTGGTTTTGAAGCTCAGGCTGCTGCCGGTCAGGGTAGCGCCGGCGCGGTAGTAGTGATAGAGGCGGTCGGGAATAAAGGTCCAGCGTTCGGCGCGGGTCAGCAAGTCGAAATTGAAGAGCAGGTCTTCGGCGGTATGCAGACGGGTGTCGAATTCAAGACCGCGGACGAGATCGGCGCGGATGATTTTCTTCCAAATGCTGTTCATGGCGATCCCGGCGAGCATCTTCTCCAAGATCGTGCCGAACTGCGCGGCATCAAAGGTACGGAGACTGTCAAACATTGGGATTTCCGCGCTGTGCGCTCCGCCGGGATATTCAATGATGTAATCGCATTGCACAATGTCGGAATCCGTGCTTTCAGCGATGTTCAGCAGGGTTTCAAGAATGTTCGGCTCCCACCAATCATCAGCGTCAAGGAAGGTCACCCGATCGGCATGAATCCGCGCCAAGCCGCAGTTGCGGGTTCCGGAGGCGCCGGGGGCACGGTCGGTATCCATGGGGACAAAACGACTGTCTTTTTCGGCGTAGCAACGCAGAATCTCAGCACTCTCGTCCGTAGAACGGTCATTAATCAACAAGGCACGCCAGCCGTCAAAGGTCTGCGCTGAGACGCTGTCGAGGCAACGTTCCAGCGTGTCGGCCGCGTTATGGATCGGGATAATGATATCGACGGTTCCCTTTGCCATGGTTCAATCCTTTTTCCCGAACATGCGGGCACGGCGGGCGCGAACAAGCGGCGCAAGCACTTTGCGCACGAGGTATTTGACGTAAATGACGGAAAACTTACTGCCGCCGTCGCGCAGATGAATCTTGATCATATCCGGCCAGCAGCGGTCGTCATCGGCAATGGATTTCGCCGAGGCATGAAGGCGGAAGGCCGCCATTGGTTCAGAATCGGCGAGATAGACGATTTCCGAAACGCGGGCAAGACGAACCCAAAGATCATAGTCCATGGCGAAATAAATACTGTCATCCAGCGGTCCGACCTGTTTCCAAAGATCGGCGCGCCAGAATGAGGACTGCTGCGGAATGTGAACGTAGCCCTGTTCCAGCTTGTGCAGGTCTGTTTGCGCGGCATTGAAGCGACCGATCTTTTTTCCGTCGGCGTCAATGAAGTCGCAATTGCCGTAGACAAGCCCGACTTCGGGATGCGCCGTCAGGTATTCAACAGCTTGGGAAACCGCATGGGGGTAAAGAAGATCGTCGGAGTTGAGCCAGGCAAGAATCTGCCCATGCGCACGGGCAAAGCCTTTATTGATGGCATCGGTCTGTCCTTTGTCCTTTACGGACTCCCAACAGGCAACGCGATCCTCATATTTGCGAATCACATCGACCGTGTTATCATTCGAACCGCCGTCCATGATGATGTACTCGATATTCGGATAATCCTGCGCGAGGACGGATTTGATGGTTTCTTCGATAAATTTGCCCTGGTTATAGGAAGGCGTCACGATCGTTACGAGCGGTTTCGCGTCCATATCAATGCTCCAAATCGTAAATAATATAATCGGACTCCTGTCGATAAACAGAAGCGTTTTCGTTAAGATAACGCTGCAGGCGGGGCTGTTCGTAGAATTTTTCAAGGTCGGTCACGACCAGCCACCGGTAATTCCAGAAGGTAGTGTTCAAGGTGACAAGGGCGTCATACTCGTCCATGCTCTCGACCGAGGTATCCCAAATGCCTGGGTTGTGCAGTCCCCAATAGGTCATGCCGCCGCCATAGTCATCCATGATGCCGATTGTGGAAATACTGCCTTCGTACGGCTCAAGTTCCGACATCCAATCCTTCCAGCGCTGCGGCCAGGCGCGGTAATCTTTGCGATGCATGGTCATGACGCTGTCAGCCGCCCACCAGACGCAGAGGAATACTCCGCACAGCGCGGCGCCTGCCGTCAACAGGCGTTTCCCGTTCAACGCTTCAGCGATACGGGACACCAAGGAACCGACACCGAGCGCGGCGAGAGGAAAGAGCGGCAGCTGATAATAGTCATGCGTGCCGATGTGATGAGCAAGACAGAGCCCGTAAATAACATAGCCGGCAAAGTAGGCGATCCAGGCGGAGCGGTTGTTTTTATCGCGAATCAGCAGGATGCCGACCAACGCCGCGATGAACAGCGGCAGGGTGAACACTTTGTCAATCATCCGCAGCCAGCGGACATAAAATGAGGGACTGATGAGCTCGGAAAGGAAGAAACGACCCTGATACTGCTGAACCAGGAATCCCTTGACGAAGTACCCCCAATAATTATAAATCAGCATCGGCGCGAGACAAAGCACGGCGGCGAGCCGGACGCGCCGATTTTTCAACGACGCGGCAAGTCCGCGGGAGGCGATCAGCCCGGCGGCAATCGCAAGACCGAGCGGGAAAGCGGCAACCTGCTTGATATAGATGCAGATGCCGGCAGTAATGCCGAGCGGCAGCATCCGCGCGAATGAATCCGTTTTTTCGATCCAGCGTTTAAGAAAGTACATCGCCCAGATCAGCAGACAGACCATAATGATATCCGGCTGAAATGAACGCGAGGCAATGACGCCGTAGGGGAAAAAGCAATACCAGAAAAGCGCACCGAACATGCCCGCGGTTCCTACGAGAGAATCCGCAAGCAGAACCAAACCGGCGGCTCCGACCAACCAGAAAAGAATGGAAGTGAAACGCGGGATGCGCAGATCGGCACTTCCGAAGACAGCGTAGAGCGCGGCGGTCAGCTTTTCATAAACCGGCGGCTCGATCCAGGCTTCCTTCATGCCTCTGGAATAGGCTTCGTGGTTGTATTCGGGTGTTTCGTCTTCAAGCACACCGCCATTATCGAGGAAAAAGCCCCGCGCCATCAACGCGGAATGCATCTGACGGGCGGGATGAAAATCCAGCGGCGGATCATCAAAATCCACCATTCGCAAAGCAAAGGCGGCGAGGATTACCGCAAGGATAAGGATGATTTTGAAAGCGCGTTTCACGGAAGCAGCCTCTCATATTCTTTCAGAGACTCAAGCCGTTTGGTTGTGCGGCTTTGATAAAGTTTCGCCGCCGCTGCCGGGCTGAGCAACATGAGCAGTGTCAATGCCAAGCGGTTTTTATCTTCCTTTACCCGCTCGGGCACGAGTTTATAAGCCTCACGATAGGCACGCAGGCTTTTTTTTGCCATACCCGCCGTGGAGAGATAATAAGCGTCAAGCCAGGCAGCACCGCCGCGGATCTGCTTCTCAATCGGGCGGGCTTTGGCGCATGTCCGCGGATCGCTGAGCAGCCAATCGGCGAGACGGGCGGCTTCTTTGCCGAAATCCTCCGCGTGAGCGATATTCTTGGCTCCCTCATGATAACGAGCCGCCGCCAGCGGTTCGCCGATATACACGAACTTACTCTCGGCAAACATGCGCAGCCAGAGATGATGATCAAGAAGGTAATGATAGCTGAGATCCAGACCGCCGGTGCGCTCCCAAGCGGAGCGGCGGAAAAACACGCCGGGCTGAGAAATAACGCGGAAACTCATCAGGTCTTCATAACTGTACTGATGAAATTTCATGACGTTGATCAGTCTGCCGTCCGCGTCAATGGAGAGCACATCGCCGTAGACCGCATCTGCCTCGGGATGAGCGGCAAGATATTGCAAAGCCTTTTCGGCAGCCCCCGGCAGATAGAGATCGTCGGAGTTCAGCCAGCCGATAATCTCACCTGTGGAGGCCGCCACGCCTTTATTGACACCGTCCGCCTGTCCGCGGTCACGTTCGCTGCGCCAGAGCGTCAGCCGATCGGCATACGAGCGGATCAGATCCGCGCTGCCGTCCGTGGAACCGCCGTCCATGACGATGTATTCCATGCCCGGGATGCCCTGACTTAAGACTGAATCCATGGTCTGTTTCAGAAAAGCGACCTGATTGTATGACGGGGTGACAACAGAAAGGGACGGCATGATCATTTTCTAAAAAAGCGTATTGTAGTCCACCTTGGGGTAGACCTGTAGCTTGCCGCCGACTGTGGCATCAATAATCTCACGTCCGTCCTGCTTGTACGCCTCACGCGCCATGGTGTAAGCGCGTTCGGATGTGTCAAGGTCGGGCAGCTGCCAGCGGAAGCCCTTGCCGAAATAACCGGCGTTGAAATGGTTGGGATCGTCGCCCTGAGAGACAACGGTTTCGTTCGGCTTACCTTTGGTGGCGAAGTTATGGTCAACACCGATCAGAATGACCTGCGAGAAGCCGAGGTAATAGGCGGTTTGCATCGCCATGTAAGTCACGGTAGCACCTTCCCACATCCGTTTGCGGATGTCTTTTTGGAAGATCGGACCGGTGTACGTGGCGTAGAGGAAATACAGACTGTCGGCAGGCGTAAGGTACTTCATTGCACGGGTCGTGACGAATTTCGGCATAGTCAGAGCCTGAATGTCATCATGCGTCTGCTCGACGACCAGATCATTCACGCAGAGGTAATAAGTCGTCTGAAAGCCCCATTCGGGGAACGCAAGGTAAATACGGTTCAGTCCAATGGTGTATTCGTTCCTGAGTTTGGAAATGTCGGTATTCTTCAGGCTCGGGCCGTTGCCGATGATGAAGCAACGTTCGCCCTTATGAATATCCCGCAGAGCCGCCAGACGCGCGATTGTGTCCCGGCGTTGCGCAC
Organism: bacterium; assembly: GCA_963618265.1. Lineage (GTDB taxonomy): Bacteria > Chloroflexota > Anaerolineae > Anaerolineales > Anaerolineaceae > Flexilinea. The sequence goes on from CAVESB010000013.1 coordinate 4,721, forward strand.
TGAAATAAGCCTCCGGGATATTTCCCAGACGCTTGACCGCATCGTAAGCGTTCCTCCCCGCGTTCAGAACCGGCGCGGGGACAATCTTTTTCATCGTGTCTTTCAGCATTACATCGTCTTCCGAATTTCCTCGAAATCGTCGAGAGGGATATCCAGACCGATGAGCAGGTTGCGGATGGTGTTCCAATGCACACGTTCACAGGCAACCGGGCTGAAGTTGCAGTTATGCGGGGCGATGTACACATTCGGCATATCGCGCAGCGGGGAATCCATCGGCAGCGGCTCGGTTTCAAAAACGTCCATGGCCGCACCGGCGATCTTCTTCGCGGCGAGTGCCTCGGCAAGAGCGGCTTCATCCACAACGGGACCGCGTGAGGTGTTGATCAGGTACGCAGTCGGCTTCATCATGGCGAGGGTCTTCGCGTTGATGAGATGGCGGGAAGTCTCGTTCAGGTCGGTATGGCAAGTCACGAAATCGGATTCGTTCAACAGCTGTTCAAGAGAAACCTGCTCGATATGGTTCTCAATCAGGAAGTCCGGTTTGACGGGGACAATATCGTTCACAAGGATGCGGCAGCCGAAGGTGCGGATTCGGCGGGCTACTGCCTGTCCGATGTTGCCGGCGCCGATGATGCCGACCGTGGTTTCGGAAAGTGTCGTGATGGCGGGTTTGTTCCACAGTCCCTCATGCATCGTGCGATCCATCACAGTCAGTGCGCGGGCAAAGTTCAGCATATAGCCCACCGCAGTTTCGGATACGGGAATGGTGAAGGCGTTGAGAGTGTTGCCGATCATGACACCGAATTTTTTGCAGGCGTCTTTGTCGATCGCGTCAATGCCGGTGCCCCACTTGGAGATGACCTTCAAGCGCGGGGAGCAGGCTTCAATCACACGGGGACTGTAAACATCGTCGCCGCAGATGGTGCCGTCGAACTGACCGGCGTACTTCAGAATGTCGTCTTCCATCAGCTTCTGTTTGACTTCCGGGACAATCATTTCAATACCGTAGTGACCTTCAAGAACCTTGCGGAAGCGTTCAACGGAGGTCATCATATAAGGGGCGGAAAAGATAATCGTTTTCTTCATGATTTCATTCCTTATGCTTTATTCATTTTCGGACTGCATTTTCATCATCATTTCAGTGAGTTTGAATTCGTACATATCGTCGATATCCTGCGCTTCCCGCGGGTCAATAGGGAAGAGCATCGGACGGTCGCCGATGCGCGTGTGCTTCTTTTCCAGCACTTCGCGGGTGAAGACATAGAGGCAGGAGTTTTCTTCATAAATCGGCGGCAGATCCTGTGTACGCAGGAGAATGTTCTGATTGTGGTTGATCGGCCTGCCGAGCTGATCCCAATAGCGTTTCTTAACTTCGGTAACGGAGAAAAGGGAGTCGTACATGTAGGATCTGGCTTGCAGGGCTTGAAGCGCCGCGGAGACAGTGGACGCCTTCAACAGCGGATTCGTGCTGTGGGTCTGTAAATACCAATCGGCTTTGATCTGCGCGGTGTCGTACATCAGAATCTCGTTCATCGGCACATCATCCGCACGCAGATGTTCGGGACGCAGCAGGGTCTTGACGGTCGGGAAGTCCTTCGCAAGACCTTCAATGACCACGGGACTGTCGGTATCGACAACGACTTGATCAATCTCCGGCACCGCCAGCAGAGTCTCCATAATGTAATGGTACAGCGGCTTTCCGTTCATCAGACGGAAATTTTTCTCAGCGACGCGCACCGAATGATGACGCATCGGAACAAAGGCGGCAACTGTCATTTCTCCGCTCCTTCTTTGTTTTCATCGGGCAGCACGAATGGCTTCCCATGCAGAATCCCGTCACGGATGATGCCGAAGGTCTGACTTTTGTCGGGATCGAGTGCCTCCGTGGGGAAATTTTTGATTTTGACATAGCCCTTCCAAACCTCATCCGGGGCAATATACGGCTCAAACGGCAGCGCGGTATGGAAGAACTGATAATACATGAATCGGCGCGCGGTCTCACGGAAGCTTTCGGGAACCGTAACGACGTCCGCTTTCAGCAGCGCGTTCGCCTTTTCGCGGTAGGCTTCCCGCGTGGCAGGGAACCAGCTCAGCGGCACCCGGGTATAGCGGGAGCGTCCCGCGCAGAGTACACCGGCGCCCATGATCGCGGCTTCCAGTCCAATGGTTGAGTTATAAACCATGATGAATTTGGAGACGCTGATCAGCTCATAGGAGCTGATATATTCTTCGGGCGACACATAAAGCACATTCTGCATTCCTGTCAGCCGATTGCGCTTGACCCAGTCGCTGACGGTCTCTCTTGATGCTTTTCCGGGACGGGATTCGTCGGGATGGGCGCGGACGACGAACAGGGTATCGGCATGCGCCTCGATGATCTTCTTCACTTCGTCCAGCCAGTCGAACATATCCGCGAAAACCGTGTTGGCGTGCGCCTGGGATGTGTCGAAAATGACATTGGTGAAGACAGGGACAATCTGACGGAAGGCGCGGGCGCGTTCCCAGAATTCGGGGGAAAGCTCTTTCATCTCGGGCCAGAACTGCACGCCGGCGGTGAAAAAAGTTCCCTTCATCCGTTTGGAGAGGTATTCATCCAGCTTCGCGTCGCGTTCGGGCGTCATGATGAAATCAGCGGGCAGGTCAATCGGGCAAGCCGTAGCCTCACCCTCGGTAAAGATCGCGGTGTTCGGCATCAGACCGATCTCATGCGTAAAGGTCGGGACGCCGCGCTGTTTACCGAGCCATTTCACCACGGCTTCGGGATACTGCAAACCGTTAAAGACCACCACCGCCCGCGGCTCAAGCGTATCCATCAGCTTCCGTGCCTGAACATAGGTGCTCCACGCAGAGCGAATGAACGCACGCAGCAGCGGCACGGTCTCGGGATCATTCTCAAGGTGATGTTTGCGCAGGATCCAGCGCAGGGAGGGCAATGTCAGCGCACCGAGCGGCACACCTTCATGCACGAATTCCGCAAGTCCCGCGTACTCAAGTCCCTCAACCGCATTCGTGACTTCGTGATCTTCTTGAAAAATCAGATCCGTATGCGGCAGTCCGTTGTACATTTGCTCCGAAAGCCTTCGACAGGAGGAACAGAGCGCCTCTCCGCCACGACCCACGGACAGCAGGCAGGGTTTCAAACCTCCCGCGCAGCTGAGGAAATGAACGGGAACGCCGGAATACTGCAAGCTGTTCGCGACAAGCCATTCATAGGCGGCGTTCAGACTGGTACGGTTCAGGCGCGTCGAGGCGTTAAAGAACAGTACCGGGTGTTCGGAGTCCGACACCCGTTCCGAGGTTTCAGCGTTCACGCTTCTGAATCGGCGGGCGTTGCTGCCGTCCGTCCGATTCATGGAGACGTGTTCTCGAATGACCTGAAACAGAGAACGCTGCTTTGAAATTTCAGCCATCGTGTCTTATTTTACCCGGCGGAGCTTCTTCAGGCTGGGAAGCTCGGAGTCGTAGACTTTCTTGACACCGTCGCCCAATGCCTGTTCGGTGACGCGGATGTACTTGACCAGACGTTCCATGCCGCCCGGCTCAACGGAGGCGGACTGATCGGTGCCCCACATGGAGCGGTCAAGCGTGAAGTGACGTTCAACGATTGATGCGCCCAGGCCGACTGCCACCACGGACGGGATCAGACCGACTTCATGACCGGAATATCCGATCGGACAATCGAACTCTTTCGTCAGGGTTTCAATCATGCGCAGGTTCAGGTCGTTCGGGTCGCAGGGATAGGCGGATGTCGCATGGGTGATGGCGAGACGGTCGATATCAAAATGCGCAACGGAGGCGCGGATTTGCTCCATAGTAGACATACCGGTGGAGAGGATAATCGGGCGGCCGGTGCTGTTCAGTTTGTCAATCAGGCCGTTATCGGTCAGGGACGCGGACGGGACTTTGTAAGCGATGGGATTGAACTGCTCAAGGAAGTCGATGGCTTCTTCATCCCACACGGAGGCGAACCAGTCAATGCCCAGCTCTTTGCAAAGCGCGTCAATGCGGGCGTATTCCTGCTGACCGAATTCAACGTGTTCGCGGTATTCAAGATAGGTAATGTAACCCCAAGGGGTCTCGCGCATCCGGTTTCGTTCCTCCGGGGGTACGCACAGCAGCGGCGTACGCTTCTGGAACTTAACAGCGTCCACGCCCGCTTCTTTTGCGGCGCGGATCATTTTTTCAGCAATTTCAACATCGCCGTTATGGTTAATGCCGATCTCCGCGATAACGTAAGTCGGATTCCCGGCGCCGATGGTTTTATTTCCGATTTTTAATTCTTTTGCCATATGTTTCCTTTATTTCTTTCGATTATATCAGCAAATCGCACAATTCACGAATCGCGCCTTCACCGCCTTTGCAGGTGAGGATGATATCCGCCTCGTTTTTAACCTGCTCATGGGCATCTGCCGGACAGACCGCGCAACCGGCGACAGGGAAACAGGGAAGGTCATTCAGGTCATTACCGACGTAAATCACTTCGGAAGGGTCGATCCCCTTCCCGGCGATATAATCGCGCAGCACGTCAGCCTTCTGCATCGTCCCGTGAATACAGGGAATGTTGAGCTTTTCACAGCGACGCGCCACAACGGGATTCACCTCGGAAGAGATGACAACCGCCTCAATACCTTTCTTCTCACGCAGCAGACGCAGCCCCATGCCGTCAGAGCGGGAGCAGCGCACGGACTCCACACCGTTCTGGTCAACAATGACGTGATCATCGGACAGAACGCCGTCGAAATCGAGAGCAAGCAACCTGACAGTCTTCGGCAGTCCGCGCCGACGCTGACCCGGCCAAACCATATCCAATCCGGCATGACGCACCAGCCATTCGTAACGCACCCAGTCAAAGGGCGTGTCAATATCAATCGTGAAATCCGGATCCAAAAACAGCGGCAGAATGTTTTTCCCGCTCATGGAGTCGCTTGTCATGAAGGTTCGTTCGGGACGGATGGCGTCGATATGCCCGGTCTGCCAGTAAATCAGCGGCAGTTTCTGACGCGGGGCATTGTACGGCTCGTCAATGCCGTCCACTTTCAACAGTCCGTGCATGTATCCGCTCTCCGGGTCAACGCGCCACATCTTATGCGGGTTCTCACCGGCTTCCACCACGCCGCGCACGGAGTCGGCTTCGGGATGCTCCATCAGGAGGCGCACCGCATCATCGACCAATGTACGCGGACGGGCAGGTGAGGTCGGGCGCAGCTGCAGCACGATATCGGGGACGTAGCCTTCATTCTCTTTCAGCCAGGTCAGGGCATGACGGAAGACGGGCAGATCCAGCGAGTTGTCGGCGGCAAATTCGGCGGGACGCAAAAACGGCGTCTCAGCGCCCCATTCGCGGGCAACGGCGGCGATCTCCTCATCATCGGTAGAGACAATAACACGGGTGCAGAGTTCGGACTGCAAACCCGCCGCCACCGAGTACGACAGGAGCGGATAACCGGCGAAGAGCTTGATATTCTTCCGCGGAATCCCCTTGGAGCCGCCGCGTGCGGGGATAACGGCAAGGACTTCGGGCTTCTTTACCATGCGGTCCATCCGCCGTCTACGACCAGGTTCGCGCCGGTCATGTAAGTGGAAGCGTCGGAGCAGAGATAGAGCACTGCGCCGTTCATTTCGTCCTTATGCGCCATTCTGCCGAGAACCGCACGGGCGGAATAATGCTGCACGAATTCGTCATCATTGCCGTTGAAAACGCCGCCCGGGGTCAGGCAGTTTGCACGGATACCGCTGCCGGCGTAATAAGTGGCAAGGTAGCGGGTCAGTCCGAGCACGCCCGCCTTGGTGACGGAGTAGAAGACCGGCTTGTATTGACGGTTGTTCGGATCCATGCCCTCTTTTTCATAAATGCGCTGATCCGGTCCCACCAGACCGTATGTCGAGCAGATGTTGATGATGACGCCGTGATTCTGTTTCTTCATCGGCTTCACAGCCGCCTGCGCGCAGAGGAAGAGCCCCGTCAGGTTGACATTGAGCGCATCCTGCCACTGCTTCAGCGGATAATCTTCGAAATTGTTGGTATTGCGGGCATGAGTGGCGTCAAATTTCGGATCCATCGCCGCACTGCAGACCAGCGCGTCCAGACGCCCGGTCTTTTCCACGGCAAAAGCCGCCATGGCCTGTGTGGAGTCAGGATTGGTGACATCCAATTGAAAGGCGTGCGCCTTACCGCCGTTCGAGCGGATCGTCTCAACAGCGGCTTCGGCAAGGGAAAGGTTCAGGTCGGCGACAATCACATCCGCGCCCGCCTGCGCCAGGGTTTTTGAGAACTCGGTTCCGAGCAGACCCGCGCCGGTAACCACGGCAGTCTGCCCATCCATACGGAATTTATCAAATATATCGTTCATCGATACCTCTTTTTTTATGCGTATTCCTATGGGTATTATAACAGGAAAAGACAATGTAAGAATGAAGAGTGAAGTGTGGACGGTGGGCTGTTGCGCCCGATATGCGCTGTCTCGCTTCAATTACAACCGCGCTTAAGCCTTCTCCTTGTAGGAGAAGGGGAAGTCCTTAGTACGCTTCGCGACAGTGTAGACGAGGTGTTTTCGACGGTCATGATTGCTGAAAATCGGCATCATCCAATCCCCACGCGGAGCGTCATTAAGCCTTCTCCTTGTAGGAGAAGGGGGACCGCTTGCGGTGGATGAGGTCTCGAAAACCCGGAGGCTCACAATGGAATACGGCTTTCCGGAACGAGATTCGGAGCGCTTCGTGCAGCGGGGAATGAAAAACGCCGCCCGGATGGACGGCGTTTTGTTGTTTATATGACTATATGATTCGTCTTAACCTTCTCCACCTTCAGCAACGGCGGCTTCAGCGGCGGCAGCTTCGGCAGCAGCAGCTTCGGCGGCAGCAGCTTCAGCAGCGGCGGCTTCAGCGGCGGCGGCTTCGGCAGCAGCGGCTTCGGCGGCAGCAGCTTCGGCGGCGGCGGCTTCGGCGGCGGCGGCTTCAGCGGCGGCGGCATCAACGGTCGGAACTTCGGTCGGAACCTCGGTCGGAACCTCGGTCGGGACTGCGGTTTCAGTCGGGAGCGCATTGACAATGATGGTGAGAATCTTCTCAACATCGCCGCACTTGATCGTCAACTTGGTCTCGCCCGCGGACAGACCGTCGATGATCAAGCCGTTGGCGCGGATATCCTCAAGCCGGTCATAGCGCAGTTTGGCGACAGCCTCGTTCTCGATCTTGAAAGTAAGCTCGGTCGTGTCGGCTTCTTCCGGCAGGATGGTGAGCTTGTCGCTTGTGATCGTCACGTTCTCAGCAACGTACATCGCGACCTTATCTTCTGCAACGTCGAGCTTGATCTCGCTGACAGTCGGGGTTTCCGAAGTCTCGGCCGTTTCAGCGGCAACCTCAGCGTTTTCAGCAACGGTTTCGGTCGGAGTTTCAGTTTCAGTCGCCGCAACTTCTTCAGCCACGGTTTCCTCCGCTGCCTCTTCAGTCGCCACAACTTCTTCAGTCACGGTTTCCTCCGCTGCCTCTTCAGTCGCTGCAACTTCTTCAGTCACGGTTTCCTCCGTTGCATCTTCAGTCACTGCAACTTCTTCTGTTTCGGTATCATCAACAACCGCTTCGGCGTCCGCATCAACAAGCTCGAGGGCGTTCGCGTACAGACTGAGTTCAATGGAACCGCTCGTGGCACTGCCGTCCATGACCAGACCGGTGATAGTGACATTCGCGTTGGATTCGAGGGTCTCGGCAACAGTGACGACGCCATCCTCGGAAACGGTGGCGAGGGACTCATTGGAGCTGAACCAGGCGACTTCGTTCTCAGAAGCTGCGACCGGAGCAATCTCATAGCCCAGCTGCAGCGTGTCGCCCGCTGTCAGCGCAAGAGTGTCAGCACTATCTTCGGCAACAACAGCCGCGTCGTCAACGGCAGCCGCCATCATCATCGGCTCGGCAAGGGATGCTGCGAACAGAGTCAAACCGGTGGCTTGTGCGGCAACGGTCTTGATCTTGATCGTGCCGGTCTTGCCGCTGCCATCGAGTGCCTTGACCGTAATCGTGATCGTGGAGCCCTTTTTCAAAGCTGTCAATGTCGCGGTTGAATCGGTCGCATCGGTGATTTCAACGATGTTTTTGTTGCCGGTTGTAAAGGTGAATTCCTGAGCGGCACCGCCCGGATAGGCACGACCGGAGATCGTCATCGTATCGTACTCACCCAACTCAATCGTAGAGCCCGTGATATCGGCTCCGCTTTCACTCAGAACTTTGACGGAAGCTGCCGCCGGATAGACGCAGACTTCAAGCTTGTTGGAGACAACGCCTGAACCGTCTTTCGCCACAGCGTAAATATTGGTGCAGACATCCCCGTCGGAAACAGCTTTCTTGCCGGTAACCGTGCCGGTCAAACCGCTGCCGGAAACCGTGGCGATCGAGGTATCTTCGGAGACCCAGGTCAGAGCAGCGTTGGAAGGCTTATTGGGGTTGAGCGTAGCGGTCAACGTGATGCTCTTGCCGGTGCGGACTCTGGTTTCCGCGCCTGTGATCGTAATATCCTGAACCAGGGTGGAGATCTTAACGTTGACCTTCGCAGACTTGCCGGAGCCGTCCGCCGCGGTACAGGTGATCGTGCAGCTGCCGTTCGCGACCGCGGTCACAAGACCGTTTTCATCGACCGTGGCAATTTTGGTGTTGGAACTCTTCCAGGTTACTTCATTGGAAGCACCGGAGGGCTCGGTATAGTGGGTCAGCTGATAAGTGGGTTTCGCGCCCAGATCCATGCCGATGGTCTTGCCGTTCTTGGATTCAGAATCTTCACCAAGGATGGTGACAGAGGTCACCGCAGGATAAACGGTGATTTCGTACGAACCCACAGCCGGGGTTTGATGGCGTTCATCAACATCGGTGGCTGTAGCGTAGATCGTGACCGGGGTAGCGACACGGATTGATGAGCTGCCGGTCACCTTGCCGGAGGAGTTAACGGTCGCGATGCCGGAATTGGAAGTGGTCCACTTCAAGGTCTTGGTAGTGGCATTACTCGGGATCACCTCAGCCTTGAGCTGAATGCTCTTGCCGGCGGCGACGGAGGTCGAACCGCTGATCACGATGTCCTCAACAACGATCTTGCCGGTGATCGTCACCTTCGCGGAGCGTTTGGTTCCATCGGTTGTGGTGGCAGTGATGGTCACTGTACCGGAATTATAGAAAGTAACCAAGCCGTTATCATCAACATTCGCGATCGACGTACTGCTTGACTTCCAAGTCAGTTTCTGTGCGGCAGTATCGGGAAGAACTCTCCCGGTGAGCTGAATGGTTTTGCTGTCGCCGCTGTTCAGGTCGATGATCCGGGAAATTGTCTTGTTGGTGACATCGGTTTCCACGGAAGTTTCACGCGGGGTGTAATAAATAGAAATCCTGGAAGCAACCGGGACGATCGTAATGTCATAGCTGTCATAGACACCGGAACCGTCGGCAGCCAGCGCAAGAACAGCCAGATCCTTCGGCTCGGCGACCTGACGGGCGGTAACCTTGCCGCCGGAGACCACAGCGTAAGAAGACTTGGCGCAGGTCGTCATCTCACCCGTTGTCGTGCAATTACTCGGATCAACAACGGACCAGGTGATGTTTTTGTTATCGGCTTCTGTGGGCGTAACCGCGGCCTTGAGCGTTACGCTCTGTCCGTTCGCGAGGTTGACGTGACCGGTCGTGTCTTCTTCAACACCGCTGACGCGGGAAACATTCACATCGGTAACCAACGCACCGACAACGTTCACACGGGCAACAGCGGACTTGCCGGAGCCATCGGTGGCTTTGGCGGTGACAGTAACCGTGCCCTTCTTAATACCGGTGACGGTACCATCGGCAACTTCCGCAATTTTCGTGGAGCTGACGCTCCAGGTGATATCCTGATTGGCATCCGCCGGGAGAACCTGGGCGGTAAAGGTAACCGTAGTATTGCCCGCTTCAATGGCATAGATGTCTTTGGAAGTGACCTCAACGCCGTCTTTGAAAAGTTTAATGGAGCTGACAGCCGGAGTGATTGTGATCGCATGGTTCACGCAGGCCGTGTTATTCCCGTCAGCCGGGCAGGCTAAAACATAGACCGTGGTATCTGCGTTGACCTGCTTCGCACGGACGGTGCCTGCGGAAACAGTAGCGTATGCAGAAGCCGTACAGTCAGACGGACTTGTAGCGTCAGCGTCGCAGACCTTCCAATTGATATTTTTGTTGGTGGGAGATGCAGGATCGGTAATTGTCGCGGTGATCTTCGTTGTCTTCCCTGAGGTCATGGTGGATTCGCCGTCGAGCGTGATTGTCTTGACGAGATCGCCGACGAACACCTTGATCGTGGTGGATTTACCGTTGGCGGTTCTGGCAGTGATGGTCGCGGTGCCGGTTTTCCCGTTTGCGGGTAAGGTGACTTCGCCGCTGTTTTCATCAACCAGCGCAATCTTTACGTTGCCGGACTTCCAGGTGACTGTCTGATCCGCAACATCCGGTTTCACGATGGCATACAGCGTTGCTGAAGCGGACGAATCGCCCGCGTCAAGCGCGATCTGCGCAGGACAGTCCGTACCGGAAGCATCGGTGCAGATATCGACCGACTTCGCCGCCGGAATAACAGTAAAATCAACACTGTCGCAAATACGCGCACCCGTGTTATCACGGGCGTTATCGGAGGAGCAGGCGGTGACGGTCACTGTGGTCTTCTCGGTAAACGCCGTATTGGCGGTCACGCGGCCGTTGCTTTTGACTGTCACGTATTTGTTGCCGGAGGTGAAAGTCGCGTTTTTATTCTCCACGCTCGTTCCGTCCGTATAGGTGACGGTCCAACCGAGTGTGGTGTACGTACCGGCCGTAAGTTCCTCACCTGAGGTCGGAGCTGTGATGGCAACAGATGACGCCATGTTGCCGACTTTGACGGAAATCCTGGCAGTCTTCTTGCTTTTTTCACCGGTTACCGTGACAGTCGATGTCCCGGCTTTGACGGCAGTAACGGTGATCGTCCCGTCGACGTTGTCCTCGCAGGTGGCAATCGCCGCATAAGTGCTCTTGCAGGTGAAGCCTTCATCGACCGTGCCTGACGCATTATACATATCGACAGTCACCGTCGCGGTATCATCCACGTTGAGGCCGTAGGTTTGACCGGTTACATCATTGCCGGCGGTGTCGCGCAGGTAAATGCGGGTGGCATTCACCGCGCTCGCGGCGGCGGTCGGAACCAGTGCCGCGGTTATGAGCAGGGCAATGATTAACAGTTGGATAAAATGTTTTTTCATGCTGTTCTCCCTTAACTTCCGAAGAATAATTAATATTTCATATCTATAAACGCCAAATCCCGGGAAACAGTTCCCAAATTGGATTGACATACGCAATCCAGTATAACATGTTTTCAGGCCTGTCTAAGGAAAATGGTATTTTGATACACAGTGAAAAGTTGTCGGAAGTGAATGAACAAAGTAAATGCAGCCTCGGGAGCACGAATTGCAATATCCTGCACCCCTGCCCATCAAGACATCATCCACCGCTGACGCGGTCCCCCTTCCCCTACGAGGGGAAGGCTTAAAGCACGGTTGACAGTGTAGATGTGGCGCAAAATCGGGCATACTCCAATCCCCACGCGGAGCGTCATTAAGCCGTTTCGCGAAAGGGAGCGGGGGCAAATATCGCGCATGTAACTTCACGCTCCACGCTGCCCTTCGGACGGCTTCTCTATTGGCTAATTACTGCTGTCTGCTGCCTCCTCAAAAAAATGCTTTATAATGGATAGAAGACAGAAAACGGAGAGCTTATGAACGAAAAATACGCGCTTTTGGAATCACTGCTTGCCAAACACGGATATGACGCCGCGGCGTTCATCCCGTCGGCAAGCTTTACCTGGCTCACCGGGCGGAGCAAGGAGCTGATGGAACGGCCGCTTGCCGTCATCGTGCGCACCGGCATGACGCCCGCGCTCATCATCGCGGGGTTCGAGGTGGCTGCCGCGCCGGAATGGACAAAGCCTTTCGAGATTTTCTCTTTCTCGGACAACCCGGCGGAGTGGCAGGATGCCTTCCGCGCGGCGGGAGAATCCCTGAAGCTGCGGGGAAAGAAAATCGCCGTCGAGCCGCTGCATTTCCGTTTCCTTGAATATGATTTCCTGCGCCGGGCGGTTCCGGAGTGTGAGATCGTCGGGGCGCAGCCGCTTTTCACGGAGCTGCGAATCCGCAAGACCGAACAGGAGCTCGCCGCGATCCGTGAAGCCGCCGTCATCGCCCAAGACGCACTGGAGGAGACTTTGAAACTGGTCAAGCCGGGCGTCAGTGAACGGCAGCTGGCGTCGGAGCTTTCGGCGAATCTTCTCCGTCTGGGGAGCGAACCGAATTTCCCCTTCAACCCGATCGTGGGCAGCGGTCCCAACTCCGCCGACCCGCATCACAGTGTTTCCGACCGTGAGATCCAACGCGGGGATTTCCTGCTCTTCGACTGGGGTGCGCGCCGGAACGGGTACTGTTCCGACATCACCCGCACCTTTATCATCGGGGAAGCCTCCGATCGGCAGATTGAGGTTTACAACACCGTGCTTGCCGCCAACCGCGCCGCGCTCGCCGCGGTTCGTCCGGGCGCAACCTGCGGCTCGATTGACGAAGCAGGACGCGCTGTCATTGAAGCGGCAGGCTATGGGCAATACTTCACCCACCGCCTCGGTCACGGGCTCGGCATGGAAGACCATGAGGAGCCTTACATCTTCAGCGGCAATGCGCTCAAATTGGAAGCGGGCATGTGCTTCAGCGACGAACCCGGCATTTATCTCCCCGGCCGGGGCGGTGTCCGTATCGAGGACGACCTTGCCTGCACCGCCGAGGGCGGACTTTGCCTGACGGATATATCCCGTGAATTGAGGATCTTATGCAAGTAACCGACGTTTCCTGCGGAACGCTGCGTTCCGTTCCCTTTGTACTCGGCCCCATCGAGAACAATACCTTTCTGCTTTATGATGAAGAGACGAAGGACTGCGTGGTCATCGACCCGTCCTTCGATTTTGACCGTGTGCTTCCCGCCATAGAAAAGCGCGGACTCAAGCCGCGGGCGTATTGGCTGACACATGGACATTTCGACCATTTCGTCGGCACGGGATATCCCGCCTCTCTGGCTTTGGGCATTGACGCGCATATGCACCCGCTGGACGTACCCGTGTTCAAAGAATACCAAAAGTCGATGCTCTCCGCCGTTCCCTTCATTAAGGACTGCCCGCTGCCCGTGACGGATCTTGAGGACGGCAAAGTCCTGCACGTGGGCAAATATGCGTTTAAAACGCTGCTGACCCCGGGGCATTCGCCCGGTCACTGCTGTTTTTACTGTGAAGAGGCAGCCTGGCTTTATTCCGGCGATCTTGTCTTTTGGCACAGTTACGGCCGCACTGACCTGCCCGGCGGGAGCGAGGATGCGCTGATGGAGAGTATTCGGGAAAAGGTTCTGACCCTGCCTGACAATACCTTGATCATGCCCGGACATAACGATTTCACCACGGTTCGGGGCGAACGGATTTTTTATTGATGCGTATATTAAATAGCTTCATCATCGCGCTCTTCTGCCTGATCGCGCTCTGTTCGTGCAATATCCCGCAGCCCGCGCCGACAGCGACGCCCACATCCGACGCCACTGCCACGCCGATCCCGCCGAGTGCAACGCCCACGAACACCCCGACCCCGACGGAAACGCCACTGCCGGAGTATCTTGCCATCGACACGGATGCGCTGAAAGGGACAGAGCTGAGCCTGCGTTTCAGCCTGGACGGCGCCGCGATCGCTTCTGTACGTGCGCTGGCGGAACAGTTTAATCAAGAAAACCCTTACGGCATTACCGTCAACGCCGAAGCCGCTTACTCCGCCGAGGAGCTGGAGAAAGCACTCCATGAAGGGCTTCAGACCGATCTCATCATCGCCGACAGTGCCTGGCTGCGCGCCGAGAACATGGGACGCTTCATGGATCTGACGGAGCTGATGAACGCCTCCGCCGTCTTCGCGGATCCCGAGACGGCACTGATGCCGGTCATGCCGGAGACAGAGGAAGAGGACGGTGCGTATTACGCCCTGCCGCTCTGGGCAGAGCCGTCCTTCCTCTTCTACAACGCCACCTGGGCACTGGAACTCGGATTCGAGTCACAGCCCGCCTCCCTGAGTGCCTTTTACGATCAGATGATGGCGGCGTTCAAGGCGAACTATCAGGATAAAGACGAAGGGAAGCACGGCACCGGCGGCTGGCTCGTCACCTCCGACGCGGGAGCCGTGATGAGCTGGCTGCTCGCCTTTGACGACGGGGAGCATAACCCGGGAGAGATTCTGCGCGACCCGAACAGCGGCACTTTCGGCGAAGCCGCCGCATGGCTGCGTCAGCTTTACGATGAGGGCGGTGCGTGGACCGGCCGTCTGACGGAGCCTTATGATTACTTTGCCAACCGATATGCGCTGGTATATTCGGGAACTTATGCCGACGCGGAACGTCAGTATAATGCGTTTGAAAATGCGTCCGATTACGGTTTTGACAACTGGGATCTGATGCCTTACCCGCGTTCATCCGCCGCCGACGCGCCGAGAATCTACGCGGACACCGTCTCCGTTGCCGTTCCTGCCGGGGAGGCAAAAACAGTTCGCGCCGCGTGGCTTTTCATTGAATGGCTTTACAGTGATGAACACGCCGCCTCCCTCGCCCTTGATGCCGACGGATGGCCGGTTCAGGACAATGAAGCCATCACAAAGCTTTACCGCAGCAGCGGGAAGGACAAACTTTATCAATCCCTCTCGCTGCGGCAGTACCTCGTCAAGAGCGGCGCGGATGAAAATTGGACACAGGATCGGTTAATCCTCTCCGATGGCTTCGCCTATATTTTCAATCCGTCGATGACCTCGGAAAACATCCCTAACATTTGGGAGCAAATCGGCAGCTCAATCGCCGAAATCAGCACGGTGACCGGCGGCAGTTCGTCCGCCGCAACCGAAGGAGAAAGCAATGAAAACCAATCGTAAACTTTTCACCTTGATCATGCCCGTCCTCCTGGCGGCAGCTTTGGTATGCGGAGCCGGCGCGGAAAGCGGCAGCGACCTGATGATTCAGAATGATCACCAGATCGTCTATCAGGATAATCAGCAGGTCATTCAGAAGTCCGTCCCGCAGGGACAGCTTCAGCCGCTGAGCTCGATCCCGCCGCAAACGCTCGCCTCCGGCGGAAACATTCAGTTCGGCGCGGGTGAGACCTCCGCGGTCATCAGTGCCTATCTGCCGCAGAACGGCTGGGTTCGTTACAATCTGTACGCCTTCGCCCAGCAGAACTTCCTCGTCCTGCTGAGCTCCGACGGCGGCAACTGCGTCCTCGGCATTTCCGATGTCTACGGCAACACCTACCTGAACCGGGATCAGTACCAGACTTCCTATAATATGTACCTGCCCTCGACCGCCACCTACTATGTCGATATCTACAACTACGGTCCGTCGCAGAACTTCACGTTGCAGGTTTTCATCCCTGCCCGCGTCACCATCCCTTACGGCGCAACCTCCACCGTTTATAACGGCTCCATCGGTGCTTACGGCGTCGTCAGCTACACCGCGTACATGTACGCCGGACAGACTGCCCGCATTGACTGCTACTCCGGTTCGCAGCCGACTTCTTACCTGCGTGTCTCCGGTTTGCAGACGGGTGTCGTCTATATGGATTACACCAATTACTCGCCGAGCTGGTATTCCGTCGTCCCGGCGACGCAGGATTACCTGATTGAAGTCATATCCATGAGTTCGCCGTCCTATTATCGGCTTACAATTGATGTCAGATGAGAAAAAGTCAAGCGTCAATCGCGCCCGTTCATCGGCACCGCGCCGCATCCAATGCGGCGCGGGAAGACTGTAACAAGCCCCTGATGAACGGGCACTTGACAGAAACAGCATCACCTTGTTTTGATAAGGAGTAAACACATGGATCAGAAAAACAGAAGAAATCCCGGCGAACCCCGCCAACAGGGCGCGATCACCGGCGCGGCGAAAATCCTCATTTCCGTCAAGCTTTATAACTGGTTTAAATCCAAGTTCGGACAGAGCGGCGGATGCATTGGCTGCGGATGCACGACCGTGCTTTTCATTGTCCTTGTTCTTTTCATCCTGTCCACCATCACGGGGACGGACTGGACAAGCTTCAGGTTCTGATCTTTTAAAGGACGGCGTTTGTCTTTGCAGAATATCTTTCCGCTGAACAGCGAATCCCTGCACATGGATTTCACATCCGGTGTGCGGACCTTATTTGTTCTGACCATCGCGCTCGCGGTGGTTCTGTTCATTGCCGGCGTACTCACCATTCGCAAAGGCAGCCGCATCACTTTCTTTAAGAAACGCCAGTCCACCGTTTCAAACGGCTGGCGTCTTATTCTGTTCGCGATTGTTTGCGGCGGGCTCTCGTTCGTTGTGAACCGCTACGGTGAGGATGCCGTTTATTCCGTCATCGTACCGACCCCGACGCCAACACTTACGCCGACCATCACGCTTTCGCCGACCATCACCACAACCCCGACCCTGACCCTGACGCCCACCATCACGGACACGCCGTCCGTCACCAACACGCCCTCCCTGCCGGCGGATCTTCATCTGCGTTCGGATTCACAGCTCGTCGGCACCAACGCCGTTGTCAGCCCGATTCAGTTCACGCTTGAACTCGGCAGCAACGGAATGCCGATTGAGACGCTTGAGACCTTCAAGAACCCAATCCGTCAAATCATCGCCTTCTTCAGCTATGATGGTTTGGTCGGCGGTTCGCATCTTGCCTTCGTCTGGTACCGTGTGGACGATTGGGTGACCATGTGCTCCTCCGCACAGGTCTATGACGGCTCCACGGGCGGCTATTACAACACCTCCTGCGCTACCGACACGCCGGATCGCTGGCTGCCGGGCGCATATGAGCTGCAAATCTTCATCAATGAGGAATGGATCACCTCCGGGCGCTTCAACGTTGAGGGGATGCCGCCGACCCATACGCCGACCATTACCCCGACGCCGACCCTCACGCCGACGAATACAAGGACCTTTACGCCCACCCCAACGGACACCAACACACCCACTGTGACCAATACGCCGACGGTGACGAACACGCCGACGATCACACCAAGTCCGACCGTCACGCGTACACCGACCATCACACCGAGTCCGACGATTACACGCACGCCGACAAACACCCCGACGGAGACGAATACGCCGACCGATACGCCGACGGTCACGCCGACTTTCACAATCACACCGACGCGCACCCCGCGCCCAACGGACACGCGCGTCCCGACCCTGACGCTGACCCCGTCCGCTACGCTCGTTCCGACGCGCACCCCGCGCCCGACGGACACCTTGCGCCCGACTTTGACGCTGACTCCGTCCGCCACCCCCGTCCCATCGCGGACGCCGAAGCCGTAAGCGAAATTTCCCAACCGCCGCCCTGATGGGGCGGTTTTTCTTACGCTCTCTTCCGCAATCAATTCCCGCCGTCTGCAATTTTGGCACACTTTTTGCAGTCTTAAAAATTGAGAAGAGACGGAGAGCGACAATGGAAGAATACGGATTCACAGTCGGGAAAAAAGCGAAGAAATTAGGGTTCCACTATTACAAGGACGCGGGGCATTTTGACGATCCCAGCCTGGATTACTGGCTCCCGAAACTGCAGGCGGCCGGCACGAGCTGGCTGGTGATTTACGTCCCCGAGGATGGAGAGATCCCCGAGAATTTCATCATCCGTCTGCGAAACGCGCGCATTGAGCCGATCGCCGTGCTCACTTTCTCCATCTCCAACCCGCCTTCTGCGGAAATGTTCCGCCAGCGCATGGCATACTTCCGCAACATCGGCATCCATATGGTTCAATTCTTCAACCGCCCGAACGTGAAGTCCTCGTGGTCCGCCGAAGAATGGATCAAGCCGAACCTTGTCGCCCGTTTTGTCCGCAAATTCGCCGAATACGCCGCCATCTGCGTCAGGGAGAAAGTTATCCCGATCTTCCCGATGCTTGAACCGGGCGGTGACTATTGGGATCTGTCATTCCTGCGCGGCAGCGCAAAGCTGCTGAAGAAGGAATACAGCGGACTGCTGCCGAACCTGGTGTTTTCCGGCTCAGCCTGTCTTTATCGTCATCCCATCAACTGGAACGAAAGCGGTCCCTCCGCGAACCCGGATCCGATCCCGTATACCTCGAACGGCGTGGATCACCGCGGGTTCTGTCTCTACACCTGGTACGAGGAGATTCTGAGCAAAGAATTCGGGAAGAATGTTCCGATGCTGGTCATGAACGCCGGCGCATGGAATTCCTCCGCGGGCGTTTTTGACATTGTCACCCGCGAATCCAAACAGGAGTACCTGAACATTCTGAACCTGATTCAGGAAGTCACGCTGAAAGGCGAAAGCCGCGTGCCCGCGTACATCTTAGCGTGCTGCATGTATAAGCTCCCCTCCACGGAAGTTTTAAGCTCAAGGAACACAGCGCGTTCCGGAGCACCCGCCAACAATATCGGGAAAGAGGCTTCCGGCAGGGGAAACGTTAAGGATGAGCTGCTTTCGCTCGTCTCACGGCTTAAAGACGGGATAGCGAAGATCGGACCGGCGAAATTGGTTTCTTTAATCAAGAGCTTTGGCACGAATCTTGCAACTATTGTTCATTATCTGGTTCAAATCGTTAAGAACGGCGAGAATCCGACCGAATACTTTCTGTTCCCGAACGTGAGCAGCCTCTTTACCGAAGAGCAGCTGGAAATTCTCAACCGGTATGTGAAACTCGAAAAGTGCGCGTCCGGGAACGATTTAAACGAAGCATTGGCATCCAAAACCGTTATCATGCTGGATGACCCGGCGCTGTACCCGGCATACATGCTTCAACAGCTGCGTGACCGCGGAATCAAGATCCGCACAATATCCATGCAGCCGCGGGGAGATTGAGAGAGGGCCCTATGAAAATGTCACAGTATTCACAACAGGAAATCACATACAACAAGCCGGTCATGAAAGTGATCGGACTCGGCGGCGGCGGCTGCAATGCCATTGACCGCATGATGAAGATGGGCTACGGCGGGCAGGATATAGAGTTTATCGCCGCGAACACTGACCTTCAGGCACTGAAGAATTGCGAGGCGGATACCCGCGTTCTGATCGGTCCGAACCTCACCGGCGGCATGGGTTCCGGCGGCAATCCCGAGATCGGCGAACGCGCCGCGCTGGAATCCGAATCCGCACTGCGTGGAGCGTTGAAGGGCGCCGACATTGTGTTTCTGACCGCCGGTATGGGCGGCGGTACCGGTTCCGGCGCGATCGGCGTTGCCGCCCGCATTGCCCGTGAACTCGGCGCAATCACCGTCGCGGTTGTCAGCACACCGTTCTCCTTTGAGGCCGGCCGCCGCGTCGCCAACGCCCGCAAAAGCCTTTCCAAACTGGCCTGCCAATGCGACACCATGATCACCATCCCGAATGACCAGATTCTGAAGGTTATCGCCCCCAACAGCACCATGCGTGAAGCGCTGACCTACGCCGATGACGTTCTGCGTCAGGGAATCATGGGCATTGCCCAGCTCATCAACAACACCGGCGACATCAATGTTGACTTCTCTCACATCCGCCATATGATGGCCAACGGCGGCGGTTCCATTCTCACCATCGGCTGCGGCAAGGGCGAGGACAAGGTCGCTCAGGCACTGTATCAGGCACTCAATCATCCGCTGCTTGAGCATCTGCCCATTGAGAACGCCACCGGCATCATCGCGAACTTCACCGGCGACGCCGACCTTTCTTTCAGCGAGGTCATGGAAGGCCTCAGCTACCTGCAGCAGCTCACCGGCAACACCGCCGAAATTATCCCCGGTCAGATCGTTGATGACACCATGCAGGACGAAGTCCAAATCATCCTGATCATCACCGGCATCGCTTCCACTCCGATTGAGTCCAAACGGGAAGAACACCGCGTCTTCACACAGCCGGAACCCGCCTATGTTGAGCCGGTTCAGGAACAGATGCCGATTGAAGAGATTTCCGATGAGGAAGAAAGCCCCGTCGAAGAGAGCGCGGAACGCGAACCTGTCATGGCGTACGCCGGCAGTGAAGACATGAGCATGGAAGCCGAAGATCGCATCATCCCGAATGCGCCCGCCGATATCCCGGCTTACACACCGTCCGATGCCGCCAATGCGCAGTTCGACACTTTCATGGAACCGCTGGGACTGAGCGGTCTGGAAACAGCTTCCCGCAAGGTCTCTTCCGAAGCCCGCACCGCTGTCGATACCGTTGATTACGATACGCCGACCTTCCTGCGCCGCCGTCTCTGATGGAGCAGCCATGAACAGCGTTGATAAGATCAATAAAACTGTCTACCGAGACTACCCGTTGTATAAGGGTGTCAAGCCGCAGATTTCCGCGGCAGCCGACGGGAGCATGACGCTGGTTTACAGCACAGTGCAGAAAACCGCCGATGGACTTACACTCCCGATGCAGCTGCGCGTAAAAGCGAACGCCGGGGGGGAGATTGTCTCGGTTTCCGTCAGCAGATAAGCACAAAATTTCTTCATTACTTCCTTTCGCAAAAGCACCGTCCAAAGGGACGGTGTTTTTTTGTCTTTCTCTGCGGATTGGCAAGTGTTTCTCTTTACTCTGTACGCGGACAGTCCGTCACCTGCCAATTGCTCACTTCAAACCGGATATCGGGATCCGACGGATCAGCAGTGAAGCGAACATCGCCCTTGCAGGCAACTGTCATGACCGCGATATTCTCTTCTTCGCACAAGCCGACTTCCCAACCCCGTTCCTGAATCTCAACGGCAGCCAGATCCCATGGCGCCGCCGGGCGGCTGCGGACGAGTGAGGACAGGCCGCAAGCGGAGGTGACAAGGCAGAAAAGGCAGATCAACACCCGAACGGGAATCCGGTCATTCGAGCAGCGCACGGCACCGATCCCGCTCTTCACGTATTCCGCCGAGAGCATCAGTCCGGCGGCAAAAGGAATCCATACGCAGAGTTCAGCCTTCACAGACATGTTCCCGCCGACAGGCAGACAGCGGAAGACAAAAGTCAGCGTAATGCCGACGGCGCAAAGTTTCGATAAGCTCCAACCGCCGCGGAACAAGCGGTAAAGCGTCACCCCGACGGTCAGCAGCAATACCAGCGTCATGAAGAAATAACGCCCCGTCTCAAAACGGAACAGCGGCTGAGCAGAGAAATCCGCGCGGAATGCCGCCTGCAATGCGCGAAGCGCACCGAGCGGCTCATGACCGGCGGAATTGCTGACGGGGAGACAATCTCCAATTGAGAGAACGCCCGCGATCACCGTGCAAAGCACGCCGCGCGGATTCTTCCGGGCAAGGAAATGCATCAGCCAAAGCAGGCACAGACACAATCCGGCACATCCCGAGAGCGTACTCAGCATCCATGTGTCCGGCATACCGGCGAGCGTAAACCAGATCAGCGCGGTAACAGGCGACAACATGCCGTTCAAGCGCAGGATCAGCAATCCGCACGCAAACAGCAACAGGTACATCAGCGCCGCCGTGAAGACCGCGGCGTAAGTGCAAACTCCGAGAAGCTTCACAAAGAGCAGGTTGATCGGCAGCTCGATCAGTCCATACCACCGGCTCAGCAGGGAAGCCTCTCCGTTCAGAATCCGTGAAGCGGCAATGACGCGCTCCGCACTGATATGCGTCAGCGGGAGCTTGAGCGATTGATCAAAAATATACACAGCATAGAGTGTAAACAACGCCGCAGCGGCGATTCCTTTGAGAACACGGGATTTTTTCATAACTTATCTGATCCGTTGGAAATTGATCATAATCAGGCTTTTCGCGCAGTCGGAACTGGGTTTGAAATAAACCTTTTCCGAAGCCTGTGCGCGCTTGGGATCCAGAACCCGGATCCAGATCGGCTTCTCAAACGCCTGCACCGGGCGGGCGAGCGTGATTTCATAGCCGGAACTGCCGTATCCCGGGAAGAGACCCGAAAGCGTCTCCGTGAAAGAACCGTCCGCATAACCGACCTGAACATAATAGCCGACCTGCGGCTCCCCGCGTTTATCAACCAGCACCCCCGCAACACCCATCCAGCTGCAGTTGTTGTTCGGATAAACCTCCGCAGCGTCAAAGGTGGAGATATTGCCGTAAAGCTCAAACCAGACATCGCTGACGGGTTCGTTTGAACCCTCCAGAACATGCTTCGCGGTCATTGTAGCTTCCGCCAATGCCAGCAGATCCGCCGCGCTGCCCTCCACGGTTTTGCGGGGGCGCAGCTTCGGCGTCGGTGAGAGCGTCGGCGTAAGACTCACGGTAGGGGAAGGGGTTTCCGACGGCGCCGGGGTTTCCGTGGGAGTCGGGCTGAGCGTCGGTGTGGCGGTTGCTGTGCGGAACATGACTTCCTGCGTCAGCTCGAAGCTGTAAGTCGGATCCTGCCCGGGGTTGTAAACACGGCTGACGTTCTCCATCACCATGGAATAAACAAACCACACCGCCGCGATAATGATCGCCGCGGTGATGCCGAGCAACACGTATTTAAAAATCCGTTCACGCTTCTTCCGCCTCTTTCTGCGGGCGCGGCTCATCGCCAGCGGATCATCATCAACGCGCTTTGTTCTCATGGATTAAAGGATTTCGACAGAGGCACTGTTCCGGTATTCTTCCAGCCATTCGGCAAGCGCCTGCCGCTGGGCGATCTGCTTGACCTGCATATCCATCTCACGTCCGGTCTGCTTTTCAGCGACATAGAAGAGGTTATAGGAACGATTAATCTCGATAATGTCGGTATATTCCCCGGCGTTCATGCCGAAAAGGCGATCCTCAAGCTCCTGATTCAGCAGTACGCCGCGCGGGAACCAGCTCATGTCGCCGCCGGTCACGGAATCAGCCCCCTTCGCAAGTTCCACAAAGGAGAGTCCCATATCCAGACGGGAAACCACATCGGTCAGGTCGGAGCGGTTCTCGGATTGAATACGATAGACATGGATCTGTTCAACATTCGCGAGCTTCTCATTGAAAATCACAGGACGCATCTTCGAGGCAGCCAGCTCACGTTCCAGCGCACGGCGGAAGCTCTCCTCACTGTAATGGTTCCTGTCCCGCCATTCACGCAGTTTGTCACAGCCGCCCATGTCATCGCAGAGCTGCTGTGTGCGGCTGTCAAGCTCTTCCGCCGAGGGACGCAGACCGCGTTCATCAGCGGCGGCAAGAAACAACGTCTCGTCAATCAGGTCATTCAACGCCTCTTCCCGCAATGCTTCATCGGAAGGGACATCCTCCCCCATCACTTCATAAGCTTCCCGCAGCTGCTGTTTCTTAAGTTCCACATCGTCATTCCAAATATACAGCCCGTTGACGAGCGCGGACGAGGGCGGCGGCGTCATCGTGGGCTGCGGTTCGGGCGTCTCGGTCGGCGGGACATCGGTAGCGGTTGGATCCGGCTTCCCGGGCAATCCCGAACAGGCGGCAAGAATCAATGCGGACAACAGAAACAAGATGATCAGGCTGTTTTTCATGAGTTTAATTTTATCACCATTATTCAAACGCCTTATGGAATGGTATTTTTTAGGTTAGAATAGAAGAAAACTGATATTTAACAAAGAAGACAGGTCATATGAGCAAAAACAAAGTTGTGATTCTTGCCGCCGCGCTGCTGATACTGCTGATTTCCGCGGCAATGGCGCCCCGTCACGAATTGACAAAGGACGAGCAGGACGCCATGATTGAAGCCGCCGCGCAGACCCTGTGCGCCGACCCCGAATTTGTCGCCACTGTCTCCGCTAAAGTGGAGCAGAACATCATCGACAGTTTTACCAACGCGGGCTATTACGGTATCGCCGCCGCCCTTTCCGTCGGAAAGGAAACCGCCGAACCGACAGCAACCCCGACACCGACAGCGGATGCCGCCGTTGAAGAAACCGCCGAAGCGGCTGTTGCTTCAGCAACGAAAGTACCCGCCGCGGGCGACGGAGAGCGCATTATCGACAACGCGCTTGACTATTGGGACGGGGCTGTGCTGCAGGAAGACGGAACCTATCGCGGTCTGCACGCCAAGCAGGTTTCAGCCTATGCTTACACCCTCGGCGGCGATAACGGAAGCGAAAAGGAATTCAAGACCGAATACACCCCGAATGTCCGCTTCAATGTCGATGTCGTCTTCGAGAATGACGGTTCCGTGATCTGGCCGGCGCGCATTGAGATGCGCCACATCGGCAACGTCGGCGAATACACGGGACATGCCGAGTCCGTCTATATCGACCGCACCTATGACCCGGTGAAGCCCGGCGACCGCGCCTCCTTCACCGTCTCCTGCTACGGCAGTGAGAACCTGGGCTGGACCACCTTCTACTTCAAGCTCTACGATGCCGAATCCGGCTCCGTTATTGAAGGCGGGGAGGGTTCCTTCACTTATCACGCCATCTGATCAAGAAGCACGAGCCAATTTCAGAGGTCAGACCGCGGTCCGGCCTCTGTTTTTATGCTGTAATATCGGGTTCGGCGGGAAACTTGAGTATAATGGTTTAAGTGCTAAAATTGAAACTATCAGAAAACGATTAAAGGTGAAAGCTCATGAGTAAAAAAACCGCCCTTCTCATTTTTGCAAGCGCAATATTCGCCATGATTTTCAGCGGATGCACCAACCTGCCGCAGGCTCCCACGAAAACCCCGACCATGAGCGCCGAGGAAATGATGGCCGCCGCGCAGGCGACCGCCGAAGCGATGACGCAGGCAACCCAGACCCAGTGGGCGATGGACAACCCGTCCCCGACACCGACGAACACGGACACCCCAACTCCGGAGGCGACCGCGACACCCGCCGCCCCGCTGATCCCGCCGACCGCGACCGAAGCCCCGCTGCCGTATTACTCCGTGGGCAACAAATCCATCACCGTCTACCCTGTCGGCAACCCGAGCGACAGATCCTATGACTGGGTTCCGCTGGATGCGCTCTACATTGAGGTCTGCTACCAGAACGCCGGTTCCGCTGTCTGGAATACAAGCTTCCGCTGCGTCCTCACCAACGGCGGCGGCACCACCATCAATCCGTCGGAAGTTTACCTTGGCAAAAATGTCAGCAACAACGAATGGGCGTGCTTCAGCTTCCAAGCCTCCGCGAACCCGAACCAGTCCCTCGGCTCCCGCTGTCCGAGCTTCGCGCTCTACACCGATGGAGGCGTGGTCATCACCGACGGCTACAACTCGACTTGCTGGAACATTCACTAAATCGAAAGAATCAGAACACATACCCTTTTTAGGAGAAGCTAAAAGTGAAACATACAGATATCAGCGCGTTATTCGCCAACCCCGATGAATTCGCGGGGAAAGAAATCACAGTCTGCGGTTGGGCGAAAGCCATCCGCGACCAGAAGCATATGGCTTTTATCAGCCTTTCCGACGGTACTTGCCATCTGCCCGTGCAGGTGGTGGCAATGGCGGATGCGCTGAATAATTATGCCGATGTCGCCGCTCAGAATGTCGGCGCCGCATTGGTGGTGAAGGGTCTCTTCAAGCTCACCCCGAGCGCGAAACAGCCTTTCGAGATTGAAGCCTCGTCCATCGAGATCGAAGGACCTTCCTCCCCGGATTATCCGCTGCAGAAAAAGCGTCACACCCTTGAGTACCTGCGCACGCTGCCGCATCTGCGTATGCGCACCAACACCCTGAGCGCGACCTTCCGCGTCCGCTCCGTCACTGCGTATGCCATTCATAAGTTCTTCAACGAACGCGGTTTTGTCTATGCGCATACCCCGATCATCACCGCCAGCGACTGCGAAGGCGCCGGCGAAATGTTCCGCGTCACCACACTGGACATGACAAACCCGCCCCGCCTTGAGGATGGTTCCATCGACTGGAGCAAAGACTTCTTCGGTGTTCCGACTTCCCTGACCGTCTCCGGTCAGCTGCAGGGTGAAGCCATGGCGCTCGCTTTCAGCAAAATTTACACCTTCGGGCCGACTTTCCGTGCGGAAGAGTCCTACACCGCCCGCCATGCGTCCGAATTCTGGATGATCGAGCCGGAGGTCGCTTTTGCCGACCTGCAGGACGACATGGATCTTGCCCGCGACATGATCAAGTTCATTCTCAGCTATGTGATGGAGCACTGCGCCCAGGAAATGAAGTTCTTCAACGACTTCTACGACAAAAACCTGCTCGAGCGCATTCAACACGTCATTGAGTCCGACTTCGCCACCGTCACCTACACCGAGGCCATTGAGCAGCTTGAGAAGGTGAAGGATCAGTTCCAGTACCCCGTCTTCTGGGGTGCGGATCTGCAGACCGAGCATGAACGCTACCTGACCGAGCAGGTTTACAAGAAGCCGCTCTTCGTCATCAACTACCCGAAAGAACTGAAGGCTTTCTACATGCGCGTGAACGACGACAACAAGACCGTCGCCGCGGTTGACCTGCTGGTTCCGGGTGTCGGTGAGATCATCGGCGGCTCCCAGCGTGAGGAACGCCCGGAAGTCCTTTCACAGCGCATCAGAGAATGCGGGTTGAATGAGGAAGATTACGCCTGGTATATGGATCTGCGCCGCTTCGGCGGTACGAAGCACGCCGGCTTCGGTCTCGGCTTCGAACGCATGATCATGTACGAAACCGGCATGGCGAACATCCGCGATATCCTCCCGTTCCCCCGCACGCCGAAGAACGCACTTCTGTAAGCACCGTCATCAAACAACACAAATGCCCGGCTTTGACCGGGCATTCTTATTTTTAATCAACTTCGCTTCGGAATCGGGGGCTCAGAACTGCCCGTAGATAAATGCCGCCGCGTTATAAGACGGACCGTAAATGCCGAAGATCACCAGCACGGCGATCGCCGCGAGATAGATGAACCAGCGGATCGGCAGAACCTGCGCGGCAATGGACGCACGGATCGGGACATTGCGTTCATGCAGCAGATCAACCAGGAAAAGCACGAGCACGGCAGCAAGCAGCACGAACCAATTCGGGACATTCAGCCCGGTTTTGGTCAACGTTCCGTCAACAACCCAGGAAAGATCCCAAAAACGCTCAAAGACAGAACTCATCATCCGCAGTGCCTGCTTGAGCGACACGGCGCGCGGGAAGAAGCGGCCGAAGGAGCAGATGACGAAGGTGCGGAACATACGGAAGATCTTCCAGCCCGTATCTTCAAGCTTGATCCCGCAGAGACCGCGCAGCTTCTCGTAAACCTCATTCAAGAGCAAACTGCCGGCGATAAAGCAACCGTTCCAGACGCCGTAAGCAACGTACTTCAGGCTGGGACCGTGCCAGAGTCCCACGAGGAAATAGACGATAAACATCGCAATGAAGGCGGGCATCCGCTTTCCGGCGAAGTTTCCGAACAATTTGCGGAACAGCTTACCGATTTTCCCGAATGTCCTGCTCAGAGAAAGCGGATAGAAGACATAGTCGCGCATCCACGCGCCGAGGGTGATATGCCAGCGGCGCCAGAATTCCTCAACCGAACAGGAGAAATAGGGCTGATTGAAATTCAGCTCAAGGTTAATGCCAAAGATCTGCGAGATGCCGCGGGCGATATCCATACCGCCGGAGAAATCCGCGTAAACCTGCAGACCGTACAGCGCCGCCGCGAAAAAGATCAACAGTCCGCTGTATGAGGCGCTGTTGTCGAAAAGCCAATCAACAACCGTGGCGACGCGGTCTGCAATCAGCATCTTTTTCATGTACCCCCAAAGGGCAAGCTGCATGCCGGAGGTCAAGTTGGAATAGCTGAAGTCATGCCCTTCATAGAGCTGATCCGCCAGCTGTGCATGCCGCGGGATCGGGCCCTGCAGGATCTGCGGAAACCAGGACATAAAGAGCAGAAATTTGAAAATATTCCGGTCTTCCTCGATTTTTCCGCGGTAAACATCAAAAAGGTACGCCAATGCCTGCAGGGTGTAAAACGAGATCCCGAGCGGCAGGAGCAGCTCATGTGCGGACAGTTTCATCCCGCCGGGCAGAACACGGTTTACCGTACCGGCGAAGAAATTGAAGTATTTGAGATAAAGCAGCATACCCAGATCAATCAGAACAGCAGGAACCAGAACCGCCTTCGCCTTCCGCTTCACGGAAGCCTTGACCGCCCGCTTTCCGGCGGCATCCAATGATGCCGCATTATCCGCGAGATACTGTTTACCCTTTCGATTTATGGAACCGATCCACAGCCCTGCCAAAAATGTCACCGCTGAGGCCGCGAAGAGCACCGCCAACAGCCAATGACTGTTGAGCCGGTAATACACATAGCTTGCGGCGAGCAGAATGACCCAGCGGAATTTTTTCGGTACGATAAAATACAGAATAACCGCCGCGCTGACAAACGCGATAAATTCAAATGAAACAAGTTCCATGAGCTTT
>CAVESB010000014.1:0-32426 GCA_963618265.1 bacterium
AGCGGAACCCCTCCGCACAGTTTCCCGGCGCGGGCAAGGTATTCCGACGAACGGCAGACCTTCAATCCGCGCCGCGCGTCAGCGCAGTGATTCGATTTGCGATGAGATCACCGGAGCGTTTGCCGGATTGATTCTTCGGGAGCGTGATTTGCAAAATCCGTCAACTTCGCGCGTCTGCACCTCATCCACCGCAAGCGGTCCCCCTTCCCCTACAAGGGGAAGGCTTAAAGCGCGGTTGACAGGGGGCGGGTACTCGATTATCGGGCGGTTATTGCTCATTGATAATTGCTCACTGCTCACTGTCTATTCCCCTCAAGGTGAAGGCACTTGCCCGGGCATAATAAAACGGACTCCTTTCGGAGCCCGTTTTATTATGGTTTATCTCAATCCATCTCGTAGGGTTCGCTGCTCTTGATTGTCGCACGAACCAGCTGGCGGCGTTCGTATTCATCCGTGACGAGGTTGTAATTGTCGCAAGTTACCAAAGTCAGGGAACGCTCGCCGGTCTGCTGGAACATTTCATAAACATCGTCCGGCTGCGTGATGAACTTCTGGGTCACGCTGTAGATGTACTTGATACCGTCGTTGGCATAGATGATAATCTCATCGCCGATGTTCAGATGCTCCAGGTTCTTGAAGACACCCTGTGAATAGTAGTGCCCGGTCAGGGCGGAGTTGCCGGCATACGGGAGGTAGGAACCGCCCTCCAGCTCACCGACGTAGTTGCCCAGCGTGGAAAGGTCCCAGCCCTTCTCACCGTTTCCGTCCTGATAGTAAACATGGACGATCGGAATCGGTGTTTCGATACCCAGCCCGATGGCAGGGATCTCGATAGAGTTGCCGGTGAAAACGTAGTTTGTCGCTTCAGGGATGGACTCACGCATGGCCTGCGGGCGATCCTTCAGCGGGCTGCGGAGGGAGATGCCGGTATCCGGGATCTTCTTGACATTGTCACAGGTCTTGACCGGAATCGTGAAGTACAGATGCGTCAGGTTCATCGTATCTTCGCGCAGGTAAGCGATGCGGTATTCGTCGCTGGTCGGGGAGGCCTCAAGATAGGCGGTACCGCCGGTGATCGTGACGCTGGTGTACGCCGGGACATAGATGTCTTCCGGAGAGCAGTAACCGGAGGAAGTGCTCGCGCCGTCAGCCACCGCTTTGAAAGTACACTTCAGGCTGGCGATCTCAAGGTTCTGCGGCAGATAAGAGTATTCGGAATTGTAAGTGAAATGCACGCCGTGAGCGGAGCGGTTCACAATCGTGGCTTCCTGACTGTTCGGGGTCTTTTCGAAAGTGAGCAGCTGGGTCAGACGGTAATCAAGGCAGTCATTCCAGTAAGCGGTGAAGTAGCCGTTGGACGCGAGGGTGGAGCAGGTGGTCAGGGAGTCGCTGTCATTGATAGTGACATAGAACTTCACGGCGTAGTCGCTCAGGTCGCCCTGCTCGGCGGCGGTGCGGCTGACGAAACCGTAGACGACGTAAGTACCCGGTTCATCAACCATCATGCGGGCGCCGGTAATCATGAAAGGACGATCGGCGGACGCGGTCGCGGATGTGCGGTCGTAAGCCTTCATCTTGAAGGTGGTGAGCGTACTGCCGCTGACGCCGCTGTTCTTATAGGTGCGGGACAGGCTGTCTCCGTCGGCAACCGTCAATGAGTACGGATAGGCGGAGGTTGTGGTCATGGACGCACAGGAGGAGTCGGCGCACTTGCGGGTCGCAAAGTAATAGTTCGTGGTGGAGGCCGGAACATAGTCGGACTCGACATAGACATTGTAGGTCGCGGTGCAGTAGCTCGCGGCAGAACATTCGCTCTCGTCCTTCGGCACGTAGATACCCGAGCCGTTGGAATCGGTCAGCCCCACGGTGAAGAGCTGTCTGGAGGACTGACAGTGATCATAGATGGAGGCCGCAGTGCCGCTGCTGGTACCGCCGGAGGTGTTATCGCTCGTGCAGTACGGCGCGAACTGAATATTCAGGTCGCGGTTGAAATGGAAGATGGAGTTCTCGTAGCCCTGCGTACCCTGATCATTCCGATAATAGAAGTTGATGTCAAAGGCAGTGGAGGAGGGATAATCCGGATTGCCCCAGAGGTCGGTCTTCGTTGTGCTGACGGCATAGAGTTCGCCGCCGATCAGGGTCAGCGGCATTTCGCTGAGGGTGATGCCGTCCAGGTCAGTGGCATCAACAACCGGGTTATTCGGGTCAGAGGCATCATAGGTGTAGGTGACGACTTTTCTGTTTTTATCAACATCCTCAAACACAAGGTCAAGCGCGTAGCTGTAATCAACCTTGGGTGTGACATCCATCCAAACACGGGAGGAGCTCAAGGCATCGCCCATGATGATGTTGACAATGGCAAATTTATCGCTCTGTTCGGCGAAATACAGGGTGGTATGCTCACCGGGACATTCTGTAGAGGTGTTATAAATCAGCGTCTCACCGGTGTTCAGCGCGTAATTGCTGTTGGAGGCAAGAAAATCCTTCTCCAGAGAGTTCACGGAGCAGGGATAAGGCGGCAGCTTGACCGTACCGGGAGCGGACAGCAGTTTCTCACCGGCGGTTTTCTCAACCATGAATACAATATCCGTATCTACGGATACGCTCGGGATATAGCGGAAATAAACGCCGGTGATGAGCGCGCCGTTCGGCAACGAGTTGCATGAGAATTCACCCGCCAGAACTTCCGTACACTGATAGCGGGTGGAGGAGCCGGACATTTCCAGTTCCATCGCAATGACTGAACCCGCGTCATCCAGGCCTGCGGAAGTGCCGACATGAACGGTCAGATCGGAACGCCATTTATCGGAATTCGCGGCGGAAACGGTGTAACTGACGAAGTATTCGATACCCTGGTTCTCTACATTCGTGCAGCGGCCGGTGGCGACGGCGGCAGCGGCGAACGCGGACTGAACGCCGAGGCACAGAGCGCACAAAACGCAGAGCGTCAGGAACAGTCGGGTTCTAAAGATAGTTTTATTCATACGTTTTCTCCTTTTACCAGAGGATGCGGCCGGTCTTCCGGTCCTGATGTTTTCATGTCAATCGAAGGGAATCAAGTCCCCCTGCATAATTAATATACCATAAAAAGAGCCGTCAAGCGTTTTTCAGGGAACTTCTGACAGGTCATTTCCATCTTGAGACAGTGAGCGAGTCGAAGTATACCTGTTCGGCAGGGTCGAGTTCATAGAGAACGCCGCCTTCCGTCACACGGATGCGGCGCAGATCTGCACCGCTCATGGATCGGTAAACGCCGTCAACGCCTGTGTATCTGACGCCCGCGGACTCCGGATAGTTCCCACTGCTGAAAAAGAGCACCTGATCAACCGTGACATTCGAGGTCTCAAGGGTCTCGGCGTTCACGGATGCGCGGACGATCCGCCCCAGTTTGGCGTACCCGCCGTCGGGACCGCCGTCATAGGCGATAAGGTAGATGCTATCGGGTTCAAGTGTCACCATCCCGGCGGCATCGGGTTCGCCGGCATCCTCAAGTGCCTCCCGCAGCAGGCTGTAATCGCCCACGGCGGCAGGCATATGACGGCTGTTGTTGCCGTAAAACTCCTCGTATAAACCGGCGTTGTTCCAGTCGGCTTCCCAAAGGTAGGTGCGGCTGTTGCCGGAAATCAGCACTGCGTCCTGCGGTACGAAGTCCAGAATCCCGCCGTGCAGGGCGGCTTCTCCGGCTTCACGCGGATAGTAAAAAGCGCGATCCATGATGTCGGTGACGGCACGGTTGTTCTGCAGGTTCAGCAGCAGGATCACGCAATAGGCGGCGGCGCCCAACGTCCGCGCAGCGGCGAAGCGGTTCAGTTTCAGCGCAAACCACAGGATCAGGCAGGCAATGCCGAAATACTGCATATAGACCGGCAGATAGCCAAGCCCGGGGATGAGCTGTCCCTGATAGCGGTTGGAAAGGGCAATCGTCAGGCTCGGCAGCAGTGCGAAACAGAAGCCGAGAATCAGCAGATCACGGCTTTGATACCAATCCGCAAACACCGCCTTTTCCCGGCGGATGAGAGCGAAGCACAGCAGGAAGCCGAGCAGAATGACAAGATCGCGGATGCCGACGGAGCCGAGGAAGGCGGCGAGGGTGTAATTCATGAAGGAAGCGGCGGGATAGACATTGCCGAGCACCGCGCCCTGATTCCCGGCGCTGTAAAAGCTCAGCGGCAGTCCTGCGCTGATCTGGCACAGGGCGGCGCGGGCGATCAGCGCGGGGTCAAGGGAGAAGCTCACGCCGACATATTGATTGTCATGCAGCGAGCTGTTCCGAACCGCGAAGACGGCGATCAAAGCGGCGAGCGTCAGCACGAGATAGGGCAGGCTGCTTTTCAGCGCCTTGAGGAAGCTCCCGCGGCGCGACAGGATCAGCAGGCAGAGCATGGCAATAAAGGGATAGCAGACTTCATAGGTAAAAAGCCCAATGCCGAAAAAGAGCAAGCTCAAGGCGAGGTGCTGCCGCTTCCCGCTGCGGCACCAACGCAGGGTGAAGAGCGCGGTCAGCAACATCTCAGCCGTGACCACCTGCATCAAGCCGTAAAACCCGCTGACGGGATCCTGATAGACGCGGGTCTGCAGCAGCAGGGGCAGGATCAGCATCCCGGCGCGTGCGTAACGCAGCGGCAGCCCGAACTCAAGCAATGCCTGACGGAAGATCAGCTGATTTGCCAGAATGAAGAGGATAATCAACGCCTTGTAAACGGCAGGATCTTCAATATAGAAGAAGAAATAATACCAGAAAGAGAGCACGTTCACGCGCCCGAGACGCAGATAAGAACCCATGAACTCAAGCACATGGCTCAGGGTTGAAAGGCTGTCGTTTTTCTCCGCAAGGTATTTCGTGGAGTTGACCGCGTCGTCCCAGTAGTAACCGCTCGGCACCAGCATGGCAAGGCATGCCGCCGTCAACAGCAGGATGAACAGATCCACACCGTACCTGCGCAGGAATCCTGTCCCGTTTTCCTCGGAATCCGTGACATTCTTAACGAAAAGCAGGATCACGCCGCCGAGTCCGGCGACCCACAGCAGCCAGGTGAAAGTACCGCCGCTGAGCCGCCCGAGAAGCGGCAGACGTGCGGCAATTCGTGCGGGCAGGCATCCCAACGCACCGGCGAGGATCATCAGCATGGGGAGAATGAGTTTGCGTCCCTGTTTTTCCATAGTCGTCCTTTTAATAAGCCAAAATGCCGACGCTTTCAAAATCCACCGGCTCCGGCTCCTCAATTTTATACACTGCGCCGTAAGCGCTGCGTTTCAGAAGCCGCGCCTCACACAGCGGCAGGGTTTTCATCTCACCGGATTTGGTTCGGTAAACAAGCGTCCGTCCGCTGAGGTTTTCCCCGCTGACAAAGATGCGCAGATCCGTCACCAACGCGGTTGTGAAACTTCCATGCTCAAAGTCCAACACCGCCTGACGAACACGTCCGTATTTCGCGAACCCGCCCGCGGCATTGCCGTCATAGTCAACGAGGTTCGTGTTCTTCGGGGCGATCCAGGAGGCTTCGGACAGCTCCCGGCGTTGCTTCACATAATCCGCGACGCTCATCGCGTTGACTTCGCGCCGGGCGTTCAGGCTGTAAAAATCCGACTGCAACGGCTCAAGCTGCCAGCCGTGCTCCCAAAGGGAGAAGCCGCGGTTCGAGAGGATCAGCTCACCCTCTGCGGGTTCTTCATCCAAAATGCCTGCCTGCAGGGCATATTCCCCCGCCTGACGGGGATATGCGAAAATCCCTTCAAGCCGCGAAGCAATCCCGCGGTTGTCCTGCAATCCGATCAGCAGGCAGAAGCAGGCAGCGGCGCTGACGACGGAGCGCGTGACCGCGTTGCCGTTCGTGAGCGTGATCAGCCCCGCGGCGAGTTCATACAGCAGCAGTGCCGCGCCGAAATAAGAAAAGTAAACGGGAATATAGGCAAGCCCGGGGACAAGCTCGTTTTGATACTTTGCGCTCATGGAGATGACCAGACCGGGCAGCAGCCACAGCAGCAGTCCGAAGCACAGCGTCATCCGCGAGAAGCGCGGCTTCTGCGCCGAAGCTCCGCGCAGGACAGCGGTCATGGCACAGACGGCAAGGAGATCCTGCCAGCGGATACCTTGCAGAAATTGCGCCAATGAGGTGTTGAAAAGCTCTTCCCACGGGATCAGCACGCCGAACAGCCCCGCGTCATAATACGCCAGACGGTAACTCAGCGGGAAAGCTGCCGTGACCTGATACACGAAGGTGCGCAGAATGGTCGGGAGATCAAGCCCGAACATCGTGCCGGCATAGGCAGTCTCGGCGGTGATATTGCGCATCCGCAGGAACATGGAGAGCGCAAAAAGCAGAAGCGCCGCAAGGATCTGCGGCAGGCAGGCTTTGAGCGCGTTCCCGAGGCGCTTCCGTTCCGCCAACGCGAGCAAAAGGAACAGCGCGGTCAGCGGGAAAAACATCTCATAAGACATCAGCCCGATCACGAAGAAAAGCAGGGCGAGCAACCGCGGCGCGCTTCGTCCGCTGCGCAGGAACTTCAGGAAGAAGAACAGCGCGAGCATCAGCTCCATGAACAAGACCTGCATCAGACCGTAGTAACTGTTCAGCGGATCATGATAAAGCCGCAACTGAAAACACAGACAGACGGCGGCGATCCCGCCGAGCGCAAGGCGTTCGTCATTCTGCCATTCATAGAGGAAGCGGTAGAAGAGATAACAGTCCGCCAGGGTCAAAAACAGCAGAAAGACTTTATACACGAAAGCGTTCGGGATGAAGTAAAAGACGGGATAATGGAAGGTCGCGAAGGGATTGAGCCGTCCGAGCGTCATGTATTCAGTGATTTCATCCCACACACGGGCAAAAACAGACTCCCCGCGCAGACGCATGACCTGCGCCTTAACCGAGAAGAACGCATCATCCCAGTTGAATCCGCCCGTCAGAACCGGTTGGAGCACGATGAAGACGAGCAGCAGAGCAAGCGCGAGACGGGCTTGCCGTCCCTTCGGCAGGGATGACAACAGATTGGGGAAAAAAGCGCCGAGCAGGAGAGCGAACCCGCCGCAAAGCAGGAACAACCCAAAAGGCATCCAACGGTCAAGCAGGTTGAGCGCGGCGGAATCCGCAGCGCGGTAAGCGAGGATCATCCGTGCGGTGAACCACAGCACACCGAGCGCGAACAGCGCCGCCGCCGCAACACGCCGCTTCGTCGGCGGGCGCAGGAAAAAGACGATTGCAAGGAACAGCGCCAAGCCAAGCAGGATAAATCCCGCCTTTTTATAAGGGCCGATCACCACGGGCACGCTGAGAGCGTAGCCGCGCAGAACCGAGCGGGTGAACAGCGCGGTGAGGATCAGGAGCAGCGCGAACACAGCCGCGCAAATGGTTTTCCGCCGATTTTTCATTCTTCTCCGAACAGTAATGCCGCGAGAGCGGAAATTTCCGTGAAAAAGCAGTCCGCGTTTGTGCGCAGGGAGTTATGCACCGCGGGGACAAGATAGCCCCAGCCCGCCCCGGCGAAGCGCACACCGGCGCCGTGCGCCATGCGCAGACCGAGATCCATGTCGTCAACCATCAGCAAATCTTCCGCTCCATACCCCGTAAGGCGCATGATCTCCTCCAGCGGCCAGGGAGAGGGCTTGTTCTTTTCCTGATCGCAATCCCAGCCGAAAAGCAGTTCCGGCACGGGAACGCCCGCCGCACGGTAATCCCGTTCAATAAACTCGGCGCAGGAGGCGGAAACCACGGCAACCGTGCCGCCCAGCTCCCGCTGTCTCTGAATGATTTCCCGCATCTCGGGGAAAAAGGGCGCCGTCACGGAAGCGCAACGGTCGCGCCAGATCGCGGTCTCAACCGCCATTTCTTCGGGACTGAAGCCGAGGGTTTTTGTGTAAAAATTGAACAGTCCGGGATCGTAGGCGATTTCAATCACCTCCTCCATAGAGCAGTCGGCATACTTCGACCCCGGTCTCAGCTGTCGCACCGCGTCAATGAACGCCGGGTAATGAATACACGGCGTGCTGTTGACGGTTGTGTCGTCATGGTCCAAAACAAGGCATTTGTAATTCAGGTTCATCATGCCCAATTATAACAGGGAAAAAACTGTGAACTTTCGGGAGTGAGGCGTTGGAAAGGCAGAGAGGGTGTAAGCGTTGAAGTTCCCACACCCCTCTCTGCTGCTGACGGCCGCTTACTTTCTGTCCGCAAGGATGGCGCGTTTGAGTCCCTCAATCGCGACGCGAACCGAGCGGGTCGTGTCTTCGGACATCTTCGAGCCGATACCTGCCTTGTCGCGTTCCTGATTCCAGACGACATGGAAGCACGAGGCGCAGCGAACCCGCAGGGTGTTCGCAACGACGAAGAGCGCGGCGGATTCCATTTCGGAAGCCTTGACGCCGAGGCGTTTCCAGGCTTCCCATTTATCCTCAAGCTCATAGCTCACCGGCATCTTCTCCGGCGAATGTTGACCGTAGAAAGAGTCCTTGCATTGCACAACGCCGGTGTGCGTGGTGTATCCCAAAGAACGGGACGCCTCAACCAAGCAGCAGGTCAAGCCGAAATCCGGCACGGCGGGATACTCAATCGGCGCAAATTCCGTGGATGTGTGTTCATAGCGAATGGCTCCCGTGGCGACGACGATATCATCGGTCTGCACATCGAGGTCAATGCCGCCGCAGGTGCCCGTGCGGATAAAGGTATCCGCGCCGATCTCATGCAGCTCCCACATGGCAATCGAAGCGGACGGACCGCCGATGCCTGTTGAGCAGACGCTCACTTTTTCACCGAGAAGGGTTCCGGTATAGACATTGAACTCACGGTTATAGGCGATCTGTTTGGCATCATCGAAATATGCCGCGATGGATTCGCAGCGTCCCGGATCTCCGGGAAGGATCACATAGCGGCCGACATCGCCCGCTTTGCATTTAATGTGGTATTGTAAATTCAGTTCCTGCATAATGCTACCTCCATCTCTAATTATAACAGTCCGCAGTCATTCGTAAACCGTGTACGGAAAGCAAAAAGCCCGCTCCGGGATCTGCTTTTCCCGTCTCGGGCTTCGGTTGACACATTGCCGGTTCAGCGCAGTTTCTTCGGACGCTCCTTCAAATGCCGGCGGAAACGCTTCACCCGCAGGTAGGCCTCCGCCCCGCGCAGCACGTCCTTATCGGAGTCGAAGGTCAGACGTTCCAGTGCCTCCCGATAGGGCAGCCAGTAAAGCGCGGAGACTTCACATTCCTGGTTCGTCACTTCTCTGCCGGGAGCTTCCGCAACGAAGAAGACCACATCTTTCTCAATATCCGGCGCGGGGGAATAGCTGATCACGCGGCGGTACCCGCTGTCAAGCGTGACTTCCAGAGCCGTTTCCTCACGGATTTCCCGCTCGGCAGTCTGAACCTCTGTCTCGTCCCCTTCCACATGCCCCTTGGGGATGGAATAATGACCGCCCGCCATGTGTTCAATCAGGTACAGGCGTTTCCCGTCTTCATTCAGCCAAACCACAGCGCCGCAGGATTTTTCTTTTTTCATTGTTTTTTCCTCAAAATCCGATGATCAATACAGGTATCAGTCCAAATCAGCCCTTCGCGACGTAAGGTTTCACCCGTCCGCCGGTCAGAATACCGAGCAGCTTCGGCGATACCGCGCTGAGAATGCGCCAAGCAACCCAGGCGGCAAGGATCACGGCGGGAATGGTGGCTAAACGGCCGACAAGGCTCGTCACCCAGGCATAGGGAGTGATCTTCATCATCAAGCCGCGAACAGCATCCGCGATGTTCCCGACGAAGAGGCTGTGCATGGTGTAAAACAGGAACGTCAAGCCGGTCAGCGGGGAGGCGGCGAAGCGTTCGGACACCGGGCAGAGATAAAGCATCAGCACCGGCAGCAGCTGCCGCGCAAAGGTGAAGAAAAGATCATCAAGAAAAGGGTTGAGCAGAAGCGCCGCGATCAGGATCAGCAGCGCGTATTGCAGCTGTTCATGCTCCCCGTCATCCGCGTGCAGTCCGAAATACGCGCCGAAGAAATAGGCGGGCATGTAGGTCAGGATATTGATAAAATTAGCGAAAGAGGGATTATTGGCAAGTGTCTCACTCTCGGATTTGAGCAGGATATGCGCCCCGACCGCCAGCACGAAGGCGGCAATGACCCCGGTCTTCCGTCCGCGCAGCAGAATCCAAAGCAGCGGCGTCAGGAACGCCAGCAGAAAGATGGCGTAAATATACCACAGCGGGGCGTTCGGCGGCCACTGCCGCAGGAAGAAGACGGTCTTGACAAAGGACTTCCAACCCACGGGCGGCGCGAACGGAATACAGATCACCTGCCAGAGCACATACGGCAGGAGCAGGGTGACGAATCGCCGTTTCATCTTCGGGATGTAGTTCTTCGGGGTGAGGTGATAAAAAAGCAGGAACGCGGTAACTGTGTAGTACCAGCACATCGCCAGCTGCGCCAGGATGAAATTAAACAGCCCGGAAAGCGAGGTATAAACCCGCGCGTCGAAATCATTGATCCGCGGAATACCGCCGTTCCCCGCGTGATACATGACGACTTCAAAGGCCATCAAAAACCCGATAACCCGAATACGGCTGCTTTGTTCCCTGCTCATTTTTGTTACCTGCTCCGCTGTCTGATTCTTTCTGTCAATCATACCCGATTTTCATTCCGCGGCATGAATTCAATCACAAAAGCTGCCTCAACGGTTGAGCTTGACCAGCTTCGTCATGCCCGCCACAAGTTTCTTCAAGCCCACGCTTGCGAACTGAACCGTCAGGATCTCGTCCCCGCCCTCGATTTTGCTCTCAAGGATGGTTCCTTCACCCCAGGTGGGATGACGGACTTTGTCCAGCGGCTTGAATTGGGATGCGGCATCGGGTTTCGCCGCTGCCGCCGGGGCGGATGAAGCCGTGCGGGTGAACGATGCGCCGGTGCGGCGGATGGGTTCGCTCGAACGGGTGTAGGTGCTTGTGCCGCGGGAACCGGCGTTGAAGGCGCTGCGGCTCCAACTCGGGGTGTTCTCCCAACGGGAGGCGCGTGCTTTCTGCGCTGAGGTACGGGAAGCCCCGGCTGTGTTCAGCTCGCGGATAAGCTCCTGCGGGATATCGTTCAGGAAGCGCGAGCGGATCATGGATTCGGGTACGCCGAAGGAAACGCGGGTCTCGGCACGGGTCAGCGTCAGAGAATTGCGGGCGCGGGTAATGCCGACATAGAAAAGACGCCGCTCCTCTCCCATTTCCTCGGGATCGTCAAAGGAGCGGGAATGTGGCAGCACCCCGTCATCCATCCCGATGATGAAGACGCGGTTGAACTCCAGCCCCTTGGCGGCATGCAGGGTCATCAGGGTCGGAGAGTCGATATTCTCTCCCAGCGTGTCCTGATCGGAGACCAGCGCCAGATTCTGCAAAAAGTCGGAGATACCGCGCTCTTCGTACTCGAACGCCATCTTGCGCAGTTCCTCGATGTTGTCCCAACGGTCATCCTCGCCGTCATTGTCCGCCTCAAGCCAGGACTGATAACCCGTCTCGCGGATAATGCGGTCCATCAAGCCGACAATGGACGGGTCGCCGTTCATCTGCTCCTGCCAGCCGTTCAGCTTGGCGCCGAAATCCGCCAGGTTCAGTGCGGAACGTCCCATCTGCGGCCAATAGACGGATTCGGGACCGAGCCTGCCGAGATCCTGCAAGATCTCACCGGCGCTCTTTTGGGATTCGTAGGCGGCAAGGTTCAGGTTCTCAACAGCCTTCGCGCCGATGCCGCGGGTCGGGGTGTTGATGACGCGGGTCAGGCTGATTTGGTCATGCAGGTTGTAAACCAGCCGCAGATAAGCAATGATGTCCTTGACCTCGCGCCGACCGTAAAAACGCTGTGCGCCGACAAGACGGTACGCCATGCCGCGGTAAAGGAAGGCATCTTCAAAGAGACGGGACTGCGCGTTCGTGCGGTAAAGGACGGCAAAATCGGAGCCTTTGGCGTTGCCGTTTTTGATAAGCGTCTGAATGGTGTCCGCCACGAAACGCGCCTCGTCGCGGTCGTCTTCGGCTTCGTACAGAGCGATCAGATCGCCCGAGCCGCGATCCGAGAAAAGCTTCTTCGGCGTGCGGTTCTTATTGCGGTCAATCACGCCGCCCGCCGCGTCCAGCACGTTCTGGGTGGAGCGGTAGTTCTGCTCCAGCAGGATTTTGCGACATTCGGGATAATCTTTCTCGAACTGCATGATATTGCGGTAATCCGCGCCGCGCCAGCGGTAAATGGACTGGTCTTCGTCGCCCACGGCGAAGAGGTTCAGGTTGACGGAAGCAAGCTGTTTCAAAAGCTGATACTGCACCGTGTTCGTGTCCTGAAATTCATCCACAAGCACATGATGAAAACGGCGGCCGTAGTTCTCACGGATCTGCGGGTTGTCGTGCAGCAGTTTATGCGTCCACAGCAGCAGGTCGTCAAAGTCAAGGGAGTTGCTGTTGAGCAATGCTTTCTGATAGCGTTCATAGACGCGGTAAAGCGTCTCCTCGCGGTAATTGCTGCGCGGCATATCCTCCGGGAACTGCAGGTTGTTCTTGGCGGCGGAGATGGAATTGCGCAATGCGTTCGGGCGGAAGGCTTTGTCGTCAAGGCTCAGTTCCTTGACAATGCGCTTGATCAGGGACTGCTGATCGTCGGCATCCATGATCACGAAATTGCTGTCAAAGGGCAGCGCCCCCGCCTCACGCCGCAGAATACGCGCACAAATGGCGTGGAAGGTGCCGATCCACATGGATCCTTGGACGGATTCGCCCAGCGTTCCCTCAATGCGGGTCTGCATTTCCTTCGCCGCCTTATTGGTGAAGGTAACAGCAAGAATGTTGTAAGGGCGAACGCCCATCACGCGCATCAGGTAGACAATGCGTTGGGTCAGAACGCGGGTCTTGCCCGAGCCCGGTCCCGCAATAACGAGCGTCTGCCCCGTCCCGGCGGTAACGGCTTCGTGCTGTCGGGGGTTCAGTTGATCAATGTATTCCATGTCGTATTCAGTCCTTCCGTCCGTTTCCGTTGATTGCATCGGCGATGGCGCGGTCAATTTTGCCCATCGGCAGATCGTTCAGCCCGTCCGCCGCATAAAACGTGCGCATGTCCTGCGGCACTTCCCCGCAAATCTGACAGAGGACGGCATGACGGGTCTCTTTAAAATGAGTATAGGTATGCCTGATGCACACGGCCTCTTCGCCCGGCTCGATCTCAATACCGAAGCTTTCGCGGATCGTCCGCTTCAGGCAGGCGTTGAGCGGCTCATCCGCACGGACACGTCCGCCGGGGAACTCCCACATTCCGCCGAGCAGTCCGTCCGCGTCACGCTTCGTCAGCAGGTATCTGCCCTCTGCGTTGCGAATCAGCGCCGAGACGGTTTCATAATGCGGGATGGGCGCAGTCTTCACGATGACGGGGCGTTCGCCGACCGTGCCGCGCAGACGTGCCAGGCAGTCCTCCGCCAGCGGACAGACAGCGCAATGCGGGTCTTTCGGCAGACAGACGCCGGCGCCGAGATCCATCAACGCCTCGTTGTGATCGCCGGGGCGTTCACGGTTCAGATATTCCTCCGCCAGCTCGCGCAGACGCCTTTCCGTCTTCGCTTCGCGGAGGGGTTCGGCAATGTCACGGT
This sequence comes from bacterium, assembly GCA_963618265.1. Taxonomy (GTDB): domain Bacteria; phylum Chloroflexota; class Anaerolineae; order Anaerolineales; family Anaerolineaceae; genus Flexilinea. The sequence goes on from CAVESB010000014.1 coordinate 13,591, forward strand.
AACGGGAGAGGATTCGTCGGATGTTGCCGTCCAACGCCGCGGCGGGTTCGCCGTAGGCAATGGAGGCAATGGCGGCGGCGGTGTACGCACCGATGCCGGGCAGCGTCCGCAATACCGCCGGATCACGCGGCACGGTGCCGCCGTAATCCGCAGCAATGAGTTGCGCGCTTTTCAGCAGAGAGCGGGCGCGGCTGTAATAACCCAGCCCCTCCCACTGCTTCAAGACCTCCTGTTCATCGGCGTTCGCCAGCGTTTCGAGATCGGGGAAGCGTTCCAGCCAACGCTCGAAATAAGGGATCACCGTCTCGACCCGGGTCTGCTGGAGCATGATCTCCGCGATCCAGGCCGTATAAGGCGTGCGGAACCTACGCCAAGGCAGATCCCGCCGGTTCTCATCAAACCAGCGGAGCAGGCCGCGCATCGCTCAGAACTGGAACCCGCTGCCGGCGGGAACGAGCTTCGATTGGAAATTCTCCACGTATTCAAAAAGCCGATCCAGCAGAACCTTCCAATCCTGCTGCGCCATGCGGCGTTCGGCTTCCAACTCATCCGGGAGAATGGCGCAGATCTGCACCTGCGGCACATCGTCCGCGCCGTAAACCGTCGCCCAGGCGTCCCCGAGCTCAAAGCCCAGTTGATTCATGCGCGGGATGAAGGTATGGATCAGGAAGTCGAAGTATTCCCGTTCGTGCCCTTTCTGAATATCCCAGGTCATGATCAGTTTATGCTGCATCGGAAGCTTCCTCATCATCCGCGCTGCTGTCATTGCCCAACGGATGATCCATGATGATGATTTTGGTTTCCCGTGTCGCCTGTTCTTTTTCTTCTTTGGTTTCGGCAGGCACCTTAAAGGTGGTATACGTCTCGCTCACTTCGGAAATCCCCATGACCTTCAGGAACTTGGAAAGCGGATCCAGTTCGGGAATGGTGCGGGAGACGGCATAGTGCATCGGGATGGCGAAGCGCGGCTGGATCATGCGGATCGTCTCCGCCGCCTGTTCCGCGTTCAGGGAGCTGCCGCCGCCGACAGGCACCATCAGCACATCCACATCGCCGAGGGACTCAACTTCGCTCTCGCTCGGCGGGCGGGTAATGCAGCCGAGGTGGGCGGCGAATACGCCGTTGAACTCGATCACATACAGCGTACTGCGGGGATCGCCCTTGCGGTTGGCGGCGTGACCGGTGACAAAGATATCTTTGACCTCGTATTCGCCCGGTCTGTCAATGACGAAAGCATCCGTCTTAATGCAGGAAAGGCAGCTGTGCCCCGCTTTCTCCGCGCTTATCGTAACGATGTCCGCCTTCAGTTTCAGCGGTTCGTAGCCGATTTTCTCATAATCATAAGGGTCGCAGACGACGCTGCCGAGGTTTCGTTCGTTAATTCTGAAACAGGAATGTCCGTACCAGGTAATGTCCATCAGTCCTCCAAAAAGTATCCGTAAGCATACGGACGTTTAATTATACCCCGTTAATTTCAGCGCACCGCTTTTTCATCCGAAGCGCGAACCGCAAAATGCAGCAGGAAGACCGTCAGGGAGGCGGCGGCAATCACGCCGAAGCAGGCCGCTCCGCCGGCAAGGTCAAGGGTGATGCCCGTCAGCCAGGGGATGAGCATATCGCCGAGGTTCTTCAGCCCCATCACGAAGCCCACGGAATTCCCGTCGGCATGACCGCGGGAACGCAGCAGCAGGAGCAGGGAGGAGAAAATAACGCCGTTGCCGAAGCCGAAGAGGAAATTCAGCCCAAGCATGACGTTGAAATTCCGCGTCAGGAGCATCCCGGCGGCGGCGATGAAGACCAGCGTGACGGAAATGCTGAACGAGGTTTCGGCTTTCAGTTTCTTCACCGCGGCGGCGGAGATGAAACGGGAAAGCAGTGAGCCGACAGCGAAGAACGTCGGCAGCAGAGCCGCGTCCGCCTCGTCCGCGATGGCTTCACGGAACACCGCAGTCGGACTCCAGTCATTGAGGGCGCAGTCCGCGCCGCAGGCGAAGAACATCAGCACGGCGGAAGCGATAACAAGAGAGCAAAGTCCCTTGTGCGGGGCTTTCTGCTCCTCGGCGGCGTGATGCTCCGACGGTTGCGGTTCGGGGAGGAAGAAGATCCACACGGCAAAGAGCGCGGCGGGCAAAACCGTCCAAAACGGCAGACGCAGGAAATCCTCGCTGCTGTTCATGACACGGTTCAGCAGAACCGGCCCGACCATCGCGCCCAGGCTCATGGCGGCGTATTGCAGGTAATTCAGCCGCCCGGCGAAATCCTCGGGCAGCAGGCTGTTTTGCACATCAATGCCGCCTTCAATCAGCGCCCCCATAACGCCCCAGACCAGCAACGCGGCGACAACCGCGGCGGCGGAGCGGGTCTGCGGGTACACCCAGGTGACAACGGGCAGGATGACCAGACCGGCAGCAATGAGCCTGTTGGTCGGGATGTGCCGCTGCACCCGTCCCAGCAGGAAGCTGCCGGCGGAGTAGGCAAGGGACTTGAGGATGATCAAGGTGGAGAATACGCTCAATGTGACGCCGATGTTGCCGGTGATGCGGGTGACCAGCGGCGCAAGGTAGGAGGCGCAGAGGCCGAGAAAAAACATGGCGGCGCAAAAGCAGATTGTGAAGGAGGTTTTGTTTCGGGTAGTCATTCTTTCCTTTATTCAAATAAGCAATCGTTCAGATTTGTCTTAAGATGAAAAAAGAGCGCCTTTTAAGCGCTCTCTGTGCTCCTCGACCTGGATTCGAACCGGGAACCTAACGGTTAACAGCCGCTCGCTCTGCCGTTGAGCTATCGAGGATCAATCAACAATCAATATTTTACCCCTTTCCCGGGTGCTGTCAAGGGATTCGTGAAATTCGTGAGTTTTGCTTTCACCGGCATATTTCCCTCCGGCACAAGGCACGGATTCGCACACGCCAGATCTTGCAATTCGCGCCTCCGAAGCGGCCGCTGCCTATGGCCTGACTTCCCACAGTTCGAAGTCCGAAAAACTGACCGACATCGGACTGTGCCCCGTGGAATACAGCTGCACGCCGTAACCGCCGGTGGTGAAAACGCTGTTCTCCACGGTCATCAACAGGGTGTCATTCGCGTAAAAGTTCAGCGTCGAACCGTTCGCGGCGATGGCGGCGCGGAATTTCTGCGGGGCGAAGTTGCGGATCACGCCGTTCGCCGCCCAGTCTTTCAGGACATAGATCCGCCCCTTATAAATGTGATCCACACGGGTCTGACCGAGGCAGTTGAACAGCCAGCGGTAGTAATTTCCGGAATCCACGACGCGGAAGGCGATGCCGTACCAATCTTCATAATAGGTGCAGATGGAGAGGTCCACATTCACGCTCAGGAAGTAATCGCCATACTGCGGCAGGGAGGCATAGGACGCGATCAGCCCCGCGCTGTCCTGCACGGCAAGGGTCAGCTCGTTGTTGGCAATGACCGCGTTCCCGGCGGATGAGCGGTAGGTCTGCCAGCTGCTCTCGTCCGAGAAGTCGTCCGCAAGCAACAGCCTGCCGAGAGAGGGCAGCTGATTGACCGTCGGGAAGGGTGTCGGGGTGTTCAGCGGGCGCGGGGTGGAGGTCGGCGGGAACCACATGACGGTTTCCGTCGGCTCGGGCGTATCGGTCGGCACGGGGGTTCGCGACGGGGTTGGCACGGTCGGGGTGACCAGCGACTGCACATGAATCTCGATACAGCCGCTGAAACACAGCGCGGCGCAGAAAAGCAGAAGCAACAGGGGCAGAAGGCGGCTCTGTTTCACGATCTCAGCTCTTTAAATGGGCAACGGTGACGCCGTCGCCGCCTTCGGAGTCCTTGCCGGACTCGATGAATTTCACGTTGGCGTTGGCAAGCAGCACCTTCCGCGCCGTGCGGCGCAGAACGCCCGTGCCCTTGCCGTGAATCACGCGGACATAAGGCAGCCCCGCCAGGGATGCCTCATCCAGATACTTCTCAAGCCGGTCGGTCATGTCCAGACTGTCCAAACCGCGCAGGTCAATCTCAACCCCCGGTGAGGGATGAAAGACTTCAAGCGAGGTTTTCGCCGCCTTGCGTTCGGGTTCGGCTTCCGCCGCGGGTTCGTCGGTCTCATTTTTGCGGGCCAGGCTGCGCAACGGCACGCGCATACGCAGACTGCCGAGCTGAATTTCCGCCTCGTCCCCGTCAATATTGGAAATGACGGCGAGGGACTCGGTTCCGAGAGAACGTACACGAACCTTGTCGCCGGCCTTGAGCGGGCGGTCGTCCCGAACGACGGGCTTGCTCTGTTTCAGCGTTTTTTCGCCGCTGTCCCTGACCAGCTTATCCGCCGCACGCAGATCTTTTTCCAGCTGCTTCATCTCATCAAGCGGGGCGCCGCTTCGCGCCATGCTGCGCTTGATGCGGGAGAGTTCCTCCCGCAGTTCGCTGACCTCGTCCTCCAGCGCGGATTGGGATTCACGCAGAATCCGTTCGCGCTCTTCCTCAATCGTCTCAAGACGTTTTTGCAATTCGCGGCGTTCATTCTCCGCAAGCGATCGGGTTCTGTCGGCATGAGAGCGCGCCTTTCTGGCGGCGTCAACCTGCCGGCGGATATCGTCCAGCAGGTTGTCAACGTTCATGTCGGTCGGGTTGATGGTCTTCTGCGCGTTATTCAGAATCTCTTCGGGCAGTCCGAGTTTTTTAGCGATCAGCAGGGCGTTGGAGCGTCCCGGCAAGCCGATGGTGAGATGATAAGTCGGGCGCAGGGTTTTCAGATCGAACTCCATGGAGGCGTTCGTCACGCCCGGCACGGATTGGGCGAACATCTTCAACTCGGAGAAGTGGGTCGCGGCGAAACAGGGGACGCGGTGATCAACCAGATATTGCAGGATGGCGCGCGCCAGCGCGGAGCCTTCCTGCGGATCGGTGCCGGAGCCGAGTTCGTCCAACAGAACGAGCGTCTTTCCGTTGACGCGCTTCAGCAGGCGGATCTGGTTCGTCATATGACCGGAGAAGGTCGAAAGTGACTGCTCAATGGACTGTTCGTCGCCGATATCGGCGAAGACATCTTGGAAGCAGGAGAGTTCGGAACCGGATTCGGCGGGAATGTGCAAGCCGGACTGGGTCATGAGGATCATCAGCCCGATCGTTTTCAGCGTGACGGTCTTACCGCCGGTGTTCGGACCGGTGATCACGACCATGAAGCAATCTTCATCGAGCGCCACATCAATCGGGACGGCTTTCTCAAGCGGCAGCAACGGATGACGTGCGCCGTAGAGCTTGATCACGGGGTTGCCGGTCCTGTGCCGCTTCTCCGCAAGAATCGGCTCGTTGGCCTTGAGGTGATCCGCGTATTTGGCGCACATCAGGGTGAAGTCAATCTCCGCCAACGTCTCATTGACCGTGCGGATTTCAGCCGCATGTTCCGCGATTTCCGCGCTGAGCATGGCAAGCACCCGGCGGACTTCATCACGTTCCGCGAGCTGCAGCTCCTGATAGCTGTTGTTGGCATCCACCACAGAGAGCGGCTCCACGAAAAGGGTCAAGCCCGACGAGGATTGATCATGCACAATGGACTTGAGCTGCGTTTTGTATTCGACTTTGAGCGGAATGACGTAGCGGCCGGAGCGTTGGGTGATGATGGGTTCCTGAATCATCGGCTGATAACGCGGATCGCGCAGGATCTTTTCCAGCCTGCCCATGAGGCGGCTGTACGCATTGCGGACTTCCTGACGGATCTGCGTCAGTTTGATCGAGGCGGAGTCGAGCACCTCACCCTTATCCGTGACGGTGCGGCTGATGGTTTCAATCAGTCCCTTCGGCGGAACCAGACCGCCCGCCATGGCGGCGAGCTTCGGGTATTCGTCAGCGTGGTATTTCAGGGAACGTCCGAGATCCCTGCCGACGGAAAGCATGTAGGCAAGGCGGTGAATCTCTTCCCCGCCCGGGGTGCCGGACTTTCCCGCCAATGCCAGCAGCGGCGCGGCGTCAAAACAGCCGCCGAGGCGGATGCTGTCGTTCACGCTGAGCAGCCGCCTCGCTTCCGTCACCAGCGCGAGTTTGTAACGGATGACCGACGGATCCGTGTAAGGTTTCAGTTCCCGTGCGCGTTTCTCGGACAGGCTGAAATCGGCAAAGGAAGCCAATTTGCCGATGACTTGAGGGTACTCAAGCATCGCAAGGGACTTTTCATCCATCATGTCAGATTTCCCCGATCATGGTCCAGGGGCCGGTCCAGGTGATCTTCACCGGGACGATCTGCCCCGACAGGTCGCGTTCGGAATCGACAAAGACGAGGTCCATGTTTTCCGTACGCCCGATCCAGCGGTTCTGTTTCTTTTCCTCAAAAAGAACCTTGACCGTCTGCCCGAGCAGTTTGGCATGAAGCTCTTCCGCGATGCCTTCCTGCAGTTTCTCAATGACGCGGAAGCGGCGCCACTTCTCTTCTTCGCTGACATCGTCCGCCATGGTGCGTTCCGAAAGCGTTCCCTTGCGCGGTGAGTAGCGGGCAAGATGAACGACATTGAGCTTCAGGTCGCTGAGCTGCCTGACCGTGTCCTCAAATTCCTCTTCCGTCTCACCGCAGAAGCCGACGATGATATCCGTCCCGATGGAGACGTTGGGGATGATATCGCGGATGCGGGCGATGATATCACGGTACTGCGCATCAGTGTAGCCGCGGCGCATGGTCTCAAGCACCTTGTCGCTGCCGGACTGTGCCGGCACCTCGATGTGGTTCATGACCTTCGGCAGGTCACGCACCGTCTCCAGCAATTCATCCGTCATCCAGTTCGGATGGGAGGTCAGGAAGCGGATGCGTTCGATGCCGGGGACTTCGTGCGCCATGCGCAGGAGTTGCGGCAGGGAGGGATAATCCGGGTTGTCGTGGGCGTAGCGGTCGATGATCTGCCCGAGCAGGGTGATTTCCTTCACGCCCTGCTCCGCCAGAGAGCGGATGTGCGCCATGATCTCCTGCGGGTCACGGGAACGTTCGCGGCCGCGTTTGTAAGGGATAATGCAGTAAGAGCAGGCATGGGCGCAGCCGTACACAATCGGCACGTACGCCGAGACGGCGGTTTGCCGCTGGTTCTTCGGCAGCAGAATCTCACCCGGCTGCCAGGCAAAAGCGGCTTCCGACTGCTCCCGCTGTTCATTGGCGAGATTGCGGCTGATCACGTAATCCACAATCGGCTTGGGGTTGGAGGGCGGGGCGAAAACATCGACCGTTTTCAGCTTTTTGCGCAGCTGCGTCGTGTCGCCGTTGCCGACCATACAGCCCATCAAGCCGATGATCATGTCAGGGTTCTTCATCTTCAGCGGCTTGAGCGAGCCGAGACGTCCGAGTGCGCGGTCTTCAGCGGACTGACGCACCATGCAGGTGTTCAACACAACGACATCCGCGTTATCGGGGACGTCGGATTCTTCATAACCGAGGCTTTCCAGAGCGGAGGCAAGACGCTGTGAGTCCGCCACGTTCATCTGGCAGCCTTCTGTCCAAATGTGATATTTCATCATGATCTGTTTTCCTAAGCGGTTTTTTCAATGACCCAGAGATGGGAAAGTCCGAGGACGCGCAGCGGCGTTTTCTCAAGCCCCTGCAGCACGGCGCGCAGGCCTTTGCCGAGGATGCCGAAGCGGCGGATCAGGTTGTCGTATGCGCCGAAGATGACGGTGCGCTCCACGAATTTGACCGGCAGGCCGGCGAAAAGCTTCTCCAGGTCGTCTGCGGTGTAAATGTTGACGTGCGGCGCGAGTTTGTCCCGCAGGGAGCGGGGCAGGTAGTTCACGAAGAGCTTGTTGCCGAAGTGGTACTCACCCTTCCAGTAAATGCCGTGCGTCTCAAAAGGATAGCCGCGGTTCGGGCAGAAAAGCACGATCCGCCCGCCCGGCTTCAATACGCGCACCATCTCACGCACGCAGAGCAGGTCGTCATTGACGTGCTCAATGACCTCGTGGCTGAGAATCAGGTCGAAGTATTCATCCCGAAAGGGCAGATACTCACCGCAGGAGGTCACAACATCGGCGTTGGCGCCCGTGCAGAGCTGCCTCGCGGCGTGTGCGCGTTCGTATTCAATCTCGATGCCGACAGCGTGCCCGGCGGTCAGCATAAAACGGGAAAGGTAAGAGCCGACGCCGCAGCCGTCCTCCAGAACACAGCCGTTGATCCGTTCCCCGGCGTATTTTTTGATCAGCTCCATGCGGCGGATTTGCCCGGCGCGCCATACATAGGAAGGTTCGCCGCGCTCCGCAGCCTTGCTTGAATGTTCCTGTCCGTTTCTGATATCTTCCACAGCTAATCCTCTTCAGCTTTGTTGATGGGCAGCCAGGCGATCACGGTCGTCCCGCGGCCGGGCGCGGAGGTGATGTCCATATCGCCGCCCAGGCTCCGTGTGCGCGTGAACATGTTCGTCACGCCGTGACTGGTATTTTTACGTTGTTTGCCGGTGTCGAAGCCGTCCCCGTCATCCTGCACGATGAGAACGAAACGCTTCCCCATTTCGGAAAAGTTGACCGTCACGTTCTTCGCGTGGGCGTGCTTGGAAATGTTGGAGAGGGCTTCCTTGCAGATCATGTAAAAGACGTTCGTCCGCGCCTCGTCCAGGGCTTCGACATGTTCGACTTTCGCGACGAACTTCGCGGGGACGAAGGTGTTGGCATGGAACTCATTCGCCAGACGCTGCATACTCTGCACGATGTTCTCATGGGTCAGTTTGTCCGGCTTGAGGTTCATAATGTAAGAGCGGATGTCGCGAATGGTGGCGTTCAAGGCCTCCGTGGCGGCGTGAATACTGTCCGCGGTTTTCTCCGGGTTCTGCTCCGCGGTGAGGCGGGCATGTTCAAGCATCAGCCCGACGCCGTAAATGGACTGAATCACGCCGTCATGCAGATCCATGCCGATGCGTTCGCGTTCCTCAAGAATGGCGATCTTCTGTTTCTGCCGCACCATGCGCAGGTTCTGAACCACCGGCGCAAGCCAGCCCGCAATGGAAGAGAGCAGCGTCTCGTCCGGTTCCTCCTCGCCCTCGGCGAAGCGTCCGCCGAGAACTGCCAGCCCGATCACGCCGTCCGCAGCGGGCAGCGGCAGGATCACCATGTAATTCAGGTTCGTGCGCAGCAGATCCCTTTCATTGACAATGGAGAGCTGTTCATCATTCAGGCGGTAGATCCTGTTTTCCGCGGCGCACTCGCCCAACAGACCCTCGCCGAGTTCGACGGTTTCCAGACCCAGCAGACTGAACCCGCCCTCATAACCGGCGTGGTACATCAGGCTGAACTCATCGGGCTTCTCCTCAGAGTTGAGAAAGAGCTCCGCAGTCTCCAAGCCCAGGCAGCCGGTAATCATCGACATCATGTCGTTCACGACATGCTCCAGATTCCCATCGTTACTTGTGTAAATGCGGCCAAGTTCGTTCAGCAGGGAGAGCCCCTCGTTGCGCTTGGTCAGCATCTTCTCACGCACTGCGGACTGGTTGTAAAGGCGGTCGTTATTGATGGCAATGCCCGCATACGCCGCAAGGTTCTCAATCAGTTCCTGATCCTGCGCGGTGTAACCGGTGGCGCCGATTTTATTAAGGAGCGTGATGGCGCCGATTTGATTCTGTTCAAAAAAGACCGGGATGAAAAGCAGCGAATCCACAATCGGGGCGTTATGCAGACTTCTGCCCGTGTTGAAAACCCGATACCTGCGGCAGCGGTCGCGCCCTTCTACACGAATGGATTCATCGGACGGGATGGCAAGGATCGCCTGATCCCGTTTTGCGACCAGCAGCCGTGTTTCGGACTGAGAGAAGCCGTACGTCTGATATTCCGAGTAATACCCGCGCCGGGACGAGCTCAAACCGCAGATGCAGTATGAGCTGTTTGTCCAAGTCGCCGCGATGTAGACAATCCGTTGCATCAACGACTCCAGAGAGAGATCTTTAAACAGGTTAAGGCAGGCCTGATTGAAGTTCTCAATCTTGACTTGAGAAATAGAGCGGGCGAATTCGGTTTCCATACACGCTAATTCTACCATGCAGAGAGAATTCATGGGAATGAATTTTTCGACGCACGCGAAATCCGCTTTATGGAATTTGACAGCGCGGAGCGTATTACTCCGCGCTGCCCGCTTTTATCTCGGTTCCGGCGTGGCGGTACGCAGGACGCTCTCCGCCACCCAGCCGTCGTAGCCTTCATTCGTGCGGACGCTGACCCAGAGGATCCCGTCCTTCTCTGCCGTATTGCCGGTCATCTCCAGAACGGAGTCATTATAAACCGAGCGGATCACATCCGCGGTGATCGAGGGATCTTTGCGCACGAGCACACCGACGTCGCCCTTGGCGTTCACGATCCCGTACACCGGCGTCGCCGTGAGGAACTTCGTGACCGTCGGCGTCAGGGTCGGGATCAAGGTCCGCGTCGGCGTGATGGTTGGGGTGACGGTCGCCGTGTTCGTGACGGTCGGTGTCGCGGTATCCGTCGGCATCATGGTTGTCGTCTCGGTCGCGGTCGGCGTATCGGTCGCAGTCGGGGTTATGGTCGGCGTGGCTGTTTTGGTCGGTGTCAGCGTCATGGTCGGGGTGCCTGTCGCCGTGGCTGTGTTCGTCGGGGTGTAGGTCAGCAGGTTCGCGCTGTTCAGCAATTCGGCGCTGCGGCCGTCAAGGGCGGCGTTCGGAGAAGTGACCTTGAGCGCACTTGCGGCGGAAAAACCGCCGGCGGCGATTGCAAGCAGGCACATCGCGACAGCGGCTGTGGTCAGGCTTGCCGCACGGGTGAAGATCAGCGCGGTAACGGCTGCCGCGACAGTCAGTGCCGCGAAGAGAAGTGAGACGCGCAGCGCACCGAAGAGTACATCGCGGGAGCCGGAGAACGCGCCCCAAACCGCGGCGGTCAGCGGGAAGAGAACGAAAGACAGCGTCACAGCGCCGAAGGCCTGGGTCAGATGTCCGTCACGGCGCAGTTGAACCACGCAGAGCAAGGCGCAGATCAGCGCCGTCGGAACAGTCCACAGATCCGTCACGAAGAACGCGGCGGCTCGCCCGTCCGCAGGCGTGAAGCGGTTCTGCAGGCAGAGGATCACCACAGCAGATCCGGTCACGAAGAGGAGCATTGACAGCAACGCTTTATAAAGGGATTGGAAGAGGAAGCGGATTGATCCCGCCGCACAGCCCAGGGCAATGCCGATCAGCGGTCCGCAGAAGGGCATGAATGCCAACGCCAGCAGGCGCAGGGAGTCGGTGTTCAGCATCAACGCCGCCGCCGCGATTGCGCCCGCGATCAGGGAATAAATGTAAAAACTCAGCGAGGGGATCAAAATGTGGGACAGCTTGTTCTGTGACACCTGACGCGCTGTCTTCGGCTCAGCGAAAAGCCCGCGGCGGTTGTAGCGTTTGCGCGCGGCACTCTCATAATCACTTGTGTTCATGGGCAGTTCTCTTTCAGTTGTTTTCTTTCCCACTCATTATAATTCAACATTGCCCGTCATTGCGTGTTTTCGCGCAGGTACGGGCGGGAATGTGTTATAAATTATAGAAAAGATTCGGGAGGCGAACGTGACAAAGATTGCTCCATCTATTTTGAACGGGAATATGTGCGAGATCGGTTCCACCGTGCGCATGCTGGACGCGGCGCGGGCGGACTGGATCCATTTGGACATCATGGACGGGAACTTTGTCCCTAACCTGACTTTCGGTCCGAAGACGGTCGCGGATCTGCGGCAGCTGACGGACACCTTCCTTGACGCGCATCTGATGGTCCGCGATCCGGGGATTCTGCTGGATGAGTTTGCCGCCGCGGGCGCGGATCTCATCACTGTGCATTACGAAGCGCCGGGCTGCGTTCATCTTGACCGTATCATTCAGAGGATTCACGCTCTGGGAAAGAAGGCAGGTGTCGCGCTGAACCCCGCCACGCCCGAATCCGTGCTGGAATATGTGATGGACAGCGCCGACCTGCTGCTGGCAATGTCCGTCAACCCGGGCTTCGGCGGGCAGAAGTTCATTCCGGGCACCCTGCGCAAGCTCGAGCGTCTTGCCGTGATGGTTCAGAAGAGCGGCAGGGAGATTGAAATCGAGGTCGACGGCGGCGTGAAAACAGACAATGCGCGTTCGATCATTGACGCCGGGGCGACGGTGCTTGTCGCCGGGACGGCGGTTGTCTGCGCGGAGGATCCCGCCGCGGTGATTCGGGAGTTGAGAGGATAAACGGATGAAGATTGTAATTTTGGACGGCGGCGCCGTCACAAGTGATGACCTGACCTGGGATGCCCTGAAGGAATTCGGGGATCTGACGGTCTATGAGCGGACTGCGAATGACGCAGAGACGATTCTTGAGCGCATCGGCGGCGCGGAAATGGTGCTTGAAAACAAGATCAATATGTCCCGTGAGATTATCGAAGCCTGCCCGAATTTAAAATATATCGGCGAGCTTGCCACGGGATATAACAACGTGGATGTGAAAGCCGCCAAGGAACACGGCGTTGTCGTCAGCAATATCCCCGCTTACAGCACGGATTCCGTGGCACAGCTGACCATTGCGCACCTGTTGGAGATCTGCCAGCATGTCGGGCATCATAATGCCATTGTCCACGGCGGTGCCTGGTCGGCGAGTCTTGACCCGATGTTCTACGACACGAAGTGGCCGCTGATTGAACTGCGCGGCAAGACGCTCGGCATCATCGGCTTCGGCGCCATCGGTCAGCGCGTCGCCCAAATCGCGAAAGCACTCGGCATGAACATCATCGCTTACAGCCGCTCTGTCCGCGAGGAAGGCAAAGCTCTCGCCGAATACGTTACGCTTGATGAGCTGTTGGCGAAGTCCGACGTGATCAGCCTGCACTGTCCACTGTTCCCGGAGACGGAGGGCATCATCAATAAAGAGAATATCGCGAAGATGAAAGACGGCGTGATCATCCTGAACACCGGCCGCGGCCCCCTGATCAATGAGCAGGATCTGGCGGATGCACTGCGTTCGGGGAAGGTCTATGCCGCCGGTGTGGATGTGGTTTCCTCCGAGCCGATCACGGCGGACAATCCGCTGCTCGGTGCTCCGAATTGCCATATCACGCCGCATCTGGCATGGATGACCACGGCGGCGCGCAAACGTCTGCTCGATATCGCGGTCAGGAACATCCGCGCCTTCCTGGCGGGTGCGCCGATCAATAATGTGGCGAAGTGAACCATGCGTGCGGTAATTCAAAGGGTATCGCATGCCTCCGTCAGCGTTGACGGAGAGCGGATCTCGTCCATTGAGCAAGGGCTGTTGATCCTGCTGGGTGTCGGTCCTGAGGACACGGAGGAGAAAGCCAAGGCGATGACGAAAAAAATCGCCGCAATGCGCATCTTCCGTGATGCCGAGGATAAAATGAATCTCAGCGTGCGGGATGTCGGCGGGGAAGCGATCGTCGTCTCTCAATTCACGCTCTATGCCGACTGTTCGCGGGGCAACCGTCCGTCCTTCGTCAACGCCGCGCCGCCCGCCCTCGCCGCTCCGCTGGTGGATCGCTTTGTTGAGCTGCTGCGGGAGCAGGGCGTCCCGACGCAAACCGGCGTCTTCGGTGCGTATATGCAGGTTGAACTGCTGAATGACGGACCGGTGACGATTATTTTGGATATGTAAAAAACAGCGGAGAAGCGGGAAGCACGAATCGGAGATCCGCCCTTTATCGACCGAGAGACCGAGATAACGGCTTTGTCATTACCGGCGAAGGATGTCATCTCGGTTTCTGACCGCTGTTCCCCGTCTCTGAAATTTCACGCTTATTGAACAAGTGCGCCGTCATTTTTGGAGAGCAGATAGACGCAATACTGATTCAAGCTGATTCCTTCGCTCTCGGCGTGCTCCGCGAGCGAGCGGTGCAGGCTCTTTGGGATACGCAGCTTGAACTGACCGGAATAGTTTTTCAATGCATCCGGTTCATGAATCGCGATTCCCTCCTCCAACGCCGCGCTAAGCCACGCTCGCTTCGCGTCCTCGGCATTCGCAACAGCGGACTCAATTGTCTCGCCGCAGGTAACACAGCCGGGAAGTTCCGGAAAAGAAATGACGTACCCGCCTTCGTCGCGGTCTTCTGTAATTTCCATGCGGTAAGGCAGGGCAAGGTATTCATTCAATGTTTTCATTGGCACCCTCACTTTCCACAATTTGTTTTACCATTTCCACATAAACCTTCTTGATTGTACATGGTACCGTATGTGGTGTCAAGATGTTTCCGATGCACGATTCCGTGTATTGAGCATCCGCAATAGTGTTCACTGCCGCGGCGGATGGGTGAGGTGTCGGAAGTGCGCGCGCACTTCCGACACCTCACTGCTTTTACTTGTAATACACCTTCGACATGTCAATCACGAACATCGGGTAAGAGACATACCCGCCGAGCTTATTACTGACGACGGTGATCTCGTTCGGATCCATCAGGTAGACATTCGCGGCTTCGTCGGAGAGAATCTTCTCGGCGGTCTTGTAATACTCCGTCTGGGAAGCGTCATCCGTGGCGGCGAAGGCGGCTTTCATGGCGGCATCGTAATCGGCGTTGTTGAAGTTGATCATGTTCTTGGCGTTGTCGGACATGAAGCGCTCCAGCAGGGCGCGGGCGGTCAGGTAGGAAGCGTCGAAGCCGACAACAGTCGCCTCGAAATTACGTCCCTGATAGACATCGCTGAGCCAGGTAGCCCATTCGACGAGATTGATTTTGGCATTAATGCCGACTGCTTTCAGTTCCTCGGCAATAACCTGGGCGGCGTTGACGTGTACAGTGTAGTTGGACGGCACGGTAATGGTCAGGGACATGCCTTCGGCACCGGCTTCTTTCAGCAGGCTCTTCGCTTTCTCGGGATCGTAGGGGTAGGCATCCGCCAGCTCGGGCATGAAGTATTTGCCGAAGGACGGATAGATGGAGGAACCCAGCGGAATGCCGAGGCCGTCATTGGTCATGGTGATCACGTCGTCGATATTGACGGCGTAATTCAGTGCCTGACGGACGCGGATGTCATTCAGCGGTTCAACGGCGTTGTTCAGGTACATCGCCTGCACAATGTTGGAGGGGGTCTCGATCAGATCGTACTTCGCTCTGTCAATGTTCTCCAGGTCGGAGGCGACACGGTGTACGGCAATATCAATGGAGCCGGACTGCATGGCAAGGGTCATGGCGTCGGTGTTTTCGACGATCTTGAAGACAACTTCATCCAGATAAGCCGATTCGCCCCAATATTCGCTGTTCTTCTCCAGAACGATGTTTTCCTGAACGGAGCGGGACTTGTATTTGAACGGACCGGTGCCGATCGGGAAGGTATCCTGTCCGTCATAATCACTCGGAACAACGGCAGTGGTCAGATAGGCAAGGAACTCAATGTTCGGTTCGGAGAGTTTGATCTCCACCGTGTAGTCGTCCGTGGCGGTGGCAGACTCGATCTGCGCATAGGCAGCCAGAAGGGCTACGCCGGTGTCCGCGCCGCGGCAGCGGTCAAGCGTATACACAACGTCTTCGGCAGTCATGTCGGAACCGTTATGAAACTTCACGCCTTGGCGCAGATGAAAGGTGAAGAGCGTCGCGTCATCACTGATCTCATAGGATTCCGCCAGAGCGGGCACGAAATTTCCGTCCTCATCTGATTTGACAAGCCCTTCGAAGATGTTATAGAAGATCTCGCGCTTCCCGGCGGAAGTGGAGGTATGCGGATCCAGGCTGGTGTCCAGATCGTTGGAAATGCCGACGGTCACGGAGCCGCCCATCTTCGGTTCGGAGACGGTTTCGGTTTCGGCTGTGACGGCAGCTTCTTCAGCCGGCGCAGCGGTCGGCTGACTGCTTCCGCATCCGGCAAGCAGCGAAGCGAAAACGAATACAAACAACACAAACAAATACTTTTTCACAGAAATTTCTCCAAATTGATTATTCTTTCACGTCAACTTTTTTCAAACCGAGCTGTTTGAGCAGGGTTTCATCATCGCGCCAATTCTTTTTGACCTTGACGCGCAACTCCAGAAAGATTTTCCGCTCGGTCAGCTTCTCGATCTCGCGGCGGGCATCCTGCCCGATCTTCTTGATCATCTCGCCGCCTTTGCCGATCACAATGCCCTTATGGGATTCGCGATCCAGCAGCAGGGTGGCGGCAATGTATGAATTTGTCTCGGAACGGTCTTTGTATTCATCAACGCGGACGGCGATGGCATGAGGAACTTCATCGGAAAGGTTCTTCAGCAGGGATTCGCGGATCAGATCCGCAGCGATATCCCGTTCATAAAGGTCGGTGATCTGCTCCGGGTCATAGAAAGCGGGGCCTTCGGGAAGGCGGGACTTCAATTCGGCGGTGAGCTCATTGATGCCGCTGCGCGCTCGGCAGGAAACCGCCATGCGCTTCGCGCCGGGCAGCAGCTTGCGGTAGAAGTTCTCGTTCTCCGCCTTCTGGTTCGGATTCACCAAATCGACCTTATTCAGCACCATGACGGCTTTTTCCTGCGGACCGCCCAGCTTGATTTTCTCCGCCGCTGTCTCGTCCTCGCTGTTCGGCTTGACGGAAATATCGACAATCCAGAGCACGATGTCGGAATCCGCGATTGTCTCCACAGCGGCGTCATTCATTGCCGTACCCAATTTGGAGAGCGGTTTATGAATGCCCGGCGTATCCATGAAGATCATCTGAGAGGTTTCATCCGAAAGGATGCCCAGCTGAACGCGCTGCGTCGTCTGCGGACGGGGGGAGACCGCCGCGATTTTCTGCCCCAGGAGCAGGTTGATCAGGGACGACTTGCCGACATTCGGTCTGCCGACAACGCTGATAAATCCCGAGGTGAATTTACTTTCTTCCATTCATGTTTCTCTTTCTTTCGTTTCTCCGTCAATGAGCGCAAGCTTCCGCGCCCGCGTCAGGCCTTTGATCTGCCGCTCCCGGCGCAGGGCATCGCCTTTCGTGCCGACAGCCTCCGCGTAAACAAGCCGCACGGGACAGCGGGAAGCGGTATACGCCGCGCCTCTGCCGCTGTTGTGCGCCTTCAAACGGCGTTCAAGATCGTTCGTGATGCCCGTGTAGAGTGTGTCGTCCTTACAGCGCAGGATGTAGCAGTAATACAGCGGGGCTATTCCTTCTTCCTGTTGCGTAAGAAGCCTCCGAAAAAGGTTTGGCGGAAGGTTTCCGCGGCACTCACTTCAACTTTCGGGCTTGTATCGCTCGCGGCAAGGTTGGATTGACGGTAATCCGCGATCCATTGCTCAACGCTCTGCCCGGTCTCCGTCATGTAATTGCGCAGGCCGCCGCTGTCCCTGTTCTGCAGGAGGTCGCGCAGTTTCTTCAGCTCCGCGATGTACTCATTGATCATGCGGATGTTGTTCTCGCGGTTGTTCATCAGCGCGGTGCCCGTCTCTTCCCGGTCAATGACGTTATAAAGCGGCGCGGAGGCGGAACGGAATTCCTTGCCGCAGGCCTTTTTCCCATCCGCCCAGCCCGATCGCCCGGCAAGGCAGCCGACCAGGGAGTAACCCAGCATGACCGGCAGATGCCAATCGGCGGCAAGGATGCCGTCCAGCTCGGCAGGGTCGGTGAAGGAACATTCCATCTCAAGCATACGCGCAAGCCCGGAAGCCAGGTTCACCGTGGTTTCGGAGGTCTTGCTGTCGGGGCAGATGTACATCGTCGCGCCCTTGAACAGATCCGCGTGAGAGCTCCCGGCTCCCGCCTGCGGTTCGCTCATGTATTTCGCGGCAATGCCGGGCCAGATACCGACGTAGTTCTCAGGCTGACTCATATACTGCCGCGCCCAGCCGGCGGCGGCGGTTTTCGTCGGGCAGCAGTCCAGAACGACCGCCGAATCCCGCAGATCATGTCCGATCAGCTCCAGGGTTGCTTTCGTCTCATCCGCAGGGACGGCAAGGATGACGAGATCCGCCTCCGCTGTGGCATCGTAGACGTTATGGATGATCTCATCCACCCAAGCGGCTTCCTTTGCCCGCTCTTCGGCGGACTTCAAAAGATCCGCGCCGATGACGTGGAAGGAATCCCCCTGTTCTTTGAGCGCCATCGCGAAAGACGCGCCGATTTCACCCAAACCGATGACGGAAACAATGCTTGCCATTTGTGATTATCCTCCGATGATGATTCTGTAAAGAAAGTAGGAAATGTTCGAGAGCAGGTCTTCAGCGAAGGTCACGCGGACATAAGGCAGGACGAAGAAGAGCAGGATCAGGATCTGACGGCTGTATTGCTGAATCGACATCCAGGTGTTCCGCGCCTCTCCGCGAATGAAATAGCCGACGACTTTCTCACCGTCCAGCGGGGACAGCGGGATCAGGTTGAAGACCATCAAAACGATATTAATCCAGGCGAACTGTGTCAGGAAATAACGCGCACTCGGCAGAAAACTCAGCCCGAGGATGGGTTTCGCCGAGGCGATCCCCAAGCGCAGGAAAACGCCGGCGACCAACGCCATCAGCAAATTGGCGAACGGACCGGCGGCAGAAACAAGCATCATGCCGGCGCGGTTCTGCGAGGTCACGGCGCGGGGATTCACGCGCACGGGTTTTGCCCAGCCGAAGCCGCAGATGATCAGCATCAGCGCGCCCCAGGGGTCGATGTGGCGGATCGGGTTCAGCGTCAGCCGCCCGTCCAGGCGGGGCGTCTCATCACCCAGCCGAACCGCCGTCCAAGCGTGCGCGAACTCGTGAACCGTGAACGCGATGACCATGGTCAGAATGCGGCAGATGATCAAAGCAGTGTTGTAATTTCCCATGCTGTTATTATAAATGAGAACCTGCCGCGTCGGAGGTTGTTATGCGTAAAATCTTTGTAAGAGAAAAAGAATACGTCATAATCAATCAGCAATAACCGCCCGATAATCGAGTACCCGCCCCCTGTCAACCGCGCTTAAGCCGGGAGTTTGACACTTTAAAACAAACCTTAAAACAAATGTAACAAGAATCTCCT
>CAVESB010000015.1:0-31710 GCA_963618265.1 bacterium
CTCGTACAGCATTTCGCCGAGGACATAATCTTTACGGGAAGTGCCGTCACCGGTGGCATAGGCATTGGGGTCGTAGCGGATGGCCCAGGCGTCGGCAAGGTAGGTGCCGCCGATTGTGTTGATGAACATGTCATACTTGGTGCCGTCCAGACGGTTGGCAACGATGTAAGCCATTTCAGCGGCGTTGATTTCGACATTGATGCCGGCCTGCATCATGAAAGCCTGCAGCATCTGCGCGATGCGGGGCAGGTCGCCGTTGCCGGAGCAGAGAATGGAAAGGGTCTGACCCGCATAGTCGGATTCAGCGACCAGCTGCTTCGCCTTTTCAACATTATAAGAATAGTTCTCTTCATCTTCCCATTTCGGGTTGTAGCCGATCATGATCGGGGAGTGGACATCGGCGAGGCGTTCGCCGTTGCCGTAGGAAAGGGCGGTAATGAGCGCGTCGTTGTCGATGGAGTAGGCAATCGCCTGGCGCAGCTTCTGATCATTGGCAACGGGTGAAGTTTCCGCGCCCGAGAAGAAGAGCTGATAACCCTGATGACCGGAGGTCTTTTCGATGACGTAATCCGGATTGCCTTCGTACTGGATGCCGGTCGCGATGGGCATACGCATGACCATATCGACGACGCCGGTTTCCAAAGCGATCCCCATCTGGGAAGCTTCAGCAATCTGAACCCAATGGATCTTGGCGACTTTCGGCTGTGCGACAACAGGCATATTGGCGGTGTCCTGCCAATAATCATCACGCAGTTCCAGCGTCATTTCAGAAGAAGGAACAAAAGAGGTGACGGTATAGGGCGCAGTGGAAATCAGGGAAGAACCGAATTCATCGGAGCTGGCTTCGAAGGCGGCTTTTGTGATGCCGTAGGTTTCGGTCATGATCTTTTCAAAGCTGCCGACAATGTTGGACTTGAGTTTCAGCGTGAAGGTCAAGTCGCCGGTCTGTTCGACGGATTCGATCTTATTGTAAACCGGTTTCAGTGCGCGGGCCATGGATTCGGAAATGAACCAGACCGCGTCTTCGGCGGTGAACGGGTTCCCGGCGGAATCCTTAATGCCTTCGTTCAGCTCAACGGTGTAGGTGAAACCGTTGTCATCGGTGTTCCAGGATTTGGCAAGCCAGGGAATCAGTTCCTTGTTCTCATCAAAGACCGCGAGGGATTCGCAGATTTCGATGAAATAAGGTGCGTCACGGTTGGTTTCCGGACGGAACGGGGTCAGTGAATCGGGAACGATGGAGTAAGCAACATCCAGTACGCCGTCATTCGGTGCGGCGAAAGCGGTTAAACACCCCGCAAGTACGAAGACCAGCGTGAGCACGACAGAAAACAACTTTTTCATTGAAATTCCTCCTATGATACTGCTGATACAAATATTAGTTAATTCATTGAAATAAATAATACCCAAATCTTTGACTTTGTCAATGGATTCCAAGGCCGGTATATGACGCTGTTTTGACGTATATTACGAGTAAAATGAGCAAATCATTCAAAAAACCTGACAATAATCACGCTTTTCATATGACATCCGGATTGTAAGCTTAACCATTGACAAAGTGCTCTGTTTCTGGTAATTTATTAATCAAATAAATAAAGTAAATTTACGATTCAATGATTTGAAGCCAAGCAGAGAAAGAAGGAAACATGTTAGTTCCGATGAGGTCGATTTTGGAGGCGGCTGACAGATATCATTACGGTCAGGGTGCTTTCAACATGAACAGCGACGGGCAGATCGCGGCTGCGATCCGCATCCATGAACTGCTGCACTCCGCCGCTATTTTGCAGGGGGCGGAAGCTTCCAACGCTTACATGGGCGGCGCCGCAGATTTTATGCATGCGGATCTTGACGTAAAACGCAAAGGCGCCAAGGTGATCGCTGATGCGGTCAGGAAATACGGCGCGGACAGCCCGATTCCGATTGCCCTGCATCTGGATCACGGGAAAAGCACGGAGTCGGTCAAAGCCTGCATTGACGGCGGTTACACCTCCGTGATGATCGATGGTTCCGCCCTTCCTTATGAAGAAAATGTGGAGCTGACCCGCGAAGTGGTGAAGCTGGCTCATCCCTATGGGGTTACCGTAGAAGGGGAGCTGGGTGTGCTGGCGGGCGTGGAAGACCATGTCTTTTCCGCCACCTCCACCTACACCAACCCGATACAGGCGGTTGATTTCTTCAGGAAGACAGGCTGTGACGCGCTCGCCGTCAGCTACGGCACTTCCCACGGCGCGGCCAAGGGCAGGGACGTCAAAATCCGGCGTGAAATTGCCATCGCGACCAAGGAATGTATGCTGCACGAAGGCATTGACGGATTCCTGGTCAGTCACGGATCGTCCACGGTTCCGCAGGAATATGTGGAGCAGATCAATGAAATGGGCGGCAGGCTGGAAAATGCCAACGGCATTGATGTCAATCAACTGGCGGATGTCGCCAAAGTCGGCATTAATAAAATCAACGTGGATACCGATATCCGCCTGGCATGCACCCGCAATCTGCTGCGCATGTTCCTGGACAATCCCGAGCTGCAGCACAGTTCCTCCATCGGCAGGATCTATGAAGAGATGCGTGCCAATCCGAAGAATTTTGACCCGCGCAATTATCTGAACGCCATTCTCGACACTGTGATCTGCGGACGTATTCCGGATGCGGATGTGGAAAAGGTCGTTGACTGCATGAAAGACGGCGTTATGGAATCCATCGCTCCGCTGTTGGTTCTGTTCGGTTCCTACCGCAAGAGCCATTTGATCCGTCCTGTGACATTGGAAGAAATGGCCGATCGCTATAAGAAGGCAGGTATTTAATGAAGCATCTGTGCCTGAATCTGAAACGTTTTGATGTCCCTGCGGAAATGGGCGGGGTAAACCGCCTGGCGGGAGGCTCTGTCTGGGCGAAAACCATCGTTGACGCGGTCAAGGACGAATTGGCACGCTACCGGGGGCAGGCTCGTTTCCCGATCTATTTTCCGGAGGCTCATGTGATCGGGGCGGCGCAGTCCGTGGGAGACGGCAGCCCGATTGAGGTCGGCTGCCAGAGCGTTTACCGTGCGGATGTGGCTCCGGGCGGCAATTTCGGCGCTTATACCGCCAATCGTCCGGCTGCCGCGATGAAGGCGCTGGGCGTCACTTCCGTGATTATCGGACACTGCGAAGAACGCGCCGATAAGCTGGGCATCATGCAATCAGCCGGCGTGACGGATACCGCCGCACTCAACCGCCTGCTGAATCAGGAAATCAAATGCGCGATTGCACAAGGCATGAGCGTCACTTACTGCATCGGCGAAAAGGCTGAGGAAACAGAACGCCGCTCTGAGGTTCTTGCTGAACAGCTCTCCCTCGGTCTGGCTGATGTGGATCCCTCAAAGGTGATTATCGCGTATGAACCGATCTGGGCGATTGGTCCGGGAAAGACGCCGCCCGGAGCGGATGTGATCGCGCCGATCGCGCACTTCATCAAGGAACAGACCGGCGGACTGCCGGTGATCTATGGCGGCGGACTGAAACAGGATAACGCTGCCATGCTGGCCTCCATCCCTGAAATTGACGGTGGGCTGATCGCGCTGACCCGGTTCAGCGGTCAGATCGGTTTCTATCCGGAAGAATACCTTGAAATTATCCGCATCTATCTGGAAAGCTGATTTTCCCGCAGGCGCTTTCGGCGTCGGGCGGTGAAAAAAGGCAGCGGTCTGCTGCCGGACGGCGGCCCGAATTCAGCCTTCGGAAGCGTATGCCTGTAAAACGGCGCCCGAAACATAAGGAGAACACAATGAAACTTCAGTTTGAATACGGTCATGGCTTTATGTCCGCGAATCTGCCGGACAGCACCGATGTTTTTATCCCGGGGGAAACCGTTCCGGATCCGCAATGTCTGCCGCAGGATCTTGACAGTCTTTATCAAGCGACCCTTGAGTCCCTGCGCCATCCTATTGAGATGGAGCCGCTGCGGGATCTTGCCGTCGGCAAGAAAAGCGTGGTTATCGTGATCCCGGATATTGTCAAGGGCGGATGTCAGGCGACTTCGCATCGCAAGGTTTCCATCCGCGCCTGCCTGGATGAACTCTATTCCGCGGGTATCAAAAAGCAGAACATTCTGCTGCTCTTCTCCAACGGGCTGCATCCGCGCACCTCGATGAACGAAGCCCGGCAGATTCTGGGCGATGAACTGTTCAACGAATTCTGGTACAGCGGTCAGATCACAAGCCATGACTCGGAAGACAGTGAAAATCTGGTCGATCTGGGCTTCACACCCGGCGGCGATCACGTGCTCATGAATAAATACGTCTTTGATGCCGATCTTGCCATTCTCATCGGTCACACACAGGGCAATCCCTACGGCGGTTATTCCGGCGGTTACAAGCATTGCGCGACCGGCATTACCCATTGGCGCAGTATCTCGGCGCACCACGTCCCGCAGGTCATGCACCGTCCGGATTTTGTCCCCGTCAGTACGCACAGCCTGATGCGCGATAAATTCGATCAGCAGGGGCAGTGGATGGAAGAAAAAATGGGCAAGAAATTTTTCTGCTGCGACGCGGTGCTGGATTCCAAATCTCGACAAATCGAAATCAACTCCGGCTGGGCAAAGGAAATGCAGCCGATCTCCTGGAAGACTGCCGACAAACGCACCTATGTCCACTGGGCTGAAAAGAAATACGACATTGTCGTCTTCGGTATGCCCACGAATTTCCATTACGGCGACGGGATGGGAACCAACCCCATTCAGATGATGCAGGCACTTTCCGCGCAGGTGATCCGCCATAAGCGCGTCCTGTCCGATCACTGCGTCTTCATCGTTCCCTCCATCTGCGACGGCTGGTTTCATAAGGAACGCTGGCCGTATCTGCCGGAGCTTTATGAATTGTTTCAGCATGATTATATGCAGACATTGCCGGACATGAACCGCTACGGCGAGCTGTTCGCCACCAATGAAGAATACATCCGCAAATACCGCTTTGCCAATGCCTTCCATCCTTTCCACGGATTTTCCATGATGAGCTGCGGCCATTTGGCGGAAAAACATACGAGCGCGATCTATATCTGCGGTGCGCGTGAACCGGGTATTGCCCGCGGGATGGGACTGAAGACCAGGGCAACGGTGGAAGAGGCGCTGGAAGATGCCAAACGCAAGTATGTCAACGGTGAGCCGAACATTCTGGCTCTGCCCCAAACCTTCACCACTGCCGCTGTCCATCTGTGCATGAAAGACCCGGCGCAGGACAGCCGCTACCGGGATTGAGTTATAAAAAAACGGCGGGCGGTGAAAGGGACTCGTGAGCACGCTTTGATTGCGAACGGAAAGCGTCGTTCGATCTTCAGGCGATACCGATCTGCGTCCGCCGATCATTGATTGAGAGAAGCATGATTATTCTTGTCTTTTTCATCTGCCTGGCAGCAGGTACGATCGGCGGGATCTGCGGGATCGGCGGCGGCGTGGTGATCAAGCCGCTGCTGGACGCAATCGGCATCATGCCGGTTTCCGCCGTATCTTTCCTTTCCGGCTTGACCGTGCTTGCCATGTCCTGCATCAATGTCTGTAAAAACCGCAACAGTACCGAGCTGGACACAGCGCGCAGTGTTCCCTTGGGGATCGGCGCCGCCCTCGGCGGTGTGGCGGGAAAATATATGTTTTCCGCCTTGAAAACCGCGCTCGGCAATGATCGCGCGGTTGGCGGCGTACAGGCAATTGTCTTAGGACTTTTTGTCTTGGGAACGCTGCTGTATGTTCTGAATAAAAACCGCATCGCCACGAAAAATGTTGCGGGAAAGCTCGTTCCCGGGCTGATAGGCCTTTGTCTGGGGATCTGCTCATCTTTTCTGGGGATCGGAGGCGGACCGATGAACCTGGCTGTGCTCTGTTATTTCTTCTCGATGGGCACCAAGCAGGCGGCGGTCAACTCCCTTCTGATCATCCTGTTCAGTCAGGCAACCTCTTTGATCATGACGCTGGCGACGCGGACAGTCCCTGCTTTTGAATGGGGCGCTTTGGTTGCCATGGTCGGCGCCGGCGTACTGAGCGGTTTTATCTCCGCCTGGCTGCATAAAAAGCTCTCGGAAGAGCTAACCGACAAGCTTTTTATCGGGCTGTTGACGGTGATTTTCGGCATCTGCGTTTATAACGCGGTGCGGATGCTGATATAACGGGATCGGGTTCGCAATGTCCGGCTGAGGAGTTCGTTGAGCTCCCGGACGCTGAATCCGGAACCCCGAGATTTAAGGATTACGATGAATAATTTGCTGATAATTCATGGCGGCGGACCTACCGCTGTCATTAATGCCTCCCTCTATGGTGCGATCCGTGAAGCGCAGAACTGCCCGGAAGTGGATCGGATCTATTGCGCTGTCGGCGGTACCGGCGGGCTGATGAAAGAAAATCTGCGGGATGTCACCGATATGTCGGATGAAATTCTCAAGGGACTGCTGACCAGCCCTGCCTCAGCCATCGGATCCTCACGGGATGCTCTGGAAGCTCCCGAGTATGAGGCGATGACCGCGGTCTTGAAAAAATATGAGATCCGCTATGTGCTCATGAACGGCGGAAACGGAACCATGGATACCTGCGGCAGGCTGCAGCGCCATTGCGAAGGGACTGATATCCGGGTCGTCGGGATTCCGAAGACCATGGATAATGACCTGGCTGTCACCGACCATGCGCCGGGGTTTGCCAGCGCCGCCCGCTATATGGCGGGGTCAACCGCGGAACTTTGCTGTGATGTGGACAGTCTGCCGATCCATGTGGTGGTTCTCGAAGCCTTGGGGCGCAATGCGGGCTGGGTCACGGCGGCTTCCGCATTGGCAGCCGATGCCTATGGCAAGGGTCCGGATCTGATTTATCTGCCGGAACGCAATTTTGACGAAGAAGCCTTTTTGCGGGATGTCCGCAAACTGATCGCTGAGAAGGGTCACGGCGTGGTGGTTGCCAGCGAAGGGCTGCATTACGCGGACGGAACCCCGATTGTCGAGCCGATCTTCAGTACGGAACGCGCAACCTATTTCGGGGATGTATCCTCTCATCTGGCGCAGCTGATCACCCGTAAACTGCATTATAAAGCCCGTTCGGAAAAACCGGGCTTGCTGGGTCGTGCATCTGTTTGCTGGCAGAGCAGTGTGGACAGGTACGAAGCGGAACTTTGCGGACGGGAGGCTGTCAAGGCCGCCGTTGCCGGTGAGACCGCGAAGATGGTCGCGATCCGCCGCCTTTCCAATGCGCCTTACGCCGCTGAAACCTTCCTCGCGGATATTGAAGAAGTGATGATGACCGAGCGCAAGATGCCGGATGAATTCATCAACGCGGAAGGCAACGGTGTCACGGAAGCTTATAAAGACTGGGTTCGCCCGCTGCTCGGCGAACCGCTGCCGAAGTTGATGAATTTGAGATAAGATGGATTACAGGACGGTCGCGGACGGCGCCGTCCTTCATGATGAAGAAGGAACACTATGCTGAACATCAAAATCAGAGATCTGAACAAGCGGGTAACTGACGCGGAACTGAAACAGGCGATGACGGATGCCGCGCAGATTTTGGCACGGGCGCAGGCCGGGGAAGAAAAATACGCAGACAGTCAGGGTTGGCTGAACCCGGAAAAATGGGCAGGCGAAGATACGCTTGCCCGGATCGAAGCAATTGCCGAGGAGGTTCAGTCCGGCAGTAACGCTTTTGTCCTTATCGGCGTCGGCGGCTCCAATAACGCGGCACGCTCCGTCATTAAAGCGCTGGCCGATGATTCCAAGACGGAGATTGTCTATGCCGGCAATACGCTTTCCGCCCATGCGTTGAACAGGATGCTTCAGAGCCTGGAAGGCAAAGATTACGTGATCGACTGCATTGCCAAGAATTTTGAAACACTGGAACCCGGCTCCTCCTTCCGTATTCTCCGTGAAGCCATGGCGAAGAAGTATTCCCCGGAAGAGGCGGCGAAACGCACCATTTGCACGGGCACTTTCGGCTCTTCACTGGAAAGGCTTTGCGATGAGGAAGGCTTCACCTTCGTTCCCTTCCCGACCGATATCGGCGGACGGTACAGTGCCTTTTCCTTTGTCGGGCTGCTTCCCATGGCTGTTGCCGGGGTTGACATTCGCGCATTGGTGCAAGGCGGCTGTGATATGGCAAAGCAGCTGCATGAGACCGCCGCAGAAGACAACCTCGCGCTCAAATATGCCGTGCTGCGCAACCTGTATTATCGGAAGGGTTATCAATTGGAAATGATGGCTGCCTTTGAACCGCAGTTTGCCGGCTTTTTCAAATGGTGGATCCAGCTGTTCGCTGAATCGGAAGGCAAAGACGGCAAGGGGATCTTCCCGGTTGCCGCTGAATACTCCGAAGAGCTGCATGCGGTAGGTCAGTATCTGCAGGACGGGGCTCCGCTGATGTTTGAGACCTTCCTGGATGTGACGCAGCCCAACAGCAGCCTGATCATCCGCAATGACGGGAAGCAGGATTCCTTTGACTATCTGGACGGCAAGGACTTCTTTGAAATCAATAAAGCCGCCTTCAACGCGACTTTAACCGCGCACAGCCGGAAGATGCCCTGTGTGATTTTGGAGCTTGAGCGAATGGATGCATATCACTTCGGACAGCTTTTTTATTTCTTCCAGTTTGCCTGTTATCTCTCCGGTGAGATCCTTGGCATCAATCCCTTTGACCAGCCCGGGGTGGAAGCCTACAAGGGGTGGATGTTTAAAGCACTGGGCAAGCCGGGCGCCTGACTTCGTTTCACGGCTTGTCGGATAGCAGAGGACAGGCAGACGAAGCGCGTCTGCCTGTCCTCTGCCTGTATACGGGCTGTTGATGTTTTTGCGACCTCTTCCCTGCGCGCAGAATCCGGAGTCACGCGGTTTTGCCGAATTTGAATATAAACTATATAATAGAAATAATTCAATCTGCAACCCACGCAGCCAGAGCGCTGTTTGTAAAGAGGTAATTTATGATCAATATTGCGAAACCTTTGATCGGTGATGAAGAGAAAAAAGCCGTTATGGATGTGCTGGATTCCGGCATGATCGCCTGCGGATCGGTCGTCAGTGCGTTTGAGAAAGAATTTGCCGCCTACCTCGGCAGCGAGCATTGCGTCGCCACCACTTCCGGCACCACGGCTCTGGAAGTCGGTCTGCGTACACTGGGCATCGGCACAGGGGACACGGTGATCACTACGCCCTTCTCCTTTATCGCCTCCACCAACTGCATCGTCTACACCGGCGCAACGCCTGTATTCGCCGATATCGACCCGCGGACGTTTGTCATTGACCCTGCCGCCATTGAACGGACTGTCAGTAAGCATCCCGAAGCGAAGGCCTTGCTCATTGTTCACCTCTTCGGGCTTGCCTGTGACATGGATGCCATCATGGAGATCGTGAAGAAGCACAATCTGCTTCTCATTGAAGACTGCGCACAGGCGCACGGCGCGGAATGGAACGGCAGGAAGGCTGGTACGTTCGGCAACGTCGGCTGCTTCAGTTTCTACCCCACCAAGAACATGACCACCGGCGAAGGCGGCGCGGTCGTCACGCATGACGCGGAAACCGCCCGCAAAGCCCGCATGTTGACCAACCACGGCATGGAAGTCCGCTATTATCACGACATGGTCGGCTACAACTACCGCATGACGAACATCTGCGGCGCGATCGGTCTCTGCCAGCTGCGGAAGCTGGATCAATTCGACACCGCCCGCCGTGAACACGCCGCTTATCTCAACGCGCACATTGATAACCCGCTCATTGAGACCCCGTATGAACCGGAAAAGGCGAAGCACGTCTACCATCAGTACACGATCAAAGTCCCGCTCGGTCAGCGTGAGGCTTTCATCAAGCATCTGGAGAAAAACGGCATCGGCTACGGCATCTTCTACCCGCTCAGCACCGCGGAACAGAAGTGCTACGCCGGTATGGGCTTCAAAACCGACTGGGCGGTCACGGATGATGTGAAGCAGCGCGTCGTCTCCCTGCCGGTTCATCCCGCCCTGACTGAAGCGGACCTCGCCGAGGTTGCCCGCGTGGTTAACGAGTTCAAAGGAGCATAAATGAGCATCTATATTGATGAAACTGCCCACGTCTCCGACAAAGCCAAAATCGGCGACGGCACAAAGGTTTGGATCAATGTGCAGATTCGCGAAGATGCCGAGATCGGCAGCAACTGCATCATCTCCAAGGATGCCTACATTGATCACGCCGTCAAGATCGGCAATAATGTGAAAATTCAGAACGGCGTCTCCGTCTATCACGGCGTGACGGTTGAGGACGATGTTTTTATCGGCCCGAATGCGGCGTTCACGAACGATTATTATCCCCGCGCCTGCAATCCCGATTGGGAAATCTCCGAGACAAAGGTTGAGAAAGGCGCCTCCATCGGCGCGAACGCGACCATCGTCTGCCGCCATACCCTCGGCCGCTATTGCATGGTCGGCTCCGGCTCGGTGGTCGTGGACGATGTCGCCCCGTATACGCTCGTCGTCGGCAATCCTGCCCGCCCTGTCGGCAAGGTTTGCCGTTGCGGCATGAAGGTAGGAAAGGATCTCGTCTGCCCGAAGTGCGGATTCGATCTGAAGAGCGACGGCGTTACGCCGGAAGAATAAGGGAAAAATCATGCAGCCGCCCGAAATCGGGCGGCTGTTGCGTTTCAGGGCTGCGCGTCGCGATTTCTATTGAAAAATGAAGCCTTCATCCAGCAGGAAGTCTTCTATGCCGACGTATTGGATGCCGTACCCGTCGCGGTAGGGCTTGATGTAGTCTTTGACCACCACAAGCTTTTTGAACGAATCCGGGATGCGGAGCAGCGGAGTGATCTCCTGCAGCTGTTTGTCCGCGTCATCAATGGAGAGGGCTGATTGGATGTAGCAACGTTCATCTCCGCGGTTGACTATGAAATCGACCTCCAGCTGTTTCCGGGCGTTCTTTCCGTCGTCCGTTTTGATATTCTGCTCGACGACGCCGACATCCACATCGAATCCCCGGCGGATCAGGTCGTTATAAATCACATTCTCCATCAAATGCGTCTCTTCGAGCTGTCTGAATCCGAGCCGGGCGTTCCGCAGTCCGACATCGGAATAGTAATACTTGACGGGTGTTTTGATATACTTCCGCCCTTTCACGTCATAACGCTGCGCCCGTTGCAGTACGAACGCATCCATGAAATAGCCGATATAGGTGTCAATCGTGTCGGAACTGATCTTGATATGCCGCTCGCTGTCAAAGGTTTTTGACAGCTTGCTCGGATTGGTCAGGGAGCCGACGCTTGATGCCAGGACATTCAGCAGAATATCCAGAACCTCGGTGTCGTTTTTGATTTGATGCCGCTCCAAAATATCCTTCATGTAGGTTCGGGTGAATAAATCCCGCAGATATCGGCTCCGTTCCTCATGGGTTTCGCTCAGCCAAACAAGGGGCATGCCGCCGTAGGTGTAATAATCCCGCCACGCGCCGCGCTTATCTGCGCTGTAATTTTCATACACCTCCGCGAAGGAAAGCGGATTTACGCGGATCTCGTCTCCCCGGTCGCGGAATTGGGTCAGGATATCGGATGACAGCATTTTTGAATTGCTGCCGGTGACGTAGAGATCGACATTCGGGAGCTTCATCAATCCGAGAACGACATCAATGAAGTTCAGCTTTTCATTCGGATCGTCCACAAAGGGATTTTGAATCTCGGTCACGAACTGAATCTCATCGATAAAGACGAAATACCGCTTCGCGGTGTCGGAGGTTCGTTCCTTGATGAAGTTGTTCAGCTCGAACGGATTCCGATATCGGGCGTTGTCGATCTCGTCCAGAGCGAGACCGATGATTTGCTCTGCCGGAATGCCGGAATTGATGAGATGCTGACGGTAAAGAGTGAACAGGAGGTACGACTTCCCGCTTCGGCGCAGTCCGGTGATGATCTTGATGCGCCCGTTATCTTTTTTGCGGATCAGTTGATCCAGATATTGCTTCCGTGGGTATTGCATTTTCTCACGCTCCGTGATTTTATTGCGGCTTCCGCATTATTTTCATGAATCAGTATATCACGGAGGACGTGCATTGATCAAGGTGTCTCAGCTGAAATTTTTGCGGCATCCGCATTTTTTTCGCGTTCATGCGCCGTGATCCCTGTTGTGATCCAAAGCCTTCCCCCACGCCTCACGCTTCAGCAATTTCCCGTTACCGAATTTGGGAAAAATCCGCCGTTCTATATTAGAATTGTTAAAGAAAATAAGGTGCGTCCGCCCCGTCCGGAACGGGAACGGCGGGATAACCTTAAAGAAACCTTATGGGGACGGCGTTTCCCGTTCCCGCAGAAATGAGGCAATTCATGCAAGCTTTCACCGTCCGCGTACCCGCGACGACTGCCAACATCGGCCCCGGCTTCGACTGCTTGGGCATGGCACTGACCCTTTATAACGAGGCGGATTTTTCCTTCGAGGGGGACGATCTGCGTATTGAGATTGAGGGCTTCAACCGCCTGACTTCCGCGGACCCGTATCAGAACCTGATTTACACGGTTTTTGCGGACACACTGCGGGAACACGGCGTCACGCTCCCGAAAGGGATGCGTATTCACTGCCGCAACCATGTCCCCATGGGTTCGGGTCTGGGTTCCAGCTCCACCGCGCTCCTGCTCGGGCTGGCAGCCGCGAATGAATACGGACGGCTCGGCATGGACAATGCTGCCCTGCTCAAGGCGGCAACCCGGCTTGAGGGACATCCCGACAACGCCGCCCCCGCCATTTACGGCGGCTTTGTCTCCGCCGCCCCGGAAGATGACGGTGAGATCATCGTCTGCCGCCATCCCGTCGCGGATTGGAACATGGCGGTCGTTGTCCCCGTCTTCAATCTGCTGACCTCCGATGCGCGCAAAGCACTGCCGAAGTCGGTTCCGCTCGCGGATGCCGTTTTCAACATCAGCCATACTTTGATGGTCATTGAGGCATTAAAAAACGGCGACTTGGACTTGCTGCGCCGCGGAATGCAGGATCGCCTGCATCAGTCGTACCGTTTCGCCCTGATCCCGGGGATCGAGAACGCCGCCAACGCCGCCCGTGAAGCCGGCGCCGCGGCAGGCATCTCCGGTGCGGGTCCGGGCGTGATCGCCTTTACCCTCGGCGATGCGCGTCCTTATCAGGAGATTATGGAAGCCGAAGCGTATGCCTGCCATGCCGAAGTCAACAGTTTCCTTGTGAAGGTCAGCCGGACGGGTCTGGAAGTCCGCTGAGATCACAAGCCTAAGGAGAGCGTAAATGATGAATAAGAAAATGATTCTGTTCCTGACCGCGGCGGTTCTGCTCTTGTCAGGCTGCGGAGGGGAGAAATATGAACCCTTCAAGCCGCTGTCTCAGGTCACACCCGACCCCGCACGAATTGCGGCGATTCAGGATGCACTGGGCGCTGAGGACGATTCGGACATTACCGTTGTCATCTCCGGCGAGGATGAAGACACAGGCGTCTCATTCGATGAGGGTACCTCATCCCTGCACAACGATCCGTATTTTGCCGAAGTCGGTGAGATTGAGACCGCCGTGTCCGTGACGGCAGAGGAATCCGTCTCTGCCGAGATCGTTGTTGATGACGATCCTTTCGCGGAACCCGTTGAGGAACCGACCGCGCTGCCGATTCCGACCGCCGTGCCGGAGTTCGCCGCAGTCAACCCCTACGGCACGAACGAAAACGGTTTGACGACCTACACCCTGCAGCAGGGGGAAGACGTTGTCTGCCTCGGCAGACGCTTCGGCATCAGCGTTTCCCAACTGCTGACGCTCAATCAGCTTGAGGATGTGAACGCCGCCGGCGCGGGCAGTGTCATCACGCTCCCGAAAAACGCTCAGCAATGGAAAAGTACCGACGGTTACGGCAATGTCATTCTTCAGCGTCATCCCGCCTATTATGTCGTGCAGTCCGGCGATACCATGTTCTCCATCGCCTGCGCGTTCGGCAACGTGCGTCCCGAAGCGATTGCCGAGGGAAACGATATGAAGCTCGGCGAAGCCCTGCAGCCGGGAACCCAAATCTACATCCCATGATCGATACCGCAACCTGCCCCGGCCTTGAGCTTCCGCATGGGAAGCTCCTTTACCCGGTCTACCTCCCGGATGCGACGTACGGCATGGTTCGCTCTGTGGACGCGGGCGACCTGGAAGCCTGCGGCGTGGAAGGCGTTGTCATGAACACCTTTCACCTCATGCAGAAACCCGGCAGCCTTGTTGTTAACGCCCTCGGCGGTATGCACCGCATGAGCGGCTGGAACCGTCCCATTATTACGGATTCGGGCGGCTTTCAGGCCTTTTCGCTGATCCGTGAGAATTCCGCTTTCGGCAAAATGAATGAGGACGGCTTCGTCTTCTATCCCGAAGGCAGCAGCCGCAAGATTCAGTTCACCCCGGAAAAGACCGTGCAGCTGCAATTGTCGTTCGGCACGGATGTGGTCATTTGTCTGGACCAATGCACACATGTTGACGATGACGCGGACGAGCAACTGAAATCCGTGGAACGCACCATCGCCTGGGCGAAGCGCTGCCGCAGGGAGTTTGACCGCCTTCTCAAACAGAAAAAATACGGCGCGAACGAGATTCGCCCGAAGATTTTCGGCGTGGTGCAGGGCGGCGGCTCGTTTGAGCTGCGCAAACGCTGCGCCGATGAATTGCTGGAAATCGGCTTCGACGGGTTCGGCTTCGGCGGCTGGCCGCTGGATTCCGACGGCAACCTGCTTTACGACATCCTTTCCTACACCCGTGAATTGATCCCGCGGGAATATCCCATTCACGCGCTGGGGATCGGGCATCCTGAGAATGTCGCCAAGTGCTTTGACCTCGGTTACGAGATCTTTGACTGCGCCATGCCCACCCGTGACGCGCGCCATGGACGGCTCTATGCCTTTGACCCGAACCGCGCTGATTTCAGCGATGACAAATGGCTGAAATATCTTTACATTAATGATGAGAAATATATTCGCAGCGAACGCATGATCATGCCCGACTGCGACTGCCCGGTCTGTCAGCGATATTCCATCGGCTACCTGCGGCATCTGTTCAAAATGAACGATTCACTGTTCCCGCGTCTCGCGACGGTTCACAATGTCCGCGTACTGACGCGCCTGTGCGAGATTTTAAGGGAGAAAAAATATGGCAGCGGAAATTGACCCTAAAGAACTGGCGGCGGAAATCGCCGAGACGAAGA
Source organism: bacterium (assembly GCA_963618265.1). GTDB lineage: Bacteria > Chloroflexota > Anaerolineae > Anaerolineales > Anaerolineaceae > Flexilinea. The sequence goes on from CAVESB010000015.1 coordinate 15,132, forward strand.
AAGCCCGGTACATGGACGCCGGGCTGATTCAGCAGGTGCTGAGCCGGGTTCTGCGCAGCGGCAAAAACAAAAAAGAAATCGTGAAGGACGTCAAGTCCAAGCTCTATCAGGTCTCCGGCGCCTTCCGCAATGACAATCTGGATTACAGCAGCCTGATCGCGAAGCTCGACAGCATTACGCCCGAAACCCCGAATGAAGAGGTGAAGCGGATCTGCCTTGAGCTGATGCAGACGCACGCCTCCACGCGGGAACGGCTCTCCATCCTTGACGACCTTTACGGAGAGGTCTTCCGTGACATGCCCGCGCCGAAGCGGGTCTGCGATCTTGCCTGCGGACTGAATCCGCTCTCCATTCCTTGGATGAACCTCGCCCCCGAATGTCGTTACGAAGCCTTTGACCTCTTTTCGGATATGTCCGCCCTGCTCAACAGCTTTTTCACGCAGCGCGGCATTGACGGAGAGGCGAAGCAGGCGAACCTGCTTTACGGCTTGCCCGGCGGACCTTACGACCTGATCTTCCTTTTCAAGGTCATTCCCTGCCTGGAACAGATCGACAAATTCGGCGGCCGTCATATTCTGGAGCAGATGGCGTATGCGGCAAAGTACACCGCAGTCAGTTTCCCCGGCGCAAGCCTCAGCGGCAAGGATAAAGGTATGCCGCGCAATTATGAAGTTCATTTCATGAATATTGTCGATCAGGACGCCTGGGAGATCCGTATGGTTCGCTTCCCGTCTGAACTGCTCTTCGTGATGAAATCGAAAGTGTACAGCGAAACATGAGAGCGAAAACACTGACAGACGCCGACATTGAGCGCATGACCGAACAGGTTCTGCATTCGCGCAAGTACGCCGGGATGAACCTGCCGGAGGAAACGGTTCGCGACCTGATCGCGCAGGAAATCGCCGCGGGACGCAACCCGAAAGACGTGGAAAAAAACATGCGGGAGAAACTGCATCAGATCGTCGCGCCCTATCTCGGCGACCCGGATTACGCGCAGGCGGAGATTGATCTCGCCGCGGCGGCGCAGCAGGGGGAGGATGCCTTGAAGGAATGGTGCCTGACCATGCTCAACTGCCATACCTCTGCCCGTGAGCGCGTGCCGCATATGGCTGAATTCTATGACGCGCTCTTCACGCTGATCGGGAAACCGTCAGCGGTGCTGGATGTCGCCTGCGCTTTTCATCCTTTCGCATTCCCTTTTATGGGACTGCCGAAGACGACGGAATACCGTTGCTGTGATTTGCATACCCCGCGGGTGCATCTGCTCAACAGCTTTTTCTCCGCCTACGGGATGCGTCCGCTGGCGGAAGTCCGCGACATTCTGCTGAACCCGCCCGATACGCCCGCCGACACGGCTTTTTTCTTTAAGGAAGCGCATCGTTTCGAGTCCCGTAAAAAGGGATGCAACCGCGCCTTCTGGATCAGCCTGCCGGTCAAAACCATCGTTGTCACCCTGCCTGCGGAAAACCTGACAGGACAGCACCAAATGCGGGAGCGGCAGCGCGGGTTGATTGAGAAGAACATTGAAGGGCTGGGCTGGTCTTATGACGAGACCGAAGTCGCGGGTGAAATGATTTTTGTGATACGGAAATAAACGTTATGGCAAAGAAGAAGCGAACGAAAAACATCAGCGAGACCCCGCGCCGGGATGCCTTCGACGCGGCCTGGGCGAAATACCGTCCGCTCGTCCCGCCCGAAGAACTGGCGTCACTTGAGGCCTGCCTGCATCAATCGCCGGCGCAGACCATCCGCCTGAATCCGCTCAAAGCGGGGGAAAAGACGCTCTCGAACATGACGGAGCGCTACGGCATGAGCTTTGAGCCGATTTCGTTCTGTCCCGAGGGGCAGCGCGTCCTTTCGGCGGAAACCCAGCCCGGCCGAACGGCGGAACACCGCGGCGGATATTTCTACATTCAGGATTCCGCCTCCATGCTGCCCGCCATGCTCTATGACGCGGAACGTCTGACGGACTCTCCGCTGATCCTTGACCTGGCCGCCTCCCCCGGCGGAAAGACCACGCACCTCGCCGCCCGCTCCATGGACCGCGGGCTGATCATTGCCAACGACTCCTCCGTCTCACGTATTCCCGCGCTGAAGACGGTGATGAAGAATTGGGGCAGCCTCAACCATGCCGTTACCCAATTCCCCGGCGAAAGCTACGGAGAGTGGTTCCCGAATACCTTTGACCTCGTTCTGCTCGACGCACCCTGCTCCATGCAGAGCCTCGTCTCCATTGACTCGCATCCCATGCGCCCGATCACGGAACGGGAAGAAAAAGCCCTGGCGCAGCGTCAAACCGCGCTGCTGAAATCCGCTCTGAGCGCGTTGAAGCCCGGCGGACAGCTTGTCTACTCCACCTGCACCCTTTCCCCGGATGAGGATGAAGCCGTCGTGGATGCCGTGCTGAAAGCCTTCCCCGGCAGGGTTCACGTCGCGGATGCGGCGGGACGTATCCCCTATCCGGCACCCGGCGTGACGGAAGCCTATGGCACAAGCTACGATCCGTCCGTGAAGGGTGCTGTCCGCCTGTGGCCGCACCGCTACGGCACCGCCGGCTTCTTCGCCTGCCTGCTTGAGAAAACCGACGCTTTCTCATATGATATTCCCGACAGCAGTGCCCCCGTCCGTCCCTGGAGCAAGTCCGGGTATTCGGATGTCAAGCCCGCCGTCATCGCAGATCTGGCGGCGTGGCTGGATGATCAGCTGGGTCTCGATCTTGACGCCTTGTGTACGGAATACGGCACGGAGCTTTACGCCCGCGGCGATGAGTTCTGGATGCTTCCTTCCCGCTATGCCGCGGATTTTTCCACCCTGCCGTCCAAATCCGTGGGGATGCGCATGGCAGTAAGGACGGCCGGCGGATTCGTGCCGGATAATGACTGGATCTGCCGCTTTTTCAGCCGCGCCGCAGGGATTCAATTGGTGCCCGATGACGAACAGATCCTCGAATGGGTGAACGGCGGCGACATTCGCCCCGATTGCGAAAAACTCCCGAAGGGACAAATCGTACTCATTAAAGACGCTTACGGTATCTTCCTCGGCTGCGGAAAAATCAGCGGCGACAGAGTGCGGAATTTCAATAAATAAGGCGGAAAATTTATGAAAAGAATTGTGCTTACACTCATCGTTTTGAGCTCTCTGACAGCTCTGCTTGCCGCCTGCTCCGGCGGAAACGACACCCGGACAGCCACACCGACAGAAGATATCTACATGCCGACCCGTTCCGAAGCCACACCGGTCATCCCGACGAAGGAAAGCCTTTGCGAAAATCTCGTGATCTTCCTCGGAGATGTGAATTACGAAGACGGCACCGTTGTTCCCGCCGGCACAACGTTCGTGAAGGAATGGGAAGTGCAGAACTACGGCGACTGTGACTGGGATGAAAACTACCGCCTCTATTTCGTCGCCGGCGAACAGATGGGTGCGCCGAACTACGTCGATATTCCCCGCGTCCCGCAGGGCGCAAAAGGGCGTATTTCCGTTGAACTGACCGCTCCCGCTGAACCGGGCGAATATCGTTCCGAGTGGAAACTCTTCGGCGCGGACAACCGCTTTTTCGGTGAGTCCCTTTACGCAGAAATTGTTGTGGAATAGGATAAAAAGCATAACAGTTTGCGAACAGAAAAGAATTCTTTTCGTTTGACACCTTGAATTTTCGCTTATAATACAGAGCATGATAAATGAGGAAATTCATTATGAAAATCTATGAATCAAACATGAAACTAATTCTGGCTGTCCTTGCTTTCGTCACCGCCTTGGTCGCGGTGTATTTCTGTATCGGGCAGAACATTGCTCAGATCCGGGTAGATAAGCAGTTTGAGGACGCGATGAACCTTTCCTTCTTCAAGGAGTTTTCCCTGAAGCTCGTTTCCGGCGACGGGGAGATCACCGAGGACATCTATAAGGGTCATAAAGTCACCGTATTCAACGGCTGGGGTCCCTGGTGCGCCCCCTGCGTCAATGAAATGCCCGACCTGGATGAGCTGAACCGTGAATACGCGGATAAGGGTCTGCAAATCATCGGCGTCGTGGCGGATTACTACCTGACGGTTGGGGACGGCGATTCTTCGGACTATGACGCTGAAATCAATTCGGTTCTGGACAAGCTCAACATCTCTTACCCAAATGTGCTTGCGGATGAGGCTTTCAACAATCAGGTCGTGCCGACGATGAATAACGCATTCCCCTGCACCTGGGCTGTGAACGAGAACGGCGACGTGATCGGGATTCTGTCCGGCAGCAATGAGGCGGACGTTTGGCGCGATCAGTTTGATCAATGGCTGAAACAGGCCGATAACGGAACGGAGGGAACCAATGAGTGAGAAACAACGCAACATCCTCTGCGCGGTGCTGTTTGTCGTCTTTTTTGCGATGATGGTTTTCGGCGTGTTGGATAAAGAAATCAATGTCGTCTTCAACAAGGCGGTCAACATTTGTCTGGAATGTATTGGGATCGGATAAACGATGGATACAACTGTAAAAACCACAAAGAAAAAGAACCCGACTCTGCGCCACTGGTTTCAGGCGGCGTCGGTTGCCCTGTCCAACGGCTATGCTTACGGTTGGGCGAAAGGGAAAATCTATACCGGCTCCAACAAACAGTTTTGTCTGCCGGGTTTGAATTGCTACTCCTGCCCGGGCGCGGTGGGTGCCTGCCCGATCGGCGCACTGCAGGCGGTGCTGGACAGCGGGACATATAAATTCTCGCTCTACGTCTTCGGCTGCATCGGGCTTTTCGGGATGCTCTTCGGTCGTTTTATCTGCGGCTGGATGTGTCCCTTCGGCTTCTTCCAGGATCTGCTCTATAAGATTCCGTTCTTCAAGAAGATGAAGAACCTGCCGGGTCATAAGTACGCGATCTATTTGAAGTATGTCATTCTGCTGCTCTTCGTGATCATTCTGCCGATGACGGTTCTGAACGTCGGCGGTGTCGGCTCTCCGTGGTTCTGTGAATACATCTGCCCGAGCGGTATGCTCCTCGGCGGTATTCCGCTGACTGCGGCAAACCCGAATCTGGCGGCGCAGATCGGTCCGCGCTTCATGTGGAAGCTGGCGCTCCTGATCCTCTTCACTCTGCTCTCGATCCTCAGCTACCGCCCGTTCTGCAAGTATGTCTGCCCGCTGGGCGCGCTTTACGGCTTCTGCAACCCGGTTTCCGCTCACCGTATGCGCGTGGATCAGGATAAATGTGTGAACTGCGGGCAGTGTCAAAAGGCCTGCGGTATGGATATCAAGGTATGGCAGAATCCGAACTCGATGGAATGTATCCGCTGCGGACAGTGCCGTCAGGTCTGCCCGACCGGCGCGATCACAACGACTTGGGGGGACTTGAGACGCAGCCTTTCCCGTCCCGATCCGCAGAGTGCTGAATCCGTTGCCGCTGAAATCGTTGCGGTTGACCCCGCCGCCCCTGTGACGGACGTGGTTGAGAAGCCTGCGGGGAAGGGTTCAAACATCCGGATGAAGATCATCGGCATCCTGATGTTCCTGACCGGGCTGGCTCTGATTGGCATGAAGGCCGTCATCCTCTTCTCTTCCCTTTTGTTTGGCATTGCCCCTGATGATGTCCTCACATTGTGGATCTTCGGCCCTTATTTCCTGCCGCTTTTCTGCGCGATCCTGCTCTTTAAACTCGGGTTGAAGATGATCTCGGGCAAGGACGACATTCGCCTGACGCATCAGTTGAACTGGATCACGCTCGGTTCCGTGCCGTTTGTGGTCGTGGTCTATTTCGTGTTCGGGCTTTTCGTTTACGGTGCTGCCGGCATGAACCTCCTTTTGGCCGTCAACAACGCGGTGTCCCTGATTACGGATGATTGGATGAGCTACCTGCCCCTGATCATCCTTACGCTGCTCGGTGCCTTCATAACGAAACCCAAAGAGATGGAGTAAGCCACTCCGTTCGTACATCAGAGCCCGATGCGGGAGCAATCCCGGATCGGGCTTTTTTAGTGACTGCCGATTTTTTCATCCCCACGCCCAATGATTTAGAAAAAATGTTATACTAAATGCCATGACTGAAAAGAAAACGAAAACCACAGCCGATTCCGCAACCGCGAAAGTGCCCCGCGCCCGGATCCGCAAAGCCGCGGCGGAAGCGGCGGCAAAGAAAAAGAAGGCAGCCGAGGTTGAAAAAGCCGCCCGCATGAAAAAGTCGGCACAGACTGCAGCGCGGAACGAGAAGCTTGCCGGAATGCGTGAACGGCAGAAGACGCCCAAATCCGTCGCGGAACAAAAGGCGTTGCGGGAGAAGACGCCCCTTCAGCGTTTCTTTGAGACGCACAGCAACATTCCCGACCTTGCGGTTGTTCCGTTCGCCTCGTTCTCTCTGGTCGTCATCATCTCCCTCTGCATTGAGAGCGACCGTCCGGCGGCGAGGTGGTGCGTGAATTTCTCGAAAGATCTCTTCGGCGCGGCAGGTATCCTTTTCTTCAGCCTGCTGCTGGCGTTTTGCCTGCGCCTCTGGTTACGGAACTTCAAGCGTTTCAAAAAAGTCCCGTACAAAATGTTCCTCTTCTTCCTGGGGCTGTTCATGTTCTTTGAGTGGATGCTCCAACATACCGCGAACCGTGCCGTTCCGCCGGGAGACCCGCGCGAAGCGGGCGGCGGCATTGCGGACTTCATTGACCGTCTGCTGCTCGGCTCCATCGGCAGCGCGGGCACGGTGATCGTCATGATTCTGTGCATCATCTTCTTCATCTGGCAGATCCGGCGTTATTTTGTCCGCAGAGAGAACGAGGCGAAAGGCAATAAGGACGATGTCCCTGTGCGTGTCTATTGGGAGAACGTCTATACCGCCGCAGACGCGGAAGAGGAAGAACCTGAAGTATTGACCGGTGACATTGAGGCGGATTTCCGCTCTGCCATCGGATTGCTGACGGCGGAAAAGCCGGAAGAACCCGTGAGGGAGAGACCGAACGTTTTCAGCGCGGGAGGCAGCTCCCTGCGCAGACTGCGCGATACCTTCGTTGAGATTTCCCGCCCTGTCCCGGATAAGGAATCAATGGTGCCGGAGTCCGCGCTTCGTGAGGAGAAACGGGTTCAGACGGCGAAGCGGGTGGATGAGGAAGCAGAGAAGAAAAAGATCCGTGTCCCGCGCCGTCAAGCGAAACCCGACGGTCCCGCCCTGACCGAGATCCCGGCGGAGGAATCTCCGTTACAGAAAGAAATCGCCGAGGTTCGGCAAACCGCCGCCGCCCTCGAAGAAGAACCCGTTCCCGAGGAACCGGTTTTCAGCAGGCATGACCACCGCGGCAGCGGGCTGCTCTCCGCTCCGGCGCCGATTGAGCCCGATCCTGAACCCGAACCGCAGCCCGTGGTCAAGGTTCGAACCCGCAAAATCGAATTGGATGAAACAAGCGGCGAAATGACCGCGACGCAGGAGATTGATTACTCCTTTGTCCCGACCGTTCCCGTTGAGGAAAAGACGGAAAGCTGTGAGGGGAAACCCGTTGACCCGTGGATTCTGCCGACATTGGATCAGATTCTCGACCCGCTTCGGCAGTACAAAGGGACAACGCCCGACGATCCCGCCGTCAGGACGCAGGCGGAGAAGATTGAACGCCTGCTGGACACCTTCGGCGCGCCAAGTCAGGTGGTTGACATTCAATGCGGACCGACTTTCTCGCAGTTCGGCGTGGAGCCCGGTTTCGTGGAGCGCGGCGGACGCAAGACCCGTGTGCGCATCAAGCAGATCGAGAACCTGAAAAAAGACCTCGAAATGGAACTCTCCGTCAAGCAGCTTTCGATTGAGGCTCCGATCCCCGGGAAAACCTATGTCGGCGTACAGGTACAGAACAAGACGCGCATCCCTGTGTCGCTGCGTGAGGTGTTGGAGAGCGAAGACTTCCGTTCAAAGAAGCGGGAACTCGGCATCGCGCTGGGCAAGGACATCAACGGCGTCATTTTCGGCGCGGATCTGACCCGAATGCCGCATCTGCTTATCGCCGGCGCCACCGGTTCCGGTAAATCCGTCTGCCTGAACGCCATTCTCGCCACGTTGCTGATGTATAACTCACCCGACCGGCTGAAGCTCATCCTTGTGGATCCGAAGCGCGTGGAGCTGACCGGTTACAACGGCATTCCGCATCTCATCACGCCAGTGGTCGCGGATATCGAGGCTGTGAGCAATGTGTTGCAGGGGGTGCTGCGTGAGATGGATATGCGCAACCTGCATTTTATGGAGAACGGCGTGCGCAATATTCAGGAATACAACCGCAAGTTTCCGCAGAAGGCACTGCCTTACATCGTCCTCGTCATTGATGAGTTGGCGAACCTGATGATGGAGGCCGCCTCGGATGTGGAAACAAGCATTGTGCGCCTGGCGCAGACCGCCCGCGCGATGGGCATTCACCTCATTGTCGCAACCCAGCGTCCGTCACGCGATGTCATTACCGGAACCATTAAGGGCAACCTGCCGACACGAATCGCTTTCGCTGTCGCCTCCTATGTTGACAGTCAGGTCATTCTGGATCGAACCGGCGCGGAGAACCTTTTCGGCAAGGGGGATATGTACTTCCTCTCCACCGAGGAAACTTCCCTGAAACGCCTGCAATGCGTCTATGTCTCGGATGACGAGATCAAGCGCATTGTAAACTATTGGCAGTCCAAGCCGCGCGTTGACAACCGGCCGGAGAACAACGATCCCGACCTTGTCCGTGTACCGCAGCCGGTGACAGAGAGAGTTGTCCGCGCACCGGAGCTTCATAACGGGATGCTGACGCAGCTGTCGCTTGTCAATGAGAAGAAACCGCCGCTGAAGCCCGATGGGGATATGCTTTATCCCGAAGCCGTGAAGCTGGTGCAGCGCGCCGGCAGAGCGTCCGCGAATATGCTCGTCAGCCGCCTGTCCATCGGTTACAGCCGCGCCAACAAACTTTTGGCACGCATGGAAAATGAAGGAATTATCGGCCCTCCGAATCCGAATCCCGCCATTCCGCGTGAGGTTCTGGATTACGGTGAGTACGGACCGCAAAATGACGGGGAGAAAGCATGATCGGGCAGGCGCAGGGTTATTTTGAGATCGGGATTTACTTCCCCCGCACAGCGGAAAATATCGGCACGCTCTGGCGCAGCGCGTACCAGCTCGGCACTTCGGGCATCTTCGTCATCGGTCCCAAGCCGCGCCGCCAGCCGAGCGATGTGGTTCAGGCGGAGAAACGCATTCCCATGCGGCATTTTGTCGATTTCGACGCCTTTCTGGCTGCCCGTCCTGTGGGCGCGGTGCTTGTCGGCGTGGAGATGGGCGGAGAGCCGCTGTCAGGCTTCGCGCATCCCGCACGGGCACTCTACTTGCTGGGTTCTGAGTCCAACGGCCTGCCTTATGATGTGATCAAGCGATGCGACAAATTGGTTGAGATCGAATCCGTCAACTATCCGTCTTACAATGTCGCCGTCTCGGGTTCGCTGGTGATGTATCACCGCTGCCTGACCCGTGGCTTCGCGAAGTCATAGCGAAAGACCGGAAAAGAGGTTCCGCACAAAACGGAACCTCTTTTATCTTGTTCGTTGATGGATTGTCAGTCTGCCGACAGCGAAGAACCGCTGACTTCCGCCGCCCACATCAGGTACGGGTCGCCGGTTTCAGCCAGAGATTCGTACAGAATATCGGAGTCGGGTTCAACATCAAGTTTGACGGTCTTTCCGTTCAGTACGAAAGTGACGGGGGCATTGAAATCGACCATGCCGGGCTTGAGCAGAATGGAGAAGTCCCCGTTCAGACCTTCCGTCTCAATGCTGAAGGCGTTCGCATTCACGTCAAAGGAAGCGTTGATGACGCCTTCCGTCACGGAAGGATCCGCCTTGAGCCAGTAGAAACTTTCGACTGAACGCTCCTCCGCACGGACAGCAAGGTTCCAGAGGACGGATTCGGGATTCGGGTCGCGGACGTATCGGTCAAGGAAGTGAATGGCGTTGGTGTCCGTGTAAGTTGTCTCGACATACTCTCCGTTCGCGGCGGCGTCTGCCTGCAGCGGGTCGCTCAGAACCTCCTGCGGCGTACCGTAGGGATCGTTATCGGGGTAGTTGTGACCGTACCCCTGATGCAGCCAGGTTACATGTTCAAAGCCGCCGTATGTGTTCTGCAAATCGTCAAGATAGGCGCCGTATTTGCCCGTTTCGATGTTGCGCTCGAACATCGTGTCGTCAACGCCCGCCTGCAGGGCGATCGGCAGATTCCTGAGGTTTCGCAGGTCAACGCCGTTCGGATGCCCGGAGGACATGTTCACCGCGGCGAAGCGGTCCGCCATGCGCGGACTGATCGCGTAGACACCGTCGCCGCCTGCGGAAAATCCGCTCAGATAGACGCGGTTCGGGTCAACCTGAAAGAAAAGGATCATGTTCTCAATGAGTTTGTCATAAAGCGGGTAGGACTCCGGGTTGAAATGGGTGTCCCAGGTGTCCCGCACGCCGCGAACCGCGACATAAACACCGGAGCTTACGGAGTCGAGATAGTATTCCCGCATTTCAGCCCACTGCTCGTCATTGACATTCGGCGTGTCGGATGAACCGCCGCCGTGCAGGCAGATGTAAAGCGGGTAGCCGTCCTCATCCGCTTCGCCGATGACCTGAATGGTATATCGCATGACGGCATCGCCCCAAACCATCTCCTGATTCTCAACCTCAGCGATACGATCCGCATCCTCATACACGGATTCGACATAGGCATCAATGACGTTGTCCATGACTTCGGCAAAGTCTTCCGCGGCGAAGGGTTGCCGCGCCGAGACCGCGCCGAACAGGCAGAAGAATGTCAGAACAGCAGCTGTAATGGGTTTGAGTTTCATTTTGTCGCTCCTTTTGTTTTCAACTTCTTATACGGAGAATTCTTTTTGCGGTTGCCTTTTCCTCCGCGCAGAGCGTGAATCACGGTACAATTGAGCAGGGGGAAAGAAATCTATGAAAATCGTGAGAAAACTTGTGGCGTGTGTTCTGATTATTTACGCGGCGCTCCTTGCCGCCAGCGGACTGCTTGGCATGGGACAGGGAAGGCTGATGACGGTCGGCTGCTTCCTGATGGTGATCGGGGCCGCCTTCATTGTCGCCGCGCTGATCCGCCTTTTGAAAAAGAAAGACGGTTCCGCGCAGACCTGCGGCATCGGTTTGGCTGTTTCATGGACGGGAACCTGTCTCGTCGGCGCGGCGGGCGAATTCAACATCCTGCATCACGCTGCCCGTCTCGCGCTCAACGCCCTGCTCTATTACATTTATTCGCGCGTTCAGCTCACCCCGGCGGAGATTCAATACGCCGCGGCGCACGCCAAGCCGAGCCGTCTGCTCGCCCCGTTCCGAAAGCTGCGGCAGGTTCCTATGAGTCCCGATGAAAAGCAGACAGCGAACGGAAAGAAAACTTCCGGCAAAAAAACCTCTCACAAGCGGAAGTGAGAGGTTTCCGTTTTATTTCCCGACCACGCTCCACGGCGTCAGCATCCCGAGCAAGTTCCCGCTCGAGGTTCCGTTGGTGGTGAGGAAAACAGCCACCAGCCGTTTTGACCCCTGATAGCGTTTCATGAAGGCTTCATCCACTTCGTCAAAGGTGACATTGCCTTTCATGAATTTATAATACTCATTGCTGTGTTTCTCAACCGGCAGCGTGTCCGCGAGCAATGAGACTTTCGCCTCTGCGCTGAACGCGCTGCATTCTTCCGCAAAGCGATCGAACAGGATATTGACGCTCAATACGCCGCCGACCTTCGCGCCGTTCATCACGGGAACATGAGAAAAGCCGCGTTCCTTCATCACGCGCATGACCTTTTGCAGGCTCGCGTTGAGGTCGGTTTTATAGATCTGCTTTTCCGGCACTGCGAAGTCAATGGCGAGTTTCGGCTCAGCTGCTTTTTCAAGAATTTTGCGCAGAAAGCTGATCGTCTCCGCGGAAGGCTCGACCGGGTAGGCACCGTCGATTTTCGGATTGTGCTGCAGCAGGTTGCGAATCTCACGGACAGCGTTCAGTTTCTCCGCGTGGTCTTCCATGCCGCGGTAATACGTCAGCGCCGCCACCGTGGCGGGGTATTTGCCGCCGCTGCTTTCACTGCGAACCTTCAGCGCCTGTTCCAGCTGTTTATACAGGTCAAGAAATTCCTCCGCACGAGAGGTGTTCATAGAAACCTCCTTAGCGTTCGTTGATTTTGTCTTTCCGTGCTTTGAGATAGGCGCAAAGCTTCCCGGCGGAGCTGTTCAGCACAAGCTCTTCGGGAAAATCCGCTTCTTTCAGCGTCTGTTCGGCAAATTCGTGCGCGCCGACGCGGTCGAGGAAATGCGCGTCGCTGCCGATGGTGACGGGTACGCCGTACTGCTTGCAGAGGGCGAGATAGGTCAGCTGATTCTTTTTGCAGCCCGTGCGAAGTCCTTGCTGAATATAGGAATACTCATTGATCTCAAGGATCGTGCCTGTCTCAGCGGCGCGTTTGACAATGCGCTCGTAGTCAAGGGGCATCCCGTCGTCATCCGGATGACCGAGGACATCCACATAGGGGTTTTCGACGACTTTCAGAACCGCTTCCGTGTTGCCGTCAAGCCCGGTGTTCGTGAAGCACTGCCGGTGGATACTGGCGATGACGATATCCTGGCGTTTCAGCGTGGACGTTTGCAGGTCAATGTGTCCGTCATTGAAGATGTTAACCTCCGCGCCCATGAGCAGGGTTACGCCGCGCTGTTTGCGGGGAATGATTTTGAAGTTGTTGAAATACATGAATGTCGGTGCGCCGGGGATTCCGTCGGTATGGTCGGTGAGCGCGAGGGCTTTCAGTCCCTTATCGGCCGCCGCCTGTGCCATTTCAAGAATTGTGTTGTAGGCGTGTCCGCTGGCAAGGGTGTGCGTGTGTGTATCGGCTTCGTAGTGCATGAATGCCTCCTGATTCTGTGAACAATTATAAAACAGGCGGGTTGGAATTTGCCGAAAACGAATACATGCGATGGAAAAAGCAGTGCCGCAATTCATGATAAAATGAATTTCGGGACGGAATCCGTCTCACTCGAACAGGCAAAGGAACAAACATGTACAAAGCCCTTATCGTTGACTTCAGCGCCGCCTTGCTGCGCCCAACCATGGTATTGATAACGTCATTCAAGATTTCGGAGAGCTGACCCATGTCCACGTCCGAAATCTATGACCGCATTCCCGAAGGGACTGTCGTCCTTTCGCCGCAATCCCTGAACGGGAAACGGCACCTGCCTGTTCCACCCTCCCTGACCGTCTGCATCCGCGAACCGCGATCGGTCTTGTCCCTCTATGCGCTGCTGACGGAGGAATACCCGCAGACGCATGCGCTGACGCTGCTGCGTGACCGAGCGGAGGTTCCTCTCACTGTCGCGGATCTGAACACAGACGATGATACCGTTCTGAACGGGGCGGAGTATCTCTTGATTCCGCCGCTGCCCGAACAGTATGCCTTTGAGACTTTCCAGAACACCATCGCCATCCTGCGCGGACCGCACGGCTGCCCGTGGGACAGGAAGCAGACGCATCAATCCCTGCGGAATTACCTGCTGGAGGAAAGCTATGAACTGCTGGACGCGCTTGACAGAAAAGACCGCGATGCTGTGTGCGAGGAAATGGGCGACGTCCTTTTACAACTGGTTCTGCACGCGCAAATTGCCTGTGATGAGCATGATTTCACCATGGGGGATGTTATTGCGCATATCAATGACAAAATGATTTTCCGTCATGAACACGTCTTCGGCAGTCCTGAAGCCATTGACCCCGATCAAGTGTCCGTGCGCTGGGAGAAGCTGAAGCAGAAGGAACGCGCCGGGAAGAAAAAGAGCGGCGGCCCGCTGGACGGAATCCCGACGGCGATGCCCTCACTCAGCGTGGCGTCTGCGTATCAGCGGCGGGCGGTCAAGCTCGGTTTTGACTGGGATGAGCCGTGCTGTGTGTGGGATAAACTGAATGAGGAGTCAGCGGAGTTCAAGGCGGCGGAAACGCCGGAGGAGCGGCAGGAAGAGCTCGGGGATGTGCTTTTCTGTGTGTCGAATATCGCACGGACGCACGGCATTGATCCCGAGGCAGCCCTGCGGGAGGCAAACCTGAAATTCCGCGACCGTTTTCATTATGTCGAAAGCCGGGTTCGTGAACAGGGGAAAGACCTGTTCGAGATCCCGCTTGAGGAAAAGAAGAAGTATTGGAATGAGTACAAAGTCATCGAACAAAGTGCGAAAAAAGAATAAGACGGGCGAGATTGTTCTGACGATCCTGACCCTGCTGTTTCTCGTCCCGGCGGCGGTTATCGTTATCTGGTTCGGCACAACTGCCATTCATACCGCGACGACAAGCTCCTTCCCCGGGCGGGAGCTGACGATCACGTACAACGGACAGCGTTGTACTCTGGAGATGCCCGCGGGAACACTCACGCTCAATGCGCCGACCCGCGCCGCCGCGGAGGTCAGCTACGATCTCACGGCGTCCTTGATCTTCGACGGGGATTTTCGCTTGAAGGACTGCCGGGACGGAATCCCGAATTGGAGCGTTGCACTGGAGGGCGAGGCGGAGCTGCCTGCGGCGGAGGTGAAGCCTTACAGCGCGATCCGCCAGCCGGTTATTGACCGTCCCGAGATGAAATATGAATGGACTTTCACGCCCAAGGCGCAGTCGGGCGGCTTGAACGGGCGGCTGTGGCTGCGTGTCGTGGTGAGCGAGAAAGACGCGGCCGTTGAGAGCTGGAATATGCTTGTGCGGGATATTCCGCTGAAATATACGGCGTTGTTCAGCGTTTCGCCGGTTTTCTGGTGTTTGACCGCCGCCGTCTGTACCCTCATCGGTCTGCTGTGTTTACTCCTGCTCCTTATTCGCCGCAGAATCAACCGTGATTCGTGAGGAAATAACAGTCAACAGGAAAGAGAGGAGCGCGGCGTTGCAACGCCGCGCTCCTCTCTTTATCATCAGTTCCAACTGCCTTTTCACGCTCCGCGTTCAAGCGCCAAAAGCGCACGTTTGCGTTCAATGCCGCCGGCGTACCCGGTCAATGAACCGTTCGCGCCGATGACGCGGTGGCAGGGAACGAAAACCGTCAGCAGATTATGCCCGACTGCCCCACCGACTGCCTGCGCCGACATGGCGGGATGCCCGAGCTTCGCGGCGACGGTGCCGTATGTCATGGTCGCCCCATAGGGGATTGTGCGCAGGATATCCCATACCTCACGGCGGAAAGATCCGCTTTCTCCGTAACCGAGTTCCGGCATGAAATCCGGCTCCCGTCCGCTGAAGTAAATATCCAGCCAGCGGATGGCTTGCGTGAAGATCGGCAGGGAGCGTTCCTCTGCGTGCGGGCTCAGTCCCGCGCCGAAGTATTTCTGTCCGTCAAACCAACTCCCGGTCAGCACCTTCCCGTCGGATGCCAAAGTCATCCCTCCGAGCGGGGAGGCGTAACGCGCCGTGAATTTCATGCACTCCTCCCGCCTGTCCGTCTTTTTCCCCCGCAATGCCTTTCCTCAGCGATGCGCTTTGGTTATACCAGACCGACTTTGCGCATGGCCTTTTTGAGCGTGCGGATGGAGATGCTGTAAGCGCGTTCCGCTCCGATGGCGGCGAGGCGTTCAAGCTCCGCCTTGTCTTTGGAGTATTTCGCGAAACTCTCGCGGATCGGGGCGAGCGCGTCCGCCACGACTTCACCGACAGCGGGCTTGAACTCGCCGTAGCCCTTGCCCTCGAATTCGCGTTCAACCTCGGCAATGCTCTTGCCCGTCAGGACGGAGTAGATCGTAATCAGGTTATTGATGCCGTCCTTGCCCTCTCGGTAGACGATTTCGGTCTCTGAGTCCGTAACGGCGCGCTTGAATTTATTCATGATGACGCTGCGCTCGTCAAGGATGGAGATGAAGGCGTTGGCGTTCTCGTCGGATTTGGACATTTTCTTGGTCGGATCCTGCAGGGACATGACGCGGGCGCCGGCTTCGGGGATGTAGGGTTCTGGAATCTTGAAAGTCTCGCCGTAGCGGGAGTTGAAGCGCGTCGCAATGTCGCGGGTGAACTCCAGATGCTGTTTCTGATCCGCGCCGACGGGAACCATGTCCGCCTGATAAAGCAGGATGTCGCACGCCATGAGCACGGGGTAGGTGAAGAGTCCGGCGTTGATATTTTCCGGATGGCGGGCGGACTTGTCTTTGAATTGCGTCATGCGTCCGAGTTCGCCGTATTGCGTCACGTTGGACATGATCCAGCAGAGCTGGGCATGGGTATTGACCTGACTCTGGATAAAGAGCAGACTTTTTTGCGGGTCAATTCCGCAGGCCAGCAGCAGCGCGAAGGCGTCCCAGGTCTGTTTGCGCAGTTTCGCAGGCTCCTGATAGACGGTCAATGAATGAAGGTCGGCGATGAAATACGCACATTCAAACTCGTCCTGCATGCGTCCCCAGTTGCGGACGGCACCGATGTAATTGCCTAATGTGAAAACTCCTGTCGGCTGAATGCCGCTGAGAATGATCTTTTTATCCATGAATGATTCCTCTTTCCGTATGGTTCTCCTCTAATTCTAAATCATTTTGCCGATATCAGTCCCGATAGGGGGCAAAACAGAGGATTCATTTATAATCCCATCTTTGACACTTAATTTGTTAAGAAAAGGCACTTTACCTCGTAAAAATA
>CAVESB010000016.1:0-30529 GCA_963618265.1 bacterium
CATCTTTTCAAAATGTCCTTTTCCGTAAGAGCCGGGATGCGCACAACTTCCCATGGGAAGTTGATGCATTTAGTTTTACAATTACCACAGCAAAAAAGGCATGGGCAGGAAAAGGAAAATCATGTCTTCCAAAACACACTTGACGGCAAGCGACCGTCTGCAAATTGAGTGCCGGTTGAAAGCCGGGATGTCATTGCGGGAAATCGGGGAACTGCTTGGGAAAAGCACCACAACGATTTCCCGTGAGATCAAGAAACATGCTGTTGAGAGCGACAAAGGCGCCGCGGGCAGAATCAAAAATCGTTGCATTCACCGCTTTGACTGCAAAAAAGAGAATCTCTGTCCGCATTTTCCCTGCGTCAATCCTCGGCATCAATTGAATTGCCGTTCCTGCAACCGCTGCAATTCCGTCTGCATGGATTTCGTGGAGGAGCTTTGCCCTCGGTTATCGAAACCTCCGTATGTTTGCAACGGGTGTAAAGACGAGCACAAATGCGTGCTGCGCAAACGCTTTTATCTGCATGAGCACGCTCAGAGGGAGTATGAAACCGTTCTCAGGGAATCCCGTTCCGGAGCCAACATAAGCGAATTGGAACTGAAAACAATGGATGCATTTATCAGTCCTTTGCTGAAAAACGGTCAGTCCCCACATCATGTAATGCTTACCTATCCTGATAAGTTTTCCTGTTGTGAGAAAACCTTGTACCGATATATTGAATCGAATCTGTTCTCTGCAAGAAATATTGATTTGCCGAGATGTGCCCGGCTGAAACCCCAGCGCAAAAAATCTGTCGAGCACAAGGTTGACAGGAAGTGCCGTGTCGGGAGGTCGTTAGATGATTACAAACGCTTCCGTGAGCTTCGCCCGGACATTGCTGTTGTCCAAATGGATTCGGTTATCGGCACTGTGGGTGGGAAAGTCCTGCTTACTTTTTGTTTTGAACAATCTTATCTCTTGATGGCTTTTCTTCGCGATGAAAACACTTCTCAATCTGTGATCGATGTTTTTGATCGCCTTGAAGATATCTTGGGACTGGATACTTTTAGACGACTCTTCCCGGTGATTCTTACCGATAACGGCTCTGAGTTCTCCAATCCCAGGCGTTTGGAATTTGATTTGAATGGGAATCGCAGAACATATATTTTTTATTGCGATCCGAATCGTTCCGATCAAAAAGGTCTTGTCGAGGTTGAGCATGAAATGATCCGCCGCATTTTGCCGAAGGGGACTTCCTTTGACCGTCTTTCGCAGCTTGATGTCAACCGGGTCATATCTCATATCGATTCGTATGCAAGAGAAAAGCTGAATGACAAATCTCCATTTGAATCATTCAGCTTTCTGTTCGGGAAGGACATTCTCGATAAGTTGGGTATTTGCCAAGTCCCGGCTGTCGATATTGTCCTTACCCCGGCACTTTTAAAGTGCTAAAATCATCTTGCTTTTAATTATTGCCCGATTCGCCTTTTTTGCAAATCATTTGGCTCATTTAAGGGGTTGCATTTACTGATTCCGAAAAAACAAAATTTGTCACCCCTTTGTTTAATGCACCTGTTTTCAGGCTTTTTGTGACATTCGTCTATGACTTTTATCTCGCGACTTTGCCCTGTTTTCCCCGGTTTTAAATATTTCTTTTTGCTGTTTTCCCGAGTAAATGCAACTTTTCCCCTCAGAGCTTCATATGTTGCATTTACTTTGTCCATTCAGCATTTTCGTGCCGATGACAAGCGGTTTTCAGATCTCTTTGAAGACCTTGCCCATCTTCTGGTACTCGCGCTCAACGCCGCGCAGCAGACCGGCTTTGTTGATCTTCTTCGAGTCATTGGCGGCGGCCTCGTAGACCGCAGTCACAACGGCATTGCGAATGTTGCCGCCGGCAATCTTGTACGCGGCGGCGAATTCACTCAAGTTGACATCCGCGTCGCACGCAATGTTCTTTGGAATGAGCAGCTCCCACAACCGCAGGCGCGTCGGCTCATCCGGGAACGGATAGTCGATGATAAAGTGAATACGGCGGGTGAAGGCTTCGTCCAGATTGGCGCCGAGGTTTGTCGCCATCAGGACAATGCCGTCATAGGTTTCAATACGCTGCAACAGGTAGCCGACTTCAATGTTCGCATAACGGTCATGAGAGTCGCCCACATCGGAACGCTTGCCGAACAGGGAATCGGCCTCGTCAAAAAACAGGATCACATTGCTGGAGCTTGCTTCGTCGAAGATGCGCTCAAGGTTCTTTTCGGTCTCGCCGATGTATTTACTGACAATGGTCGAAAGGTCAACACGGTAAAGCTCAAGTCCGAGTTCACCGGCAATAACCTGCGCGGAAAGGGTTTTGCCTGTACCGGGAGCGCCGGTGAAAAGCGCGGAAATGCCCTTGCCGGAGACGAGTTTCTTCTGCACGCCCCAATCCTCAAGCACCATGGAGCGGTTCTTCACCATGTTGATGATGTCCATCAGTTCCCGCTTTTGCTTATCGGGAAGAATCAGATCGCTGAGGTTGTAACGCGGCGGCATCTTATCCGCCAACTCGGCGAGGTGATGCATTGAACAGACCCGTGCGCCTTCATAGAGATCTTCCACATTGAGCTCACGATCTTCACGGATCGCGATACCAAGGGCAGTGCTGACAGCCGAGCGGATCTGTGCGTACGTCAGGGCGAACTGACCGGCGAGGGTTCGCAGCGCACGGTCATCAAACTCCTCCGCCCAAGGCAGCGGCGCAAGCTCGCTTTTCCAAATCTCGAAGCGTTCGGAACCGGTCATGAACTCAATGGCATGGCGCAGAATGCAGCGAGGTTCATCAAAGTCGGCAGGTGTAAAAACGAAAGAGCGGTTCGTAATGAAAACCACGGGAACTGCACTGTTCATCAAGGCTTTGCCGATGACAGTCGGCATCACACCGCCGGAATCAATTTGCTCATTCAAGCCGAAAAGCACAAGCACGGCATGGTTCAGCACGCAGTCCCGCAGCGCGTAGCGCAGCAACGGGAGGGTGTCTTGCGGGTTCAGGCCCTTCACATCCAGTTTCAGCAGCGGCCGGTTCATTTCCATGCCGATATCGGAAGCCGCAGAAAGCAGCAGAAACTCGTCCGGACCGTAGAGAGAGATCATCGGAACAGCTTCTTTACCGATTTCAGCCATTTCAACTGCGTTTGTGACGGCAAGCGGAACCGTAGGCTTTGACGTGTAGGCTTCATACGTCATCTCAGGAGCCGGCTTCAGCTCCGCACGGGTACCGTAAATGTCAAGACGGTTTTCACCACTCAGCCATTCGGGAATGCCGAAAGCAGGACGGAACCGGGTATCAAGGTCAATGATGTCCGCGCCAAGCGGTTCAATCAGAGCATTGCCGACAAGACGCCCGTCACGCTGAAGCCAGCGCATGTTGGCGTATCGATCAGTGCCGGATTGGTTCGAAAGATTCAGCAGGAACGAAGTTTTCGGGAACTCGCTGCCCTGCATCAGTGTGTAGAAACGGGCGTAACGGTCGTCCAATGCCTCAGCCAGCACAGCAGTTAAGAACAGGAGTTCCATCTCGTTCAGGTTGAACCGACGCTGAAGTTCCAGCATCGGGATCAGCGCATTACTTTTTTCAGCCTCTTCACGCAATTCCGTCAGACGCTTTTCCAATTCAGCCAGCCGTTTTTTGAGATCCGCCAATTCCTCACCGCTGACATCCATCTTCTCATTCTGCGGATCTTCCATAATCCCGGAAACAAGTTCACGAATCTCCGCGCGGCTGCCTTCACCGCCTTGCAGAGCCTGAGGATAAAGTTGTAAATTAACCAGCGACAGCAATGTACGCAGGTAATCGGTACCGTTCGAGTTAATCGTTGACATTGTATTCTTCTCTTATATGGCGCACAACGCGGTTGAAGATTTCAGTCTCATCTGCAAGTTCCATTTGATTGTTCCCCTTATAGCGGAAGAGTCCCATCGGAACGACAACATTACCGTCCTGCGCGTAACTCAGCGTACCCAAACAGGGAATTTCCTTGCCGCCAAGATTGCGCAGCGAGGAACTGACGTTATCCCGGTATGCCTCAATATACAACCGATGTTTTTCAGCTTTGTCGGTATTTCCTTTCAGAAAATCGAAAAAGCCCGAACCGGAGGCCGGAGGATTCTCCCGTGCGTCAAGCAGTGCGCTCGCCGCGATATAACCCGCCGCGTATCCCATCGCCTCCTCATACGTCGTAATGTCAGCCGGACAGTTACTCATATCAAGCGTCCGACGAAGAAAATACAGGTTATCGTATTTCAAAAGATCATCGGAGAAATTGAATGCGTCCATGCCGCAGACAAAGATTGAAGGAGGCGTCTGACAATCCTGCCAGGATTCCACCACGCGGCTCAGGTCGCTTTTCTCTTGCGCGTACTTGCCGACAATCACCACAATATCCAAATTATTCATGCGGGCCGTGTCATTTTTCCACGAATTATCGATTGTCTGTTCAAGGTAGTTTTCCGGATACGCGGAATACACCTCAAGATCCGCACCGTTCGTCATCAGCACCTGCCCGACAAGAACGGCGGTATTATGCCCGGAAAAGTCATCAGGGAAGAATATTCCCGCTTTCACGGAATAGTCCGGGATCGCGGAATCCGCAAAAAGATAACTGTCGATCTGGCGATTGAATCCAACCTCATAAATATGTTGTGAAAAGAATTCAGCGTAATCTTCCGCCGCCGGAGAGAGATTCACACCGTGACTGACCGTGCCGGAATCGAACAGATCGCCGTCCACAAACGGACTCAGAATCGGGACATTGAAGAAATCCGCCTCCCCTTCCAAGTACATCGTTCCGATATCGGTGTTCGCGCCAACCGCCATCATTGTATCCGTACTTCTGAAATAGGCAGCGATCTCTCCCATATACGAAATGACGTCCTGCCGTTCTGAGATGGCGAATTCATAAATATCTATATTCCCGGAAATGTCATTCGCTGCCTTCACAAAGCCGGATCGCTCCTGCTGCACCTGTTCCGAGGCCTGTGAGAAATCAAGGGTATAACCGTCCTCCATTTTGGGTGCGTCCCAAATGGTAAGGATATACAGCGGGAAGGCATCTTTTTTACCGCAGCTGCAGAGCAACAGAACCGCGGCAATAATAAAGATTGTTCTTTTCAGTTTTTTCATGTGTCCGCTCCTTGTTTATTCATTGGTGCCGATCACCAGTTTATCTCCGTCAAATGCGGTAAGATAGCACAACGGTGAAGCGATTCCGCTGACATAAATCTGAGGATTCAAGCCGGCAGTGGTTTTTACATTGCCCCAGCAGCCTTCTTCGGGATCAGCAGCTATCAATTCATTATTCTCATCGTACACATAGGTCGGCGCGTCTGCAAAGCAGTGCATCGGGATATAAAGCTGAGAGCAGTTCACGGTGAACGGGTACATCAGCATCTCGGAGGACAGTGCGCCGCCGAAAGCAATGGTATCAGAGGAAGATGTGACGAGATCGAGACTGTAGACAGACGCGACTTTGAGCGCAAAGGTCAAGTCTTCGGACTCAAAACTTGCGGAGGTGCTGCCGACATCGGCGCTGCCTTTGTAGCGGACAGCAATAGACTTAATCGCGACCGCTTTGTCCAGCATTTCACGGACGGTCATGCCGCTGTCTGTATATTCGCTGCTTCCGAAGTCCAGTTGGAAGCCAATCTCGTTATCCGTGACATAGCTCGGGGAGATTGTGACCGTCTCTTCCGTAGGCATTCCCGCGCTGCCGTACTGAATGACAACATCCATGCACAGCAGGCTCTGATCCAAAGCCGCGTTAGACGGAGCCGTGTAGCTGAATGTAACGGGATAGCTTTGATAGACACAGCCCGAGTTATCGCAGATCTCGCGCGGGAGATAGGAATCCACAAGCCAACCGTCAATATTCAAGCTGCCGTAACCCATATACTGCATATCTTCGGAGGCCGCGCTGACAGAACGCATGTCGTTCTTGCTCAAAGAGCCTGCCGGAACGGATGCGAACTGAATCTCACCGCGCTTGATGGCGAAGGTTTTCGGCTCAGCTTTCGCGGAGTTATTGATTGGATCGCCGCCGTAAACGGCATAAAGAATCTGATTTGACCCGCATACGACGCTGTACTCTCCGTAAGAATAATCCATGCACTGAGGCGTGATTGTACAGTGGAGTTGATGGTTATCGGCATCGACCCGGCAGGAGAGCGGGGTCGTGAAGCCGTTGGATTCATAGCCCACCTGAATGCCAAGCGGATCGAAACTGCTCATATTTCCTTCAAAATTGACATCAAAGGACGCCTCTTCATTCACACGCAGATCGGCGACTGTGTCCGCTGTTCCGGGAACAGAGAAGTCGGAAATGGTCAGAATCGGCTGCTGTTTGTCAACGCGGGCAGGCAGCTGAATCGCGTAGCCGCCGCCCTGAACATCAACATCCCAGCCGGGAATACTGACTTCAATATTGAGCTGACTGTAATTGCCGTCCAGATTGAGACCGCCTTCGGGGAAACTGAAGTCCCGGGAGGCGACATACTGCTCACCGTCACGGTAAAAATTCAGGCTCTCGATGCCGGTATCTGTGTTGAGCGGCGGCCAACGGATCTCAAGTGCCTGCGGCCAGTCGGTCACCATACCCTCGTCATTCACAGCGATGCCGTCAACGGCGGAGCGGTACGCTTCATCAAGCGTCAGATAGAATTTCAGTTGATAGGCATCACCCGCGATAAAAGCCGCGTCAGCGTCGGCGGGGAGCGGTTCTTCGTTTCCCGCGTGGAAGAGCTTGACGTTCAAGGACGCGCTCACCGGTGTGACCGGCTTGATCTCGAAATCCTGCGCGGGCGTATACTGCACATCGAACAGGTCGCCGATGGCAGCGGAAATCAGCTCGAAGTGCATATTTGAGTATTCGGAAGTCTCCTGCTCGAAGTAAGCATCGCAGGAAGCGTTCCCGTCCACAGTCAGGGCGAAATTTCCGCCACAGGTGGTCTTATCATTGTATTCCCAATTGTTCTGCAACGTCACGCCGACAGCATCCAAAGCCGCACGGTGGTATTCCGTAAAATTGCCGTTGGCATCCGTGACGCGCGCTTTCAGCTGCGTATGCTGACCGAGCAGCATCCGGTCGGGAATGGTAAGATTGACATACAGCATATCCTTGCGGATCGGCTGACCGGAGACTTCGATGCGCGCAGTGGTTTGATAAGCACCGGAAACGAGTTCCAGATCAATGCCGCTGAGCGTCAAGGCGGGATTCACTGTGCGCGGCAGATAGAAAGAGCACTGCGCCGTCCAAGCGCCATCCTCGGTCTGCGTCAATGTCCCCATTGAATACCCGCTGACATCGGGCGTGAAACAGGAAGGCAGATCCCCCAGATTCCGCAATTCATCCAGCAGAGACCAGGTGACGCGCACACGGTCGCCGCTCTGCGGTACGCGGGAAGCGGAAACACCGTCAATGGCGGCAATCAGCGTATACTCCGCAATCTCCTCGGGAAGCGGAGCCGTGTTCGGGAACTCTCCGACGGAACGATAGAGCGCCTCAAGCGTACCGCCGCGGAGCTGTTCGGTCATCGGGGAAGATTCGGTCATGCGCATCGTCAAGGACGGCGTCAGCACAGCCTGCGTCTTCAGGATGGTTTGAGGCAGATAGAGATTGATATCGCTCAGCTGATACGCACTGTCGGGATTGGTCACAATCGCCGCTGCTGCCGTCGGGTCGGTAATACCATTCGGCATAAAGGTACAGGAAACGGAATAGTGCCCCGGCGTCGTCTCATCAAGCGCCATGAGCGTCATATTGTCTTCATTGATGATGCAGGGATTGCCGTATGTTCCGACCGACGCATCATTGGAGGATTCCCGCAGCGCAGCTGCCCAGTCCGCCGGCCATTGAATGTCAACACCGAAATCCCTGCCGGCAGGCAGTGCCGTTCCCCAATCCGCCGGGAATTTATAAGTAATCACATAGACTTCGTCCGCACTGAAAGCGGAGCAGGCTACGGTATCACTGCAAACGAGGTTGCCGCGGGAGTCTGAGATTTGGACTTGATGGGTCGCGGCGATCTTCTGAATGTTATTGGGATAATCCGTCCAGCTCAATGCATCCATTGTGAAGGGCGCAACACCCTTATAGGAGGAGATTTGTCCGTCAATCTCGGTATACTGCTCCGCGGTTTCCAGATTGAAGTCAATCGCCGAGATGTTGAAGAAAGCGGCGTCTTTGAAGCGCAGATCGCAGCGGAAAGTTCCGTTGGAAGCTTCATTCCAGCTGCCGCCGGGAATTTGCAGCTTCCCGTCATGGATATAGGCGGCGCAGCCGCAGTCGTCCGCAATCGGCAACTCCGCCGGAAGGTTCGCGGTGAGGATAACCTTATCGGACATCACATGATCCGAGGTGATGTTCAGATAATACGGTTCACCGACATAGGCAATGCTGCCGTAATGTACAACACTTCCGTCTTCCGCCGTGACGGACGGTGTGAGCGTAACTTTTGTAACACCCATCGACGGGTCTTCACGGACACCGCGCAAAAGGTAAGCCCCGGCCTCGGAAACGAATTTTCCCGAGGCATCAGCATAATTGATATCCAGCGTATAATCACCGGCGTACGGCAGTTCGTCCACCGCAAAGGACACCCGGAAAGAGGAAACGTCCTCCGTTTCATCCTTGGAAATCGACATGCTGCGGCAGGCATCCGTGTCATCGACAGGGCAGAGAAGCGCGGTAAAGCGGTTTTCGGTCTCGGCGAAAGAGTATTCATCCGGTGAACTGATGGTCACTGTAATATGGAAAGAGCTTCCCTGCGTCAGTGTGGAAGCATCCAGCTCTGTGCGCTCCTGCCCGAAGCACAAAGATGAGGCGCACAGTGCGAGGAGCAGGATCACGAGCGAAAGACATTTTTTCATATTGTTCATTTTTCCATATCCCCCTTACTTACGGCTCCAGCGAAACGCTCAGCGTAACCCCGCTGCCCGAGGTGGAGGCAGTATTTTCAGGAATGACTCTGATCTCGGACACAGTCGGCGGAGTCACATTGTTGTAAAGCGTATAATCGTATGTCGACTCACCCGCGCTCTGCCAATAGTTGATGGTATTCGTATCCCAGTTTTCAGTACAGCGGAGCTGACGCAGCCCCTCATTTTCAACCCAGGAACAAGCGTTCTGCGGCGTGGTGCTGATATGGAGCTGAGAAGGCGTCACCGGATAATCATCGACCGTAAAGTCGGCCAGGCAGCGCGGCTGATTGCCCCGCACAACCTTGACGCTAAAGTTAACCGTTGATCCCGTCAAGGCAGTAAAGTCTGCCTTCCAGGTATAGTTGCGGCCTGTTTCATCAGCCGTGAAATCCGTTCCATTCGCACCGGTAAGAACCAGCGCGGACGGTCTGACTCCGAGAAAAGAATAGATAATTCCGTCCAGACTGTCAAAGCAGGCATATTTGCTTTCGGAATCCTCCACACCCAGAGACAATTTATAATCGCCGCCAATCGGGAACAGCGCATCATCCGGAAGAAAAGTCACAACGACGAGCCCGCTGTTGGCTTGGACAGAGATCTCTCCTTCTGCGTATCGCGCGTTATCCTTGGCGTCAACGACATACAGATAAGACTCCAATCTGCTCTTCAGTGCCGCTGCCTCTTCCTCCGTAAACACAGCCGTGCTGCTGCTGCCGCCAAGCTTCAGATTGAACGTGAGTTTCAGCGCAGAACCGGCATAATACGCCTTCGCCGCGTCACTCGGATTTTGCCAGACATAATCCCCACTCATAGCAAGGCGTTCCGTCTCTGCCCGCCAAACAAGATCACAGTTGTTATCGGCGTTGTAGTCCGCGATATCAAGATAAGCAGGGTACACATTCGGGTCATAAACCAGTGCGATCGGTTTGATATAGACATACTGGTCATAGACGGTTTCCTGTTTTCCTTTGTCGTCGGCATCGTAATATACCGCGGTATAGGTATAAAGACCGCCGTACTCATACGCCGGCATCTCGATATTGAGGCAGGACCAGACCGTTTCCGAAAGATCCGTACAGGACTCCGCAATCGTGGTTGTCGTGGTCACGGTTTTTCCGCTTGTATTCGTACCGGTGATCGTAATCTTCCCGGTTGGATCAGCTTCGGATGCACTCGACTTTGTATACATCAAAGTTACGGAGCTTTTCAGATCAACGGAAGGCTGCAGCTGAGACCCATCTTCCGTAACACTCGTGATCGTCAGACCCCGGGAGGGTGTAACGCCGTTGTTCACAACAATGTCAACATAGTACCCCTGCGGCTGCACATAATCCCTTGAATCTTTCGGCGTATAATTCAAAGCCGTATCGGCAGTGATCGAAGAGCCGCCTGACGAACTGCTGCAATGATAATAAAACTGGGAGAAATCACCGAGCTTCCAGTCGCAGACAGACAAGGATCTGGTAGTTTCCGTGCCGTACCCCACATATATTTTATCAAGATAGGGGCTGGTATAGTCAAGAGACGATCGGTGCGTCAGCGGGATCTTGCAGGTGAAGTCGCTTGTCCCTTGAGGATCATCCGCATCAAGCACCTTACCACGCGCCAGATAAGTATAGAAATCATGCTCCGCATAAGAGCTGTCAGGAATCGACAGCACCCAGCGGGAGACCGGGTCATTGGACGCAATGTCGGATCCGGATACTTCGGACGGATACAGGAACATCACCCCGGCGTCCACAGAAATATTCTTGCTGATCGTGTTCCAAGAGCCGTCAACTTTCGGCGACGACGAATTGAAATACACATTCAACTGATATGGAGAGCCGGCCAAAGAAGAGCCGGGTAAAGTCGGGATTTCAAAAACAACGTCCTGAATTTTTCCGTCTTTATAAACCACATTGCCGACCGTTTGTTGAGCGAAGAAAGATGTGCTGCCGCCCATCTCCGCCTGAACCGAAGATAAAATATCACCATCATTTAAGGCGTCGGTAAAACCGCTGAGCGCAAAACTGATCGTCACGCGCAGACCGTTGCCGACTCTCGGCAGATTGTCCGTGCTGTACTCTTCATAGGTGCGTGTTAAACAGTCAACACCGCTGTAATAAATATTCTCCACTTTCATGGACGGGGTCACCGTCGCTCCCTTGACTGTGACATTAAAGTTCGCCGCGAGTTTAGGATTTTCGTCGGATGCTATATTACGTATTATTGTCAGCTCGGGTCTGTATACGCCCGGTTCAATAAACCCTATGGGCACGGTGCAAAGCGGAGAACTTTCGTAACACGTATTTGAGCACGGATTCTGTGACGATGTTCGATCGTAACACATTGTGCTTTGTTCTGCTTTCACTTCATAGGAGTACGGGTAAAGCCACATGGGCAGTGTATTTGACAACACCAGGGAATACGCCTTTCCGGATTCAATTTCAGCATTTTTGTACGACTTCCCTTCGCTGTCACGAATATCCAGGATATGCCAGTAGTAAGTCTGCGTCCGGGCAGAGCCGCCGTAATCAAGGTACACTTGGGGCGTGGTATCCTGACCGTAATCTACAAATTCCGTATCGGCATAATGAGAGTCACCCGAATATTTCATTTGAAGTTTGCCGACAAAGTAAGCACGTTGGGAAGCGCTTCCGCCATACAACAGCTGAAAACGCGAGTTCGGACTGATCAGCACAGCGGTTGAAAACTTACCCGCACCGCTTAATTTGCTGTGTGCGCTCACCTGTCCGGGCTTGCCCGTATCAATCACAGTATTTACAGATTTCCAACCATACGATGTCCCCTCTGACTGCTCCAACTGTATTGTAACAAAACCATCCAGCGGATACGTCTTTCCGGAGGTACACTTACGCTCAAGATCGTAAGTATAATAACTGGCACGATCTGTGTCCAACTTCACGACAGTATTTTTGTTCGTATCCAGGCTGAAGGTAGAGCTTCTGCTCGCATCAGCATAAACTGTGGATCCATTCGTGTCGTACAGTTTATTGTCCTGATTGTAAATTTTGATATTCGTAATCTCAATCGTACACACATCCTTTGCCGCGTCAGCAGTCTTCACCTTGACATTGGAAGATACCGCCGGCTTGAATAACGCATCGCCGGTATAGGATGCCTGCAGCGTGTAAATCGTGTCGCTAAGCGTTGGCGTAAACGTGCATTTCGCAGTTGTTCCGCTTTCGAGCGGCAGGTTAAACGAACATTTGCCGCCGAAATCATCC
The DNA here is from genome assembly GCA_963618265.1 of bacterium. Lineage (GTDB taxonomy): Bacteria > Chloroflexota > Anaerolineae > Anaerolineales > Anaerolineaceae > Flexilinea. The sequence goes on from CAVESB010000016.1 coordinate 12,161, forward strand.
GTGACTGTGATCGTACCCTGCGCCTCTTCAAGAATACTCTCAGAGGTTATCGTGTTAGTGAGAGAAACTGTGACAGTATACGGTTCGTTCGTGGTAACCGTCGTGGCGTTCTCCGGCGCTTTGATCGAGAGCGTCGTCCCTACGCGAATGGGTGCCAGAATGTCAAGCACAATCGGATCGGAAACACTCGAAGCGTATGAGCCGGATCCCGCGTACTCGGCGTAGAATTTCGCCTGATAGTGCGTATCACTCATCGTGACATTGATATCGTTCGCCGGACTGTCAGGATCGCCGTTATAATAGCCGCTGCCCAGAATCTCACGGTCTTCGCTGTAGATGAGGACAGGTCCCTGCACCGAATTGCCGTCGGCATCCGTCACCTTAACTCTGAAAGTCACGACATTTTCGTAGGCAAATACCGAACCCGTGGCCGGAGACAGGATAGCGGTTTGCGTCTTGACCACGTTCTTCGGATCCGGCAGATTCACCGCATAGTAAGGTGCCCGGGAATCCTGCGCGCTGTTATAACACTCGTTACCGGCATAAGAAGCGGTTAAAGTGATGTACCCGACAGTCGTGAACTTCAAGCTGCAGGAGACCTCATCATTGCCGCCTGCGGTCAGATCTTTTTTCAACTCTGCCTGACAAGTGCTCGTGCCATCCGTAACCGTGATGACAGTCCCTTTCGGTAGCTTATCGCCGTCATCAGGCAGGGTAACACCGACCTTCACCTCGGCTGAGTCTGTCAATTTAACGCAGTCCTTCTGATCCGTACTGCTCTCAGAATAAGGGTTGCAGTGCCCAAACGGATCGGTATATTTGCTCGGCACCTCAGGATAATAGCGGGAATTCGCGCCGCTGATATCAAAGTAAGTGCTAAGCAGCGGCTCATTGATCACCAGCTGCAAATCGTATTGCGTCGGCTCGACTTCTATAGAGTCTTTAGAGGCGTTGTAGTTTTCATCGCCGCTGTAAGTAACAGCAACCTCCTCTTTCGTCATACTGCTGAGAGGAAGATTTGTGATCGTGTAAGTTTGCGTGGCTGCTGTATAAGAAATCTCCGCGGAGGAGCACTCGGCTTCATACCACGTCAGTGCTGTGGCATCAAAGGTGCATTGATTGCCGCTGCCGCCGGAACCTTTCTTGATAAGTATGGAGCCTGTCGGTCTGTCACTCCCGTCATAAGCCAGCGTGAACTCCATATTATATTTGCGTTTGGCATCCGATGCCGGCTCGAGTTTGGTAATCCCAAGCGTTGTCGTCTGCGAGCCGGCATCATAGACCGTGATATGCGTCTTGCCTGCGGAGGGTTTATAATCTTCGGTACCGGCATACTCCGCAATAATCGCAATGCTCTTCTGACCGGCGGATTGATTTTCAAAAGATAAGGTACAGCTATTCGTACCGCCCTTCTTGTAGCCATCGATTTCGCAGGAGCTGAGGATCTTCGTTGAATCATCAGTTTCATAGGCGTAAACCATGACATTGCCGCTTTCCACCTCCACGCCGTTGATGTCCTTGGTAACTTCTACCGTGACCCGGACGATCTCATTCGTCACGAAAGTTATGTCTGTGTCTTCGCCGGGTGTCGTGATTTTTGTGGTTGTCGCTTTTTCCTTTCCGGTTTCAAGCCGGATCACATTGACATATTCCAAGTCCGCCGCATTCGTGTTGAAGAAAGTACTGCCCTCAAATGCCGCGTACAGGGTCTTCATGCCGGTGGATTTGAAAGTAAAGTCAACAACACAGTGATAGGCATTCGCACCACTGTCGCTCTTCGCGATCGTGCAGGTCTGTTTCGTTTCATCGCTGTCGTAAATACTCAGCGTCTGCCCGACCAGTGTGGATAAAGGAGCGTCATCCGCCGCGGTAACGATAACGTCAATGCTTTTATTCTGTATCAGCGTACAGCCATAGCTATCCTGTTTTTCATTGGTTGGATCGTATGGATTGCAGGCGTCATACGGTGTCGTGCCTTCCGGAATCAAGTCAATTCTTGCAGGATAATACTTGCCGGAAGTTTTATTGATATCATAATAATCTCTGTACTGAGGCTGCGCGAAGGTCAGCGTCAGATCCCAGGTGACCGATTTAATACTCTCTTTATCCGATGCCGATGCCGCATAATATGTATCGCCGCTGTAAGAGGCGGCAATCGTTCTCGGAGCAGAGGTCGTGTTTTCCGGTTTCCAGCCGGAAATCAAAATGCCGGTCGTCAAATCACCGGAGACGGTCGCATTGCCGCAGGTAGAGGCCTTCGTTGCAATCGTATAGGTGCAGGTTTTCACCGTGCCGTCTTCAAACGTCAGCGTAAAATCAAGCGTACCTGTCGGTTGACCGTTATACAGACCGGAATCGGTATCCCAACCCAGCTTTGTTGTGAAAACAACGCCGCTATCGGGATTATTCTCCGAGGATGTGATTGTCGTTGTCGTTGCGATTTTATCCGAGACAACATAAAGCCAGCCCTTCGACGTGGCTTTCTTGTAATTACTGTCGCCGTTGTAAATCGCGGTCAGGCGCAGAATTCCCGCATGGGTCGTGGTCAGCTGGCAGCCGGTAACAGGCAATGTCGCGGTACAGGATGTATACCCGTCGGAAATAGTGATCGTGCCGGTCGGATCTTTGCCGGAAATCGTCTTGGAAAACTCGGTTCGGACAAACACTTTCTCCCCGACGAGATATTTGCCAAAGCTTTCGGTACCTTCATCATCAATGACGACTGTGCGGGCATTATCCTCAGTATCCTCAGCGGAAACGATCTTGAAAGTCAGATCGTTCTTGTCATCGCCGTCGGCAACCTCAACTTTCACCGTCTTTGAGCAGATGATGTTATTGTTCCCGTCATAAGCGTTCAGGACAAAGGAAGTCTGCTTGGACACATTCACGCGCATGAAACCGGACGGCTGCAGATAGTCGCCGATAATGCCGCCGCTCATTTCGCCGTTTTCGGGCGAAGTATACGAAGAGCCGGAATCAGCCGCTTTTTTCGCCTTTTCCGCCTCGGATTTGTTGTAATCGCTTTCAGCCTTGGCGGAAGACACGATCTGCACACGGTTGTTGCCGGCGCCCGTCCAGTTCAGCATCACCGAACCCGGGGTCTCAAGCTTTGTGCTGTTTGAGGACAAGGCGCAGTTCAAGCCCGATCCTTCTCCGTCATCACTGTCTCCGGCTACACGAATAGGCAGCGAGAAGATTTTATTCCCATCGCCGAGTGTCGCGGTCAGGACATAGTTGGTCGAGGTTTCCGGGAAGTCATATTCCGCGCCGATGGCTTTTCTGCCTCTGTCGGCAAGCTGCTCGATGGCGACAGAATTCGCGTCTTCAACTTCCCATTCAATAAGAATCTGCTCTTTCGGCTGCAAAACATAATCAGGGAAATACTCAATAACCCGATAACCGGACTCAGCGGAAGTGTCCTCAACCACCTCAACCAGTTTCACGGTGAATTCGCTGTTCGGTGTCTGCGACTCCGGAGAGGTCGACGGGACGGCGGTGCCTGTCACAGCCGATGGGGAATTAATCGAACTGACAACCGGAGCCGGGGTAGGCGTCGCCATTCCCGGACTCACGAGCAACTCCTGCGAACCGCTGCCGGTTGAGACGTTTTGATAACGAACCGTGCCGCTCTGCGAAGATTGAAGCTGCTGTTCGGGATTGATATTCTGCGTCATCCCATTCCCGGTTTGGAAGTCATCCGGAATCTCAAGCACATTGCTCTGCGCAAAAGGTTTCTGCCGCGTACCCGCGCTCCGCAAGGTTTCTTCAGCGGCGGGTGTTGCGGTGGCGGACAGGCTGTTCAGAGCAGTAAGCGATGACCAGCGCGTTGCCCGGCGGGTGTCATTATCGTTCGGAATGGCGATTCCGTTCGGACGCACCCAAGCCGTGAATTTGACCAGGTCGATCTTATTCGGTTTGACATTGATAAAAACGCTTTTCTCCTCATAACCGGCTTCATTGCTGACTTCCAGCGCCATCAGCGTATCTCCGTCCAAAACGACATCACGCTCGGAAGAGTAATCTTCCGCTTTCAGTTCTATTTTCTGCTTATTGATGTTTAAAGCAGCGTAATCCGCGTCCGGCTCCACGGACCAGGTGATTTTCGCGGTATCGTTGTACGATGCCTCCGTAAGGTTTGACTTAAACAGCGGAATGTCCGGACGTGTCGGAACAACAATGACACGCACCTCTTTGGTGTATTCCAAGCCAAGCATCCTGCTGAGTAAATTCTCAGCTGTCAATGTGTACGTCGTGGAAGAATCCGGGCGGAAATACTTATGACCGTTGCGGTTCACGGTTTCAGTCACGGGCTCACTGTCAACGCCCTCTGTCGAAAGCGAACATCTCGTTGCAAAGATCGAAGCCGACCAGCTCAAATCCGCGCCGCCCCCCGAGAAGATTACTTCCACCTGATCGTCGTTGCTGTCACGGAAATAGTGAATACGCGGTTGAAGAAGGATGCCAAGCCCAAGAATCAGTGCCAGAATCATCAAAATCAGCCACAATGTGCTGATCATTGGCTTGACATAGACCTCCCCGATCAGTGACTGCTGATCCAGCGGATTTTCCTGTGATGAGGTATTGACATAAAAATGGCGTGAATGTCCGATCCAGCCGAACACAGGCAGCTTTTTTGTGGTCACTGCCAGAGGAACGTTCATTTTCTGTCCGGCGGGAACAGCGACCGTCTTCTGAGATTGCACGGTCATTGCGGCATCATCAATACCGAAATTGAGTTCGTTCGCGTCATCATAGGCATGAACCATGAAGTTCATATCCGCGTTGGAACGGTTGGAAATCGTAACGGAAGTATGCCCTACCGGCGCGTCTCGTTTAATCTGCTGACGGCGCGGATTCGGACCGCTGATGATGTACTCATAAAAAGGCATCACCTGCAAATTGGCATCCGCTGTCCCGATTTCTCCCGGATAATTCGGGGAGAGACAGACAAAATGGATGGCATAATTGCCGGCTTTCGCCTCCGCACTGCGGGGAGGCGTGATGCGCACGATCATATCACCGCGTTTGCCTTCATTCAGGTTCAACACCGCGGGAATCACCTGAACCCAGGAATTGGGTACACCCTGCACCTGAAGCTGCATATTGGCGACCAACGGTCCCGCGTTGGTAATCTGCAGCTGATACTCAACCGTGGCGCCGGGGTCTGCCTGCGTCGGCACGGTTCCATCCAATTTCAGCAGAACATATCTTTCCGTGCTGTCATTCGAGACCGCGCCTGAGGAAGTGCTCTTCAATTCAGACACAACGAAGTCGGTATTCATACCGTTCAGCATGAGTTTCAGCCGGTAATCCCCAATCGTGATGTTCGCGCCGCTCTTGACAACGGCGCCGGAAAGCTGCACCGGTTTGTTTTCCAGGAGCACCGGATGTCCGGAATCCAGCGGAATCAGCGTCCAGGTGTTATCACCATAGCTGAGCATCGCATGGAAATCTGCGACGGAATCTCCGGTGAGAATAATATCATTTCCGGGCTTTTTGCCGATATTAATGACCTGTTGACTGAAAGCGATTTCATTATTAATTTGTGCCGGGTTATTTACATTCGCCATGTTTTATACCTCTCAGAGCAGCACCAAACACAGAACAGAGATCAATTGAACCGAGACCGCGACAATCATCACTGTCAGTGCCGTTGGTAAAATCATTTTCCAAAGCGGACGTTTCGGGAAAGTCACAACGCCGTCCACGGTTTGACGCGGAGCGGTAAACGCGGCTTTAGAGCGCGGAACCTGAGTGATTTCAATGGTATACCCCAGAGTCAACGGCGCACCGGATTCATCCTTATTCAAAATCTCAACCTCAACGTCCAGAGCTTCGCCGGGTTTAATTAACTCACTTTGCGCATAAATCAAGGAACCGCCGAATTTGTCACGCCGGGTCATGTTCTTCCGCCAAGTTTCCTCATCATAGGTAAAGTTCCTCACCATAGAGAGATCCGAAAGCGAAAGCTTGTTTAATGGTTCTTCCGGTTCTTGAGCAGCACCTGTCTCGTTGAACGTACCGAGTGCTGCGTTCTCCGTCCCCTGATTCGTTGCTTTCGCAGCCGAGCTTGAGACAAAATCACCGGCCTGGTTCACCAAATTGGCGCCTTTCGCCCAATTCGCGTCCATTCCCGTCAATTGCTGCGTTGTGGTCTGCGCCGTATCCTTCAGGGTAGAGGCCGCTTTATTGAGAACCGTGTTATTAACATTGAACAGGCTCATGACATTCGAGAGAAATGTGCTGACTCTTGAGGCCTTTCTGGCACCGGCTTTCACTTCATTCTCCACCGCCTTGAGGCTTTTCAACGGATGATTGAGATCCGGGATCAGCTTTGAACTCACTGTCCGTTCCTCGGTCGGTTGCGGAGCCTCTTCAACGATCTCGTTTTCAGCGGCTTGTTCCGTCTCTTCATGCTTACGGTCTTCACTGTCATCCTCGTCCGGACGGGTGATCCAAATCATCGGCTGCCCGTTGCTGCGGAAACGGATCTCAATGCTATCCGGAAGCGCACAGGAACGCAGAAGGTAAACGGACGGCAGATTGCCGGCGTTGACAATGCGAAGCTCGTGCCGTTTAATGCGGCTGCTTGACACATGCTTCATGTACTTATCGCACCAGATCAGCAAACCGACAGAGAGACCGATACCGACGACAAAAATAAAGAAGACGCGCAGCACAAGACTCCAGTTCACGGTACGAATCAGCAACGTGATCTGTGTCAGAAATTCACGAAACACCTGAATAAAAAACAGATCTGTAAAAAGTTCAGACATCGAAGCTGCCGCCTTTCATTACCTTTACCGCCTTATCGGCGGCAGTTTCGGAATCAGGTTCTTCCCCCGTTTCATCACGAAACACATCAAAACCGCTCGAGTGTACAACAGGCACACTGCCGAGACGGTTATCGGGCTTGCTCTCCCGGTCGGGAGCTTCTTTCACAGGTTCGGTCTTACTCTCCTGAACGGGAGCTTCTTTCACAGGTTCGGGCTTGCTCTCCTGAACGGGAGCTTCCTGCACAGGTTCGGGTTTGATCTCCCGGTCGGGGGCTTCCTGCACAGGTTCGGGTTTGATCTCCTGAACGGGGACTTCCTGCACGGGTTCGATCTTGCTCTCCCGGTCGGGAGCTTCCTGCACAGGCTCGGTCTTACTCTCCCGGTCGGGAGCTTCCTTCATGGGCTCGGGCTTACTCTCCTGAACGGGAGCTTCCTTCACAGGTTCGGGCTTACTCTCCCGGTCGGGAGCTTCCTTCACGGGTTCGGGCTTGCTCTCCTGAACGGGAGCTTCCTGCACAGGTTCGGGTTTGATCTCCCGGTCGGGGGCTTCCTGCACAGGTTCGGGTTTGATCTCCTGAACGGGGACTTCCTGCACGGGTTCGATCTTGCTCTCCCGGTCGGGAGCTTCCTGCACAGGCTCGGTCTTACTCTCCCGGTCGGGAGCTTCCTTCATGGGCTCGGGCTTACTCTCCTGAACGGGAGCTTCCTTCACAGGTTCGGGCTTACTCTCCCGGTCGGGAGCTTCCTTCACGGGTTCGGGCTTGCTCTCCTGAACGGGAGCTTCCTGCACAGGTTCGGGTTTGATCTCCCGGTCGAGAGCTTCCGTCACAGGTTCGGGCTTACTCTCTTGTACGGATTCTTTCTTTCCCGGTTTCTTATTTTCTTTAGCGGGCTTGCGGCTTTTTGGAGCAGCGGCGGGAGCAGGCGTTTGTGTATCAGTCACTGCGTGCTCGGCTGCTTCGCCTTCGAACTTTCCGGATTTTTTGACAACTTTCTTTCCCGGTTTTCGACCACGCATAGACATTCCCTGCGTGAGGTCTTCATCATCTTCTTCATTTGAGAAGTCGGCTTTTTTCTTATCGCCCGTGTTGATCACGACGACCGGTTTTTCTTCATCAACGGTTTCGTCCCCGGACGGCTGTCCGGCAATAGCGTCAATTGCAACGGCCGCGGCGGCGGCCTGAGCGGAGCCGCGCTCCTGTTCATAGCTCCGAATCGTTTCATACATATTCATCAAGTTCGTGGAATCATCCGTCAAAGTGATGAGATTGCTGAAAACCGGCGCGACATAAATATTCTGGTTGAATTCCAGCATTTCGCCGAAATAATCATCCGGCGCCGTAAGTGTGATTGACATCGTATGAAAACCCGGTTCGGGTCTGGTTCCGAGATGCGTGATCACAAAACCTGTCGTACCTGTTCCGCCGGGGAACAGATAAGGCATCGGTTGAGCCCGCACGCAGTCTTCCGGGAGTCCGTGAATTTCCATATGAAACTGGCAGGCGTGTTCCGTGCCGATATTCTTGAGCGTAATCAGACCGCTGATCGGATGATCCATCTCCAATTCCGATTTATAGAGAAATAATTCCGCCTCAATGCTTCTTGAAGTCCGAACTCGCGTGCGGTCATTTCCGAATTCAACGATGATGCGGTAGTTTTCCAGCGTGATCTTATCCCCCTCAATGAGGTTGTAAGCTTCGGCGCGGTTCATATACTGCACCTGCTCACCGCGGGTGAGTGTAACACCGTCCGCGAAAGCGCGCACTTCGGTGTTATCTTCGGATCCGTTCGCGGCAATCAACTGCAAATGAATCGGCTGAATATTCTGCCCTTTCAGCTGAATATCACAGCCAAGCTGACTGCCGATACGAATAATCTCTTTATCGTAGTAGTAGTCTTTTTCCCAATCGTTCTCGTTGATGATACGGATCTTCATCGTTCTGCCCCGGTTTAAAATGTATCCGGATACTATTATAAACGATAATCGGCAAACAAATACCCGGCAGGTGTTTTTTAGTAAATGCGGAAATGAAAATTCGGCGCAGTTTATGCCTTTTATGCAGTTATAATAATTGATAAAGTAAACAGAGAGGAGTTCCTCTTTATGGAATCATTTGTTATCGAAGGCGGCACACCGCTGCGCGGCGAAGTCACGCCTTCAGGCAATAAAAACGCAGCACTTCCGCTTCTTTGCGCGACGTTACTGACGGACGAGCCGATCATTCTGCATAATGTGCCGATGATCCGCGACGTGCTGGCTATGCGAAAACTAATCGAAAGTCTCGGAGTCACTTTTGAAGATTTGGATCCCCACACATGGAAGATCACGGCAACCACGGTTCAGGCATCCCGGCTTGATCCGGATCTGTGCCGGCGGGTTCGTGCGTCAATTCTGCTCGCGGGTCCGATGTGCGCACGCTGCGGAGAACTGATTCTGCCCCCGCCGGGCGGTGATGTCATCGGTCGGCGCCGTGTTGACACGCACATTCTCGCGCTGGCCAAGCTCGGCGCGGACGGCGTTTACGACCGTCAATATCACTTCAGCGTCAAAGGACATCTGAAGGGCTGCAATATTCTGATGGATGAAGCTTCCGTCACCGCGACGGAAAACGCCATCATGGCGGCTGTCACCGCCGAGGGAACGACGATTCTGCGCAATGCCGCGTCTGAACCGCATGTGCAGGAACTGTGCAGCATGCTCAATCAAATGGGCGCGAAGATCTCCAACATCGGCTCCAATATGCTCACCATTGAGGGCGTTGATGCTCTGCACGGCACGGAATTCACCATCGGTCCGGACTATCTCGAGGTCATCAGTTATGTCGGCGCCGCCGCGATGACCCACGGCGAAGTGATGATCCGCAACGCCGGGATTGAGCATCTTGACATGGTGCGTCTGGTCATCAACCGTCTCGGCATCCGCTGGGAAGTTATCGGGAATGACATTCTGGTTCCCGAAAATCAGCGTCTTTCCGTTGAACCGGATCTGGGCGGCGCGATCCCGGAAATCAGTGTGCTGCCGTGGCCGGGTTTCCCATCGGATCTGATGTCCATTGCGATTGTAATGGCGACGCAGGTTCAGGGATCGGTGCTCTTTCATGACTGGATGTACCCGAGCCGCATGTACTTCACGGACAAACTCGTCAGCATGGGAGCGCAAATCGTGCTCTGCGACCCGCACCGCTGCATTGTGCAGGGTCCGACACGCCTTTATCCCGAACGGCTGGAATCGCCGGACATTCGCGCGGGCATGGCGCTGCTGATGGCAACGCTTGCCGCCCCGGGACAATCCGAGATCCGCAACATCAGACAGATTGAGCGCGGCTACGAGCGGGTTGATGAAAAGCTCGCGGCTCTCGGCGCGAAAATCACCAGAAAAGAAGAATAAGCTGAAATACGAACATCCCGCACCTTGATATGCGGGATGTTGTTTTATGTCTTATGCCGCAAGCCCGAAGGCAATCCTTCGGGCTTGGCTTCAATGATTCGCGTTACGCTTTTTTCAATGCGGCGGTCACGGTAACATCATCAAAGTTATCAGTGACCTGCGCCCAATCTGCGGGGATCGGGGCGTTCTCAAGAGAGACAGCCAAGGTCTCCCCCGCTACATAATCGCGGTTCTCGTTGATGGCATCCACGAGAAGCTGATCAGCCTTATAGCGAACCTCGATACGGTCGGAGATTTCCAAACCGGAGCTCTTGCGCAGATCCTGAACGCGGCGGACGAATTCACGGGCGAGACCTTCCTTCACCAGTGCCGGTGTCAGATCGGTTTCAAGCGCGGCGATATTGGCGCCATCGGCGGCGACGGTGAAGCCGCTGTGAGCGTTCGCGCGGACTTCAACTTCATCCGGCCGGATCGAATAGGTCTGATCGCCGACAACGACATCAATGCTCTGCCCGTCAAGCAGCTTGCGTCCGGTTTCCATCGGATCCATCTTCAGGATCGCAGCGCGGATCTGCGGGAAAGCCTTTCCGTACTTCTGACCCAGCTGCTTCGGCAACGGGTTCAGCGTGAAGTCCATCGCCTCACCGGCAGTGTCCAGCAGGCGGACTTTCTTGACATTCAGCTCTTCCGCGAGAACATCCGCGTACTTTTCAATGAGTGGACGGTCATCCTGACGACCGACAGAGAACGCGGCTTCGGAAAGCGGTTGGCGGACCTTACGGTTCGCCTTGTTGCGGGCGGAGTGACCAAGGGAAGCCAGATCAATGATGAGATTCATCTCATGGTTGATCTGCTCGTCAATCATAGCCTCGTCAACCTTCGGCCAGTCAGCCATATGGACAGACTGCGGGGCGTTCGGGTCAACAGAGCAAACCAGATTCCGATACAGTTCTTCGGAAACGTAGGGCATGGCCGGGGCGAGAAGTTTCGCAACAGTGACAAGTGCCTGATAGAGTGTCGCATACGCGGCATTCTTATCTGCATCACCTTCACTCTTCCAGAAGCGGCGGCGGCTGCGGCGCAGATACCAGTTGGACAGGGTATTGACAAAGTTCTGAATCGGACGGGTTGCGCCGTTGACATCGTAATGCTCGAAAGCGTTGGTAATGTCACGGACAAGCGCGTTCAGCGCGGAGAGCAGCCAACGATCCATGTCGGAGTATTCCGCCTTGTCCATATCCGCCGGGGTCCAGTGATCCAAATTGGCATAGGTGACAAAGAAAGAATAAGTGTTCCAGAGTTGGAGCGTGAAGCCGCGCAAAACTTCGCTGACAAGCTTGGAGGAGAAGCGGCGTTCCTGACCTGCCGGGCTGGCGGTGTAGAGATACCAACGCATGGCGTCGACGCCGTTATCTGCGATCACGTCCCACGGGGAAACGATGTTGCCCTTGTGTTTGGACATCTTCAAGCCTTTTTCATCAAGAACAAGGCCGAGGCAGATGACGTTCTTGTAGCAGATAGAGTTCTTGAAGAGCGTCGAAATGGCGTGCAGGGAGTAGAACCAGCCGCGGGTTTGATCCACTGCTTCACAAATGAAGTCGGCCGGGAATTGGTTCTCAAATTCCGCTTCGTTCTTGATGGGATAACCCCACTGAGCATACGGCATAGAACCGGAATCAAACCAGACATCGATCAGTTCCGGAACACGGTGCATTTCCTTGCCGCAGACCGGGCATTTTAAGGTGATTTCGTCAACATGCGGACGGTGCAGCTCAAGCCCGGACAGGTCGCGTCCAGCCTTCTCGGAAAGCTCTTTGACGGAGCCGATACATTCCTGGTGCCCACATTCGCACTGCCAGACAGGCAGCGGAGTACCCCAATAACGGTTGCGCCCGAGTGCCCAGTCAATATTGTTCTCAAGCCAGTTGCCAAAGCGGCCGTGCTTGATATGTTCCGGATACCAGTTAATCTGTTCATTCAGTTCAACCAGACGATCCTTGAAGGCACTGGTGCGGATGTACCAGGTCGGGCGGGCATAGTAAAGCAGCGGGGAATCACAGCGCCAGCAGAAAGGATAATTATGCTTCACGCGGCCGTGCTTATACATGACACCGCGGGCGACGAGATCTTTGATGATCAGCGGATCGGCATCCTTGACAAACATGCCCGCCCACGGAGTGACTTCCGGGACGAAGCAGCCATCGCCGCCGATCGTCATCAAAGTCGGCAGGTTTTCGCGTTTGCCGACTTCCATATCGTCCACGCCGAAAGTCGGAGCGAGATGCACAAGACCGGTACCGTCATCCACAGAGACATAATCCGCGGCGCAGATACGGTGACAGGGCTTATCAAGCGGGAGGAATTTATAAAGCGGTTCGTACTTTTTACCCAGTAGCGCCGTCCCGTTGAAGTGCTCGACAACCGTGACAGGATCGTCACCGAAGACGGGTTCCACACGCTTCTCCGCAAGGATCAAGTATTCCTTGGAGCCGTCTTCACGGGCGTGCTCAACCTTGACATATTCGATTTCAGGGTTGACAGCGACGGCGACATTCGCGGGCAATGTCCACGGAGTGGTCGTCCAGACCAACAGCGAGGTATCTTCCTCGTCCAACAGCTTCAGCCGGAAAGTGATGGAGGGATCGTCCGCTTCTTTATAACCCTGGGCGACTTCGTGATCCGCAAGCGGGGTGCCGCAGCGCGGGCAGTAGGGGACGACTTTGAAGCCCTGATAGAGCAGGCCGCGGTCATAGAAGTTCTTGAGGATCGCCCATTCGGATTCGATGAATTCATCTTTGTAGGTGACGTAGGCAGTATCCAGATCAACCCAATAGGCAATGCGATCCGTCAGACGCTCCCATTCCTGAATGTTCGTGAAGGCGGATTCTTTGCAGAGTTTATTGAACGGACCGACACCGTATTCCTCGATCTGCTGCTTGTGGGTAAACCCGAGCTTCTTCTCAACTTCAATCTCAACCGGCAAACCATGGGTATCCCAGCCGCCGCGGCGGGAGATGTGGCATCCCTGCATGGTATGATAGCGCAGGATGATGTCTTTGTAAGAGCGGGCAAGGACATGATGAACGCCCGGTTTGCCGTTGGCAGTCGGAGGACCTTCAAAGAAGATGTATTCTCTGCCACCCTTGCGGTTTTCGGTTGACTTGTGGAAGATGTCTTCTTCATGCCAAAACTTCAGAATGGCTTCTTCCATCTCGTTGACGTTCAATTTCGGTGAAACTGATTTAAACATTCAATAACCTCCGGGAAAAGGCCATGCGCCTTTTCGGTGTAATAAATATACAAACAAAAAACCCGTCCTGAACAAGGGACGGGGATTCCGCGGTACCACCCTAATTCCTGCCGTGCAGGCAGGCACTCATTGATCCCTTTCTCGCGGGATCAGTCCGCTCGGCTTACTCGCTGACGCTTTCGGCTTCGTGCTCCGGAATGATATTCGTCCGCCTCCGTAACCTCCGGCTCACACCCTCCCGGATTCGCTGCATCCATTGTGCGGATTACTCGTTTCCATCAACGCGTTCTAACCATTTTAACCGCAAGTTCGCGGTTTCGGCAGGGAATCTGCAGAAAAGGTTATTAATCCCCAAAAGGAACTCACAAGTGTTTTTCAGCGTATTCATGGTTAGAATAAGGTATGTAAACGAAAGGAACTGGCTGTATGAGAAAGATTTCTTTTATCCTTTGTGTATTCGCGCTGCTTTCAGCGCTGACCGGCATCGCTGCCGCGGATGAACCGCTTTACGATATTCCTCTCTTTGAGCAGGGCGATCCGGCGCACTATGGCATTATCATCGCCGATGTAACCGCAATGCTGAATGGCAAAGAACCGACTTACTTCGCCGCCGGCGATGAACTCAGCACCATTTATGCAATGGTTGCGGGCAGCGGATACGCGCAAAATATCGGTTACGCGGTCGTAGATATAGACCGAGACGGCATCGACGAGCTGCTCATCGGCGAAAACCCGGGCGACATGAGCGGCACCGTTTTCTACAACGGTTTCAGCATTTTCAATGATGAGGTTCAAGAGCTGTTCAACGGCGGCGAGCGCGACTGCTGGTACATGTCCGACGGCAGCACCCTCGTCAACGTGGGCGCCAACAGTGCATTCAGCTCCGGAACCTATGCCTATACCCTTGAAGACGGCCGACTGAAGTTCATGGAGGCGGTTATTTACGACAGCGAACTTGCGAACGGTCCGTGGTTTCGCGTCATCGATGCGGATGGAGCACGGGTACCGATCGACGAAAACGAAGTCTCCGCGTTCCAAAACGCGCATCCGTATCTGAACATTGAACTGACCCCGTTCGTCATGTAAAAGCGATTGCCGGTCACACAACAAATGGGGCTGTCGCAAATGCAGATATCTGCAACTTGCGGCAGCCCCGCTTTCTTAGATCGATCTCAATAGGTCAAGCCGAATTTCTTGTATATTTCCGGCATTTCAGAATCGGTCAGATTTTTGACCGTCACCTCACCGTTCACAAATTCCTTGTAGACGTGCCCGTCCAGGGTAAAACGACCTTCAGCGGTCTTCATGGAGAACATTTCGTCCGGGAAGAAAGGAGAATCCGGATGCTTCTCGCAGTAGAAGCAGGGCTGAATGAAATCCACCGGCAGCTGAGGCTCTTCTGTGAAGGAATAGAACTGCCGCCATGCGCCGTGATGTTTATCCATCAGCACCCAGCCGAGGAAAGGATCTTTGTCAAAGCGGTAACATTCATCAAACTGCGGCTGCTCAACGCCGGCTTCCATGCGCACGGGATAACGGGGACAAACCTCACCGATGCCGACATCGGCGCACCAGATACCGCCGTCGCAATCCTCCACTTTGAGAACGCGGTGCCGGCGCATCGGGATCTCAGACTCACCGCGCAGATAGCGTGCGGCATATTCAGTCACCTTGAAGCCAAGTTCCCGCAGCAGCCAGCCGAAGAGCCCGTTCAGCTCAAAGCAGAAACCGCCCTTTCCCTGCACGACAACTTTCTCGTACAGGTCATCAACATCAAGCGAAAGCGGAATGCCGCGGATGATGTCCAGGTTTTCATAAGGAACGGCCGTACAGTGCGCGAACTCAAGCTGTTTAAGAAGTTCGGCATTCGGGACGAGCGTCTCCGGCATTTCAAGACCGATTCGTTTGAAATAAGCGGCTACTTTCTCCATTGGGCAGAAATCTCCTCAAGGATCTCCATGACCGTCAGCAACTGCTCACGGGTCACATAGGGGGTCGGTTTGTGTTCACGGATACACTCGGCGAAATGCTTCAGCTCGTTGTAATACCAGCCGCAGGGCGGTACGTTAATGCCGGTAGAGACTTCCACTTCGTCCTTGGTGTCATAAACCTTCGGCTCGTGTCCGAATTGATAAGCTACCAGTTTGGTGCCGTCATTGATCATCATACCGTTCTCAAAATAGACACGCCAGCGCGCCGTCCAGGGAATATCGGCGTTGAACCAGGCGGCCTCGCCGCCGACATGCAGATTGCCGTAATCATAAATGACGCGGAACTGTTCGGGGTAATTCTTACCTTCGCCGGCGCAGGAGGTAAAGCTGAATCCCTTCGGCTTTCCGAAGAGAGAGACGATAACATCCAGATCATGAATATGCAGATCATAAGGCAGCAGACCGGATTTCTTCGCGTCGAAAAGCCAACCGCCCTGCGCCCAACGCGGACAGGCGGAAAGACGTTCAAAATAGGCATCCAGCGGTTTGCCGAACTCACCGCTTTCGACGGCGGCGCGCAAGGCCTGCACTTCTTTCGTGAACTGAAGCACCTGAGCGACAAAGAGCAGGCAGCCCTGTTTCTCGGCTTCATCCAGCATTTCCTTCGCTTCTGCACAGGAAAGGGCAATCGGCTTTTCCGTGATGGTGTTCTTCCCGCGGCGCAGGCTCTGCATCACCAGATCATGATGCAGGAAGGTCGGCGTACAGATATCAACGAGATCCACATCCACCGCGTCCAGCATTTCGTCAATCGTTCTGAAGCGGGGCACACCCCACTGCGCCGCAACTTCAATTGAGGCATCGGCACTGTCTGCGACTGCGACAACTTCGTAATCATCAATGTGCTGCATGTTGGCGTAATGGACTTTGCCCATACCGCCGGTACCGACAAGACCGACTTTGATCTTCTCCATTTTTTTCCTCCGTCAGAAGATAAAACCCTGCGCCCGCAGATAATCGGCAGAATCCCGAACCGCTTGGTTGATTTCGGCAAGGTCTTTCGGCCCCGCCTGCGTGAACTCGATCTCAATCGAATACGGGCTCATGTTGTCCGCGGCGTCCATCATCGCAAAGAGTTCCGGGAAGGGAACATAACCCTTGCCCAGAGCCGGGAAGTTCCATTCCTTGTGACCGCCGGCCTTATCCTTGATATGAACATAGCCGATCCGGTCGATACAGTCCCTGAAATCGGTGGGAACATCGACATCGCCGTAGAAAATCGCGTTCGCCGTGTCATAGTTGATCAGCACGCGGTCGGAATCAACGGCTTCGCACAGTTCTTTGAGAATCGCACCGCTGCCGTGTTCGCCGTGAACCTCAAGGACGAGCTTCAGATCCAGCTTCTCAAGTTCGGGAACCAGGCTGCGGATGCGGTCCGCGGTTTCCTTGTTCGCGGCAGTGGCGTTATCCTTGAGATGCGCCTCGCCGATTGATGAGACGATGTATTCCGCGCCGAAGAATTTCGCGAGATGCATATTGTTTCGGAAATCCTGCTCACGGGCGGGATCCATCAGGTTGGTATGGCCGCTCATAGCAAAGGGGATCAGTTCGTTGGCCTCAAGCAGGCGCTGAACCTCAAGCAGACGGGCGAAAGACTGATCCGGGAAGACATGCTCGGTCCAGCCTTTTGTAGCGGTCAGCTCGATGTAACGGAAGCCGGCATCGCGGATGCCCGCGATGGCATCTTCAATGGAATAGCCATGGTAACAGTTGGAGTTTACAGCGATGATTCGTTTTTTCATAACAGTTATTCCTTCCATGTGTTCGGGATGCTCGCAGACGTGCGGATGACCCGAAACAACAAAATCCTGCCGGCGCGAAGCGGTCAACAGGATCCTGTGATTTACCTATACCGCAGCCGCGAAAAGCGTACAACCCTGCGGAACGGTTGATTCAGTCGTTTTCTTTCTTCTGAACAAGAACGGCGAAGATGATAATGGCACCCTTGACTGCTTCAATCAGGAAGGTCGGGACACCGACAGAGTTCAGGATGTTATTCATGACGCCGATGATCAACATACCGAGGAAAGCGCCAATCAGGGAACCGCGCCCGCCCGCCATGGACGTGCCGCCGACAACTACCGCGGAAATCGCATCCATTTCATAGCCGTTGCCGGCGTTCGCGAAGTCCATGGAGCCGATGCGGGCGATGTAAATGACAGCGGACAGAGCACACATAATACCGGTCAGAGCGTAGATCTTGACTTTAACATTGTTCACATTGATGCCGGAGAGCTTCGCGGCGCGTTCGTTGGAACCGACGGCAATGGTCTGGCGGCCGAATGCAGTGCGCTTGAAGACTATATTCATGATGATGAGAACAATGATCCAATAGATAATGGGGAGGATTACCTGCCCGCCAATCTTGGTGGAAGTGATAGCCTTGAAACCCGCGGGAACCTGCGGATTGAAAGTCTTGGTCAGCTGTTGGGTAACAGAACGGAAAATCTTCTGTGTGCCGAGGGTCGCGATAAAAGGCGGTAGTTTGCCGTAAGCGATCAGCGAACCGTTGATCGAGCCGAGAAGGGTGCCGACAATGATGATGATGATAATGGCAATCACATAAGCAGCCGGACCGGTGATGCCGAGCGACATCAGCAGACCGGAATTCGGATCGACCAGGTACTCAAGGATCGCGCCCATCGCGCAGATCATCGACCCGACGGAGAGATCAATGCCGCCGGAAATGATGATGAAACACATACCGAGAGCAATAATACCGGCATACGTGTTGTTGCGGAGGATGTTCAGCCACGCCATCCACATTTTGGACGGAAGCCTGACAATTTCCCAGTTCACATTCGCGAACTGCACAATCGCCTGCAGGATGATCATGACAAGCAGCGCGAAGAGGGTGGAGCTCAATTCATTCCCGCCGAGCCAGGTTTGTTTTTTCACATTCTTTTTTCCCATATATTCTCTTTTCTCCTACTCTTGTGACCCGCCGGTGGCCAGGTACATAAT
>CAVESB010000017.1:0-29068 GCA_963618265.1 bacterium
ATCTCGCAATGCAAACCTTGGGAGTCGCTTTGGGGTTCGTCGGCAACTACGCCCCGCGTGGACTTTCACCACAGATTGACGGCATGCCCGTCATACCAAAAAGAAGCCAGCATGACAATTATGCCGGCTTCTTCGTTCTGTCAATTCAGCGGACGCGCAAGTTCCTTTTTCACCCGCCCGTACTCACGGAAGAAGTAAATATTCTCAAAGATCGCAGTGAGGAACCAGGCGCAGGTATACAGCAGATACAGCGACGGCAGCGTGTGAAAATACGCAAAGATCGTATAGATCCAGATGATGCGGAAAACGACCGTGCCCATGATCACAATTACCGTCGGCACCGCGGTACGCCCGAGTCCGCGCGCGGCGGCGATCGCGTTATCCATGAACGGAGAGAGGCAGTAAGAGAACGCCATAATCGCGGCGCGCGTCAGAGCCTTTTCCACGACTTCGGGGTCATTCGTAAAGACGGAAAGCAGCGGCACACGGAAGAAATAGATCAACAGGCCGAGCGTCAGCGCGAGCCCGAACGAGTAAACCGTCGTGATGATATAAGCATCCATAATGCGTTTCGCGTTCCGTCCGCCGTAATTCTGGGCGATGAAACTGGTACACGCGATATAAAAGGCCGTGAGCATCTCAAAAACGATCGTATCCAGGTTCAGCGCCGCAGAGTTCCCTTCCACAATGACGTGGTCGAAGGTGTTCACGGCGGACTGCACGAAGAGGTTGGAGACCGCAAAGAGCGAATACTGCGCCATGGAAGGAACGCTGATGCTCAGCAGTTTCCGCAGAATACTGCCGTCCGCTTCCTTCAACGAGGGGCGAATCTGATAAATGCGATCGGTGGTAAGGATGTCACGCAGAATCAGTCCGGCGGACAGATATTGCGAGATGACGCTGGCAATGCCTACCCCGGCGGCGCCGAGTTTGAAACAAATCACAAAGATCAGATTCAAAATCACATTGATCACGCCCGCGAAGGTCAGGTATTTCAGCGGCTTTTTGGTGTCTCCGGCGGCGGAAAGCACCGCATTGCCGTAGTTGTAGATCGCGAGTGCCGGAGAACCAAGCATATAGATTTTAAAATAAACAATGGCATCCGCGATGAGCTCGTCTTTCGTCCCGAGCAGACGCAGCACGGGGCCGGCGCAGAACTGTCCGAGAGCCAGCACGAACAGACCCATACACAGGCACATCCAGAAACCGGTATGCAGGCACTTCTTCATTCGCTCATCGTCCTCCGCACCGATGTAGCGCGCCGTCAGCGCGTTGACACCGTTGCCCATGCCGAGGAACCAGCTTGTGGTCAGGGAGATCAGAATCGTCGTTGAACCTACCGCACCAAGCGCGATGGAGCCGGCGAACTGTCCCGCCACCGCCACATCCGAGAGGTTAAAAAACACCTGAAGCAGGTTCGTAAACATCAGCGGCAGACTGTAGATCAGAATATTCTTCCACAAATTGCCCGTTCGCATTTCCATATCAATTCACCTCAGAATTCCGTAATCAGACAATTCATTATCTTATCACCATTTGGCAAAAAAAAAGCCCGGCAGTTGAAAACCGCCGGGCAGATATGACAATTCAGGTTTTATTTCGCCAGTTCGTACATTGCCAGAGCGCAAATCACGCAGTGGGTCATGAAGTCCTCGAGCGTGCAGTTCTCATTCGCCTGATGCATTGTTGAAACAACACCCGGGAATTCAGCGCCGAAACCGACGAAGCGTTTGCCGATCTCTCGGGCATAAGTGCCGCCGCCGATCGTGTAAGGCTGACCGTCTTTGTCGCCGGAAACTTCATGGTAGACGTTCAGCAGCTTCGTGACCAGTTCGCTGTCCTTCGGGACAAAATGCGGGGCGGAATTATGCAGCGTTTCAAAGGTCAGTCCGTACTTCGCCGCCATGGCACTGTACAGGGCTTCAATGTGTTCCGGGGTCTCAGTGACCGGATAGCGGATGTCAATGCCGATCCAGGACTCATTTTCGTTATAGCGCAGCATACCGAGGTTCAAAGAAGTTTCGCCGGAATCCGCGTCCTGCATATAGACGCCCGCAGTCTTTCCGACCGTGTCGCGTCCGATAATGTCTTTGACGAAATGCAGCAGTTTCCCGGCCTTGTCGCCCAACACCGCGCAGAGAATCTCGGCAGCTGTGACGACAGCATTGAACCCCTTCTCCGGCGTGGAGCCATGAGCAGCCTTACCGTGGGTGATCAGCTTGATCGTGCCGTCATCCTCCTCAATCACTTCCACCGCATAGCCGTGGTTGAGTTCACTGCGGGTCATAGCGAAAAGTTCGTCAAGCTTGATCTGCCTGCCGTCAAGGACAACTTCACATTCCTCAGGAACGGCGTTATAGGCATTGCCCGCGCTCATGCTGATGATCGGCAGGTCTTCCTTCGAGAACATGGTCTTCGCCCAATAGCTGCCCTTCTCACCGTGAATCAGCGGGTATTCAGCATCCGGGGTGAAGCCGAGATCCGGGCGGGGACGATGGGCGACAAAGTATTCCATACAGCCGGAGCCGTTCTCTTCGTTGGTGCCGACGACGATCTGAATGCCGCGCTTGAGCGGCAGCCCCAGGTCGCGGATGATCCGCAGACCGTAAAGCGCCGCAATAGCGGGACCTTTATCGTCCGTGGTACCGCGTCCGTACATGCGTCCATCCTTGATCACCAGCTCAAAGGGATCGGTGTCCCAGCCTTTTCCGGCGGGAACGACATCCAGATGCGCGAGAACGCCGACAGTTTCCGCGCCCTTCCCCAGGAAAACGGAGGCGGCATAGTTGTCAACATTATCCCGTTCCAAGCCCATGCGATCCGCGATCTTCAGGTAGCATTGCAGGGCGTCATACGGTCCCTTGCCGAAAGGCATCCCGGGCTGTGCTTCGCCCATTTCACTGTTGATCGCGATCAGTTCGCCGAGATCGTGCAGCATTTCGTCTTTATACGCTTCAAAAGCGTCTTTGAATTCTTGAATCAGCATCATTTCACCTCTTTTTCGGGTTTGTTCCGAATCCATTATAACACCGCGCACGCGGCTCTTCAACTCAAGTATATATCCGCACACACTCTGTACGCCGGCGCATAGGCCGCTCGATAGCGGCGGGAGTGCGAGACAGGCGGGCAGTTTTCAGCCCGATACGCTGTCAGGTATTCCCTCAACGCGCCACTGTCAAAGCGGAAAAGTTCCTCCGCAGTACATTGCTCAAGGAGTGCCAGCTTCTCCGCGAAGCGGCGCGAATCGCCTTGCTGCCCCGCCGCAGTTTTCAGGCAGGCGGCGGTCAGTTCCTCCGCACTCACGGCATCGGCAAGCACCGCCCGCAGATCCACGCGGACAAGCCCGCCGCCGATCGGTACGATGTCGGGACCGCCTCCCGGCGTGAAGGTACGCAGCTCGTCATCGAGCCTGCGGCGGAAGATCTGCGCATCGGGGATCAAATGTCCCACACCGAACTCATTCTGATAGACCAGCTTCACCGCGTCGGTCGGCTCCATCAGCGGATAACGGCAGGCATGATCGGCAAGAATCTCCCGCAGTTCGTCTGCCGCTGTCATCAATTGATCCTGTATTCGATGTAAAGATCGCCCTTGCCCCGTTCGCCGAGGCCGAAAGTGTTCCCGTCCGTATCCGCCAGCAGGAAAGAGATATGCGTCGCGCCTTCTCCCTGAGCGGGGAAGATCACGGAAATCTCGCCCTGCTCACCCGGCTGCAGGTTCACACCGATGTCGAAAAGCTTCTGCACGTTGTCGTAATTCTTGTCCGCCCAGACGATTTTATAATTCTCATTCCACGTGCAGGTGCCGTAATTTTCCAGCGTCCAGGTCTTGGTGAGCACCTCGCCGCTCCGAACTTCCGTACCGTCGGGAATCGTGACATCATTGACGAAGCGGGCGCGGTTTTCGCAGTCCGCAGGATTCTCCACGGCAGGAAGCGCCTCCGCCAGCGGCATCTCCTCAATGGATTCAATCGCCATAGAGGTGTCCATCTCGGAAGCCGAAACAACACAGCGGAAACCGTATTGCGTGCTGATATCCGGTGCGGATCCGCGGCGGGCGAAGACAAAGGAAGCACTCTCAGGATCGGAGGATGTGAAAGAACCTCCTTTGATGGTGCGCATATTACCGGAGATCGGACCGATCGGGTTCACGAGGATATCCGTTCCCGCTCCCGCGCGCGTCTCGGAGAAGAAGTCATTCGTCCATTCGCTGACATTGCCCGCCATATCCAGCACACCGTAAGGGCTCAGATCCCATTCGTTGGTGCCGACAGCGGCAAGGACTTTCGGGTAGGATGAAACCTCACGGGAAGCATTGCCCCAAGGATAGATGCGCCCGTCCGTTCCGCGAGCCGCTTTTTCCCACTCCGCTTCGGAGGGAAGGCGTTTGCCCGCCCACATGCAGTAGGTTTCGGCATCGCTCCAGGCAACGTTCATAATCGGCATGTCATCGCCGATCCACTCCTCCGCAATGCGCTCAACAGGTCGGCAGACACCTTCGCCGACGCATTTGGCGTACTGTCCCTGCGTCACCTCGGTGCGGTCAATCCAGAAAGAATCCAGCTGAACGGTATGCCGCGGCAGAATCCCTTCCATGGCGTAGTTGAAGGTGTGATCAATCCCCATAATGAACTGAGATTCCGGTACCGCTGCCATTTGACTTTGGTCAGCGATCCAGGTGACCATCTTCCCAACTTCAGCGGAAATCGGAACAGGGAGCGCAGTGGGCGTTGGTTCAAGGGTCGGGGCTTCAGTCGGCATCTCCGTATCCGTCGGAACCGTATCTGCGGAGGAAGACGCCGCGCCGGCGTTCTCTTTCGCGAGCGATGTCTGGGTGACATAGAGCACTTCCAAGGTTCGGTTGTATTCGGGCGTTCGCGCCGCATTGGCGGAGGGAGCAGTCACGGGACGGTTCAGCAGGAGGTAACCCGCCGCGCCCGCGAACAGCAGCAGCGAGAGTACAAGAACCAACACAGGACTCTTCTTCTTCGGTTTGGCAGTCTCAAAAACCGGTGCCGGATCTTTTTCCTTTTTGAGCGGCTTCGGTGCGGTCTTCGGCAATGCCTGCTTCGGGCTTTTTTCATTGACCGGATCCTCACGGTTGGTCAAGTTCTGCTCAATCAGTTCACGGATCGCCCAATAAAGCTCTTCCCCGTTACGGTAACGCTGCTCTGCGTCATCCGTCAGGCAGCGGGAGATGATCGGCACGATTTTCGGCGCTTCCAGCCCCGCGGCATCTTTCAGGCATTCACGGTAATAGCGGAACACGCGGCTGTATTCCTCCACATCGGATCCATCTCCGGAGGAACGGTAAAGCGAAATCCCCGTACACATCTCGAGCAGCAGCACACCGAAAGAAAAGATATCGTTCGCCGCCTGCGGCTCCGCCGCAGGTGTAAGCTCCGGCATCCTGTAAACCGAGCGTTCCGTGTCGTATGCCGGAGGATATTCAAGGAAGGAAAGATAATTCCGTCCGCGGTCATCCACCCAGATATGGGACGGATCCGGCTCACCGTGCGCCAATCCCTCGCTGTGAAGCGCCGCCAGCGCGGAGGCGATGTCCAGGGCGACCCGGCAGGCGCTGTTCAACGTCAGCGGGCGTCCCTTCTTCTGCAATAAATTTCTGAGCGACTGCCCCGCCAGTGCGTTCTGGCGGATCAGCAGGCTGTCATCCGTCAGTTCCGTTTCGTAAATCGTGACGGCGTTGGTATGCTCAAACTTGGCAAGACGCTGCACCCGTTTCTGCACGGCAAAGAGACCCTGCGCGGTGAGGCGTCCGTCATCCACTTTCATTAGTTTGGCGTAATAGTTTTTGTCAGACTGCGTATCCTGCAGGCTGAGGAAATACCCGCTCTTGTCCGCGCCAATGCCGTAAAGCACCCGATAGCGGTTATTGATGATTTTCTGATTATTGTCCATAAATACCATCCGCCGGTCATTTTTCTGCAATGACCCGATAATTTTATTCCTGTATCTCTTCCATTCTACTATAATTGAGATAGAATTTCGAGACAGCATTTGTAAATACATCGGAGGTGAACATGAAAATTGATTTTGCAAATATGGAAGAAA
Source organism: bacterium (assembly GCA_963618265.1). GTDB lineage: Bacteria > Chloroflexota > Anaerolineae > Anaerolineales > Anaerolineaceae > Flexilinea. The sequence goes on from CAVESB010000017.1 coordinate 6,072, forward strand.
AAGACTTCCCGGCGTTCAAGGGAGGCACGGGCGTATTCACCGCGAAGATGTTCTTTGACGGCGAGACACGTATCATGAAAGGCTATCTGCATCCGGGTTCATCCATCGGTATGCACAAGCATGAAGGAACGAGCGAGACCGTCTGCATTCTCAGCGGCAAAGGCAAGATGATTTGCGACGGGGAAGAGGAATTGCTTGAAGCGGGTTGCGTGTCTTTCTGCCCGGAAGGTCACACCCATTCATTGATCAACACCGGCGCAGAGCCGCTTTATTTCATCGGGGTCGTCCCGACGGTGAAATAGGTCACAGGCAAAAAACACGAAGGGTTCCGTGATGATTCGGAACCCTTCATGTTTAATCCTGAGACAGATGAGCGTTATTTTTCTTTCCTCAGCATGTTTTTTAACGAGCGGCGGACCGTGCCCGCGACACATTCAAAACCGGCTGTAACCGTTACGCCAACCGCGATACCTTCAATTACCTGAGCAATTTCCATGATGGTTCTCCTCCCGTTTATTTAGTTTGTTATGTCTAACTAATATATTACTCCGATTTTCCCGGAAAGTCAAGCCCGAAATAAGAATCATTAAACGATCCGTTCCTCACGCAGAAAATTCGCGCCTTACGGACTTTCAATGATAATCGGATAAACTTCCTGCTATTTGTCACTTTGCGGAAAATATCAAGATCGGGTGATTGCGATATGTTATAATTTCAATTGTCAGACAAATAACATTTGTTAATTTTACCGTCGGCGTCAGCGACCCCGATGGAGAGCAAGTAAAACTGTTTGTTCCGGATACGGGAGGAAAAGAATGGATTTTGAAGCAATCAAGAGTAAAGCTGCCGAATACGGTCCCGCTATGACAAAGTTCCTGCGAGATCTCATCGCCATTCCCAGCGAAAGTTCAGAAGAAGAAGGCGTAATCCGCCGCATCGCGAAGGAAATGGAAAGCCTTGGCTTTGACAAGGTTGAGATCGATCCCGAAGGCAACGTCCTGGGGTGGATGGGCAGCGGCGAGCGCATTATCGCCATTGACAGCCATATCGACACTGTCGGCATCGGCAATATCGAGAACTGGAAATTCGACCCCTACAAGGGTTATGAGAACGACACCGAGATCGGCGGACGCGGCGGCTCCGACCAGGAAGGCGGTCTTGTCTCCGCGGTCTACGGCACGAAGATCATGAAAGACCTGAATCTGATCCCTGCCGACAAGAAGATCCTCGTCGTCGGTTCCGTTCAGGAAGAAGACTGCGACGGCCTGTGCTGGCAGTACATCCACAATGAAGACAAGATCACGCCGGAATTCGTCATCTCCACCGAGCCGACTGACGGCGGCATTTACCGCGGACACCGCGGCCGTATGGAAATCCGCGTCGATGTCCACGGCGTTTCCTGCCATGGTTCGGCTCCGGAACGCGGCGACAACGCGATCTACAAGATGGCGGAAATCATTGAGAACATCCGCGACCTGAACCAGAATGACGCCGAAGAGGGCACCGAGATCAAGGGTCTTGTCAAGATGCTGGATCCGAAGTACAACCCGGATCATTACGAAGACGCCCGCTTCCTCGGACGCGGCACCTGCACCGTCTCCCAGATTTTCTACACCTCCCCGTCCCGCTGCGCTGTCGCGGACTCTTGCGCGATCTCCATTGACCGCCGCATGACCGCCGGCGAAACCTGGGACAGCTGCCTGAAGGAAATCGAGGATCTGCCCGCCTGCAGAAAATACGCCGACGATGTCAAGGTCTCCATGTACATGTATGACCGCCCCGCCTGGACCGGTCTGGTTTACGAAACCGAGTGCTACTTCCCGACCTGGATCAACAAAGAAACCGCCCCGCATGTACAGGCTGTCGTGGATGCTTACAAGGCAATGTACGGCGACAAGCGCATCGGTGCTCCCGGCGCGATGTCCCTGCGCGAACGCCCGCTGATTGACAAGTGGACCTTCTCCACCAACGGTGTTTCCATCCAGGGTCGCTACGGCATCCCCTGTGTCGGCTTCGGTCCGGGTGCTGAATCTCAGGCGCACGCCCCGAACGAAATCACTTGGAAGCAGGATCTCGTCACCTGCGCCGCTGTTTATGCGGCTGTCCCGATGCTCTACAAGGGCAAGGGCGATGAAGATGTCACCGTTTACCGCGGCGGCAAGACCAACAACGATATCAAATAATGTAATTCAAACACAAGGAGTTTGATTATGTCGAAAGCTTATAAACTTGCCAACCATCTTGAGCATCTGAACATCAACAACCTGTACAACAGCGATTTCTATTGGACCTGGGACAAGACCGATGATGAAATCGACGCTGTGCTGAGCGTTGCGGATGCCCTCCGTGACCTGCGTGTCCGCAATAAGTCCTGCCGCATCTTTGATTCCGGCCTCGGTATCTCTGTCTTCCGTGACAACTCCACGCGCACCCGCTTCTCCTTCGCTTCCGCCTGCAACCTGCTGGGGCTCGAAGTCGCTGACCTGGATGAGAAGAAGTCCCAGATTGCCCATGGTGAAACCGTCCGCGAAACCGCGAACATGGTTTCCTTCATGGCTGACGTGATCGGCATCCGCGATGATATGTTCATCGGCGAAGGTCACAAATATCAGAAGACTTTCATGGACGCTGTCGCCGAGGGCTTCAAGAACGGTGTGCTGGAACAGCGCCCGACCCTCGTCAACCTGCAGTGCGACGTGGATCACCCGACCCAATCCATGTCCGACTTCGATCACATCGTCCATGAATTCGGCGGTGTCGAGAACCTGAAGGGCAAGAAGGTCGTCATGTCCTGGGCTTACTCCCCGAGCTACGGCAAGCCGCTCTCCGTCCCGCAGGGCATTGTCGGTCTCTTCACCCGCTTCGGCATGGATGTCGTCCTGGCTCACCCGCAGGGCTATGAGATCATGCCGGAGGTTGAGGAAGTCGCGAAGAAGAATGTCGCCGCGAACGGCGGTTCTTTCGTCAAGACGAACAACATGGCTGAAGCCTTTGAAGGCGCGGACATTGTCTATCCGAAATCCTGGGCGCCTTTCGCCGCGATGGAAGAGCGCACGAAGCTCTATCAGGCCGGCGACAAAGACGGCATTGATGCGCTGGAGAAGAAGCTCCTCGCCCAGAACGCCGAGCACAAGGATTGGGCCTGCACCGAGGAACTGATGAAGAAGACCAAGAACGGCAAGGCGCTCTATATGCACTGCCTGCCCGCGGACATCACCGGTCTTTCCTGCAAGGAAGGCGAAGTTGACCGCAGCGTCTTCGACCGCTACATTGACCCGCTCTATCTGGAAGCTTCCTACAAGCCGTACATCATCGCGGCCATGATCCTCACCTCCAAAGTCAAGGATCCCGTCAACTGCCTGCGCAAGCTCGACGCCGGCGGCGAACGCAAGATCTTCTAAGTTCAGCAAACAGAAAAACAGCGCGGAGTTCCGCGCTGTTTTTTGCTGCATCGGTCATGAAAAGGCTTTAAACACGATCGCTAAGGGGGAGTTCCCGATTATCAGACTTGATTCTGACTGCGCATCGCCCCGCCTGTCCTTACAACAGCGACGGCGGGTCAACCTCAATCCGCACGTCGGGCAGTTCCAAATCACGGATCAGACTGACGGGATCGGCACCGCGCAGGATGATATGCCAACGATATTTTCCTGCGATCCGCGGAAAGAAGCAGGGCGCGGGTCCGATGAGGCGCAGGGCAAGACCGCGTTCACGGATCAGGCGGCGCAGCGTCTTTACCAAATCCCCGGCTTTCGCTTTGACGGCAGCTTCATTCGCATCGCGCAGCTCAAGCCGCAGCAGGCGGGAAAAAGGCGGATAGCCCATCACCCGCCGATAGGCAAGGTCATTCCGATAGAAGGTCTCATAATCGGCGCGCACAGCGGAACGAATGGAATAGCGATCGGGCTGGAAGGTCTGCAAAACGGCAAGTCCCCGTTCAGAGGCCCGTCCGGCGCGTCCCGCGACCTGGGTCAGCATCTGATAGGCATGTTCATCGACGCGGTAATCATTGAAATTCGCGCCCACATCCGCGAGCAGAATGCCGACCAGACGGACATCCGGAAAGTCGAGTCCCTTCGCGACCATCTGCGTCCCTACGAGAATATCCGCCTCATGGTTCGCGAAGCTGCTGAGGATCTTTTCGCGGTTTCCGACGCCTGCGGCGGTATCTGCGTCCAGACGCAGCACGCCCGCCGTCGGGAACTTCTCGGAAATGATCTGCTCCGCCAGCTCCACACCCGCGCCGAAGCGCCGAATCTCTTTCGAGCCGCATTGCGGACAGCTTTCGGGGAGCGGCACAGTCGAGCCGCAGAAATGACATTCCAGACGTTTGCGCGAGGCGTGATAGGTGTAAGGGACATCGCAGTTCGGGCAGGTGAAGCCCGCGCCGCAGCTGTGACAGAAGGTATAAGAGGCGGCGCCGCGGCGGTTCATAAAGAGGATACATTGTTTATTTTTCTTTAAGCTGCGCTCAATCTCCCGCAGCAGGGCGGTCGAGAAGATCTCGGAATTTCCGTTCTTCAGTTCGGCGCGCATGTCAACAAGCATGACCTGCGGCGGCAGAACGCCTGTGGCACGGTTCTTTAAGGTTTCAATATGCCAGGCACTGCGCCGGGCTTTGAACATCTGCGCGGTGGTCGGGGTCGCCGAACCCAGCACCAGCTGCGAAGCGGTAATTTCGGCATAATCCGCCGCGGCGCGAACCGCGGAGAAGAAGGGGCGCTCCCCGGTTTGGTAATAGGCGTCCTCATGGCACTCGTCCACGAGGATCAAGCCCAAATCAGGCAGCGGAACCGCCAGCGCGGAGCGCGGACCGACGATGACGCGAAACTCGCCGCTCCGTCCGCGCCGCCAAGTGTCATAACGTTCGCCGCGAGACAGATCGGAATGATACACGCCGACTTGACCGGGGAAACGGCTCTCGAAGCGGGTCAGAATCTGCGGTGTCAAGCCGATTTCGGGAACAAGCATCAGCACCTGTTTCCCGAGGCGTATGGCCTCCGCCGCGGCGCGCAGATAGACTTCCGTTTTGCCGGAACCGGTCACCCCGTGCAGCAAGACGGGACGGCGATCCGAAGTACCGCGCAGTCCGGCGCTGATTCGTTCAACAGCGGCGGATTGCTCCGTCGTGAGTTCAGGCAGGCGCGCCGTGGGTTCGTTCATATAGCAGCGGTGATCCCGCATGACCTCACGGGCTTCCAAGCGCAGCCAACCCTTTTTTGTCAGATAACGCAGGTCGGCGGGGTTTAAATCCGTCTCACGCGCAAGCTCCGCCCGCGGCGCTTCTCCGCCGTGCGCGGCGAGGTAATCCAGCGCAGCGCGGCGGCGTTCATGCGCGGACGCGGCCTTGGCAAGCGGTGCTTCCGCGTCGGGCTGTTCGTCCGTCAACACGGCAACCGTCACCATCCGCGGCGTCAGGGCAGGCTGTTCAAGGTCGAGTTCACGGGCGGCAATCCCTTCCCGAATCAAGCGATCCATAACCCGGCGCCAAGCCTTTTTCCCCAGAGCCTTATCCAGCGTATCCTCGTCCAACAACCCGCCGTGGGAGGCGAACAGAGCGAGAATGCCGTCGGCATCCTCCGCAGGCGCGACGAGCGAGGTCTGGTATTCGAGATCCGACTTCAACAGGCGGTAGACGGGGCGCGAGACACGGCGGATCTTATCCGTCAGGAGCAGGTTCACACATTCGCGGACGGATGAGAGCGAGCGTTCGGCGATCAGCTCCGCCAGACGCAGCTGGGCGGGTGTCAGCACAGGCACCTCGTCCGCAAGTGCAATGACCTCTTCAGGCTTCACCGCCTCCGCGCTCACATCAAGCCGCCAAACAACTGCCTGCTGAAGGGTATGATTGAAAGGCACAATGACCATGTGTCCCGGGCGGATGCGTCCTTGGAGACTCTCCGGCACGCGGTAATCAAAAAGGCCGCCCTTCGCCGGCGTGTTGATAACGACCCGAATAACCTGCTGTTTTTCCATACCTCTTTATTTTATCAGGAAACATCACCGTCTGTCCTGCGTTCGTTTCTGCGTTATAATGTTAAACGGAAAAGAACGGAGAACATCATGAGCACGAATCACTATCCTTACAGAATCAATGCAGGTTTTTTAATCAACGCGGTTGTCGGCACATACCGCGAACTGACCATAGATGAACCCGAAATTCAGTTAGCGGACGACCTGAAAGGGCGAAACGTCCATTGCGCCATCCGCATCAGCAAGACCCAGCAGGGCGTTCTCGCGGAAGGCGATCTGACGGCGGAAACCGACCTCGAATGTACCCGCTGCCTTGAGACTTATACGCAGAAACTTGCAGCGCATTTTGAGGAGCTTTACTGCTTTCACAACCTGCGCGAGAATCAAGATGCCGAGCAGTTCCTGCCCACCAGCGGCTACCTGGATCTGCAGGACGCAGTCCGCGAATACCTGCTGATGGAAGTGCCTTATGCCCCGGTCTGCAAACCCGATTGCAAAGGGCTCTGCCCGATCTGCGGGAACAACCTGAATAACGGATCCTGTTCACATCCGGAGGAGGCATGATATGGGACAGAAATCCGCTTACATGAATAATTTCACCCTCGCCATGCAGAACCTGACCTGCGTTCTGGAGGCGAAAGCCACGGCGCCGAACATCGAGAAGACCGGCTACGGAACGCCGCCCGTCTTCGATGAACGAAAAACCGTTGACGAGACGTATCTTTACATGCCGGTGGAAGTCGCCAAGGAATTGGCAGTCTCCCTGCTGCATGTGGTCAGCACCGCCGAAAAGCGCTCCGGTCTGCGGGTTCGTCTGAACCCGGAAAAAGAAGCCTGCTGGGAAGCCGCCGTCAAGGCGATCAACGCCTATCACGAGGAAAAAGCCCGTGAAAAGGGCGAATCCGATAACAAAGACTGAGGGTCGCTATGCTGATTGCCCGCAATGAATGGAAATTCATCCTGACCGAGGGACAAGCCGCCGAGCTGTTGAACCGCTTCGGCGGTGTGCTGCCGTTCGATGAGCACCATCCCGAAGACGGAACGTACCGGATTCGCAGTCTGTATTTCGATGATTTCCGGGACAGCTGCCTGAAGGACAACCTTGCCGGCAATCCGCACCGATATAAGTACCGCATCCGTTTTTACAATGACGGGAGCGACGAGCTGCAGCTGGAACGGAAGGAGAAGAACAACGACCGCTGCGGGAAGTATTCCTGCCCGCTCTCAACGGAGGAATACGAAAGCCTCTGCATCGGGGACATCAGCGGCATCCGTTACGAGAGCAATCCGCTGCTGCGGGATTTCTGCCTCGCCGTTCTGACGCGCCGCTTCACGCCGAAGCTCATTGTGGACTACGAGCGCACCGCCTTCGTTGACCCGACGACGCACATCCGCGTCACCATGGATCGGGCAGTCACCTGCTCCTATGACCATGCCGCCTTCACCGAAGGCGGGTTCGCGGCTTTTCCGATCCTGCAGGGAGATGCCCGTATTCTTGAAGTCAAATTCGATGCCATCCTGCCGGGATATATCCGCCGCATCCTCGACACCGGCAGTTACCGTCAGACCGCCTTTTCCAAATACGCCCGCGGACGGCTCACCTTGTCCGCTGTCTGCGCATGAAACGAAAGCTGTTCACCGCCGCCCTTTTCAGCTGCACCCTTGCACTGCTGGTTTTCCTCGCCGGCAGGGAAGCCCGACTGCCGCGGCTTTCCGTCCTGATGCTCTCCGCAACGGAATACGAGACCTTGAAGCAGGGACGGATTGAGGATAATTCACTGATGCCCGAAAGCATTCGCTTCGACGGCTGCGATCTCTTCTATGACGCGGACAATGCGCGCTGGTTCTGGTCTTTGAGCGAAGACGGCAATACCGATGTCAGTGTAGAGGTGCAGGGCGCGAAAGCCGCGTTCCGTGCGTTCGAGCTGACAGCCGCATCCGTCCACGCCGCGCAGGAGATCCCTTTTCTGCTGTATACCGATTCCGCCTACCGTGAGTTCACCCTGGCGGTGACGACCCTGCCCCTGCTGCGGATTGAGGAGCGGAATGATGTTCGGGTTGAATTCGGCTTCCGCACACCGACACCGCCTCCGGAAGACGTTATACACCATCTAGGGGAAACGACGAACCCGGCGAATTCCGCAAACGCACGGATCAATCCATGACCCTAACTTTGTGGGACAACCGCGCGGAGGCTGTGCAGAAAATCGTTCGGCACAACGGGAGCATCCGTCTCCGCGGCAACGGTTCCAGCGTTTTTGAAAAAGTCAGCTACCGCGTAACATTGGACAGCGAGGCGAATTTGCTCGGGTTGCGCACGGATAATGACTGGATTCTTCACGCACCGTACAGAGACAACGATAAAATCCGCAATGTTTTTCTTATGAATCTCTGGACGCAGAGCTGCGGAACAAACAACAGCTTCGGCGTCGTAAACGGCATTGAATACCGCTGGGTAGAACTCTTCCTCAATGACCGCTATTGGGGTATTTATGCCATAGGTTATCCGCTTGACGCGAAACAGCTGCGCCTTCGCGATCCCGAGACGGAATTCATCGCCGAGATATACAGCTGGACAAACCCCGAGCTCATAGAGGAGCTCAATTTATATTCCGCATACGGCTATGTACTCAAAGGGACTTTTACGGATAAACAGGCGTCAGACCATTATCTGAAACTCCGCGAGGTCAACGCGCATTGGGCTGCTGCCGACACAGCTGCCATTCTCGCTGAAACGGATCTGCCGAGTGCAATCGACACCTTTCTCCTGACGCGCTTCATGCAGGGCACGGATCATGTCAAGTCCAAGACCGGAGAGATTTATAACTTCTTTCTTTCATTCAAAAAAACCGCTGACGGCAGCGTGCTGCTGATGTTCACACCGTGGGACTTGGATATGACTTTCGGCATCTGTATAGACAGTACATTGCAAATGCCGTGGTTTACAAAATACAGGGTCCTTTCTTCCGATGACAACAGTTATGTCATGAAGTACAATCCCGCGGCAGTATTGGAACGTGCGGGGGATGAACGGATCACGGAGATGATGCGCGCCCGCTGGCAGGAACTGCGCGCCGCGTCCTTGTCGGACGAAGCGATTGACGCCGCCATTGAATACCACCGCGCCGCGCTCTGGGATTCCGGCGCCATGCTCCGTGAGCAAAGCTGATGGCCGGATGCTCCCTACGAAGGCGACGAACTCGCCTATTTCAAGACTTATGTCCACGAACGCCTCGTCTCCATGGACGGGATTTATCAATGACAAACAGATTTATGAAACGCTCTTTAATCGTCTCCGTCTTTCTCTGCATATCGCTCATTCTGCTGGTCTTCCTCGCCGGCAGGGAAGCCCGATTGCCGCGGCTTTCCGTCCTGACGCTCTCCGCAACGGAATACGAGACCTTGAAGCAGGGACGGATTGAGGATGATTCACTGATGCCCGAAAACATTCGCTTCGACGGCTGCGATCTCTTCTATGACGCGGACAATGCGCGCTGGTTCTGGTCTTTGAGCGAAGACGGCAATACCGATGTCAGTGTAGAGGTGCAGGGCGCGAAAGCCGCGTTCCGTGCGTTCGAGCTGACAGCCGCATCCGTCCACGCCGCGCAGGAGATCCCTTTTCTGCTGTATACCGATTCCGCCTACCGTGAGTTCACCTTGGCGGTGACGACCCTGCCCCTGCTGCGGCTTGAGGAGAGAGAGCTCGTTGCCAACAACTTCGACGAAAATACGCCAACGCCGACGGACGCCGCCGCCGTGAGACTGCGCGGCGAAACCGATGCCCCCGGCGAATTCCGCAAACGCACAGATCAGCCGATGACATTGACCCTGTGGGACAACCGCGCGGAGACTTCGCAGAAAATCGTTCAGCACAACGGGAGCATCCATCTCCGCGGCAACGGTTCCAGCATTTATGAAAAAGTCGGTTACCGCGTAACATTGGACGCCGAAGCCAACCTGCTCGGACTGCGCACGGACAGCAACTGGATTCTTCACGCACCGTACAGAGACAGCGATAAAATCCGCAATGTTTTTCTGACGAATTTATGGACCGAGGCCTGCGGCACAAACAACGCTTTCGGCGTAGTAAACGGAAATGTATACCGCTGGGTGGAGCTCTTCCTCAATGACCGCTATTGGGGTATTTACGCCTTGGGCTATCCGTTGGACGCGAAGCAGCTGAATCTTCGCGATCCCGAAACAGAGTTCGTCGCCAAGATATACAACTGGACAAGTCCTGAAATCATGGAGGAAAATCCTAACGATCCCGCATACAGCTACGAACTCAAAGGGACTTTTACGGATGACCAGGCGGCAACCCATTATCTGAAACTCCGCAAAGTCAACGCGCATTGGGCTGCTGCCGACGCGTATACGATTCGTTCGGAAACGGACATACCAAACGCCATTGATATTTTTCTTTTCACGCAATTCATACAGAGCCATGATCAAATCCATCCCGATAACGGAGAGTTTTATAATTTCTTTCTTTCCTTCAAAAAAACCGCTGACGGCAGCGTGCTGCTGATTTTCACGCCGTGGGACTTGGATATGACTTTCGGCACCCATGTTGGCAGTCTGGCACGGTGGTTTACAAGATATTGGGATCTCTCGTCCGATGACAACAGCTACGTGATGAAGTACAACCCCGCGGCAGTATTGGAACACACGGGGGATGAACGGATCACGGAGATGATGCGCGCCCGCTGGCAGGAACTGCGCGCCGCGTCCTTGTCGGACGAAGCGATTGACGCCGCCATTGAATACCACCGCGCCGCGCTCTGGGATTCCGGCGCCATGCTCCGTGAGCAAAGCTGATGGCCGGATGCTCCCTACGAAGGCGACGAACTCGCCTATTTCAAGACTTATGTCCACGAACGCCTCGTGTCGATGGATGGGATCTATCAATAGACAATAAACAATAACGCCCGATAAACGGAGACTTGCTTCCTTTATCGGGCGTTATTGACTGTTGCCTTTATTTCAGCATATCAACGATATCAAAAACATTGGTCGTCACGGGAATACCGGCGCTGTGAAAGGCCTCGATTTTCTCGCGGGTAGTACCGACGCCGCCGTCAACATAGGAGCCGGCATGCGTCAGCCGCTTTCCCTCGGGGATGTGCAGCCCGGTGATGAAGCCGATCACGGGTTTGGACATGCGGTAGGCGGCGTACTTGGCGGCACGACATTCTTCCAGTCCGCCGGGTTCACCGATCATCAGCACACGCTCGGTGTAAGGATCGTTTTCAAAGAGCTCCAGCGCATCCACGAAAGTTGTCCCGCCGATCACATCACCGCCGATACCGACACAGGTGCTGACGCCGATGCCGTGCGCTTTCATCTCCGCCATAACCATGTAGCTCAAAGTTGAGGAACGGGTGATGACGCCGACATTGCCCGGAATCACGCAATCGGACGGATAGACACCGAGCTTCTGTTCCTCGGGAATAATGATCCCCGGCGTGTTCGGACCGACAAGGCGGACATTGCGCGTCCGCATGTATTCGCAGACCTTCGAGACATCCTGCATAGGCAATCCCTCGGTCATACAGACCACCATTTCCACACCGGAGTCCGCCGCCTCGTAAAGGGCATCCGTCGCACGGTGCGCCGGCACGAACATCACGGAGGTGTTGGCTTCGGTCGCCTCCACCGCGGTACGCATGCTGTCAAATACGGGAACCTTTTCATCGAGAACCCAGATGCCGCCCTGACTCGGGGAGACACCGGCGACGATCTGCGTGCCGTAATTGAGCATATCCTGCGAATAGATCGCGGCTTCACGTCCCGTGATGCCCTGAACGATGACACGGGTATTTTTATTGATCAGGATGCTCATAAGGTTCTCCGATGGTTTTGAAGACTTCATCAACCGCGGCGGGAAGATCGCTCACGGCGGTGATTCGCGAAGCGCTCAGCATTTCAAGCGCCTTCTCCGCGCCGGTTCCTCCGAAACAGGCGACGACCGGGACGCGCCGGCGGTTATTCTTCTGTGAGGCAAGCAGCCGTTCGGCGGTCTCATCACAGCGGATGCGTCCGCCGAAGATATTGACGAGAATGACGTCAATGTCCGGATCATCATAGAGCAGATCCATGGCGATCTCGATATTGTCCGGCCGCGCACCGCCGCCCAGGTCAAGGTAGTCGGCGGGCTGTCCGCCGCGGGACTTAACATAGTCAATGGTACACATCGTGATGCCGGTCGCGTTGGAAAGCAGACCGATATTCCCCGCCATTTTGAAATAATACATGCCGTATTTATTGGCTTCGTACTCGTTTTTCGTGGCGGGCGTGTCAATGACCTGCGTGTCAAAAATCGTCTGCTGCCGAAAGAAAGCGTGGTCGTCCACGGTGATTTTTCCGTCCAGTGCGAGCATTCTTCCGTCATTGGTGATCGCCAGCGGGTTAATTGCCACCAGCGTCGCGTCCTTATCACAGAAAATCCGCCACATCGCGTTGACAATCGCGAACAGACGGCGCTGATATTTCGGCGGAAAATCAAAGCGCGAAGCCAAATCGAATATCTGATATTGCTGCAGCCCGATCAGCGGGTCAATCATCAGGTAATCCAGGTTGTCATCCAACGCTCCGGCAGAAGTCTCAATATACACGCTCCTGTTATTGTACATCGCGATGACCGGCTTCTGCAGTGCGCGGCTGTAGGTGATAAAAATATAGTATTCTTTGTCAACAATAACGGCTTCGTCCACGAGCACCTTGCTCACCGGCAAACCGCGAATCGTGGAAGAAAGGATCTCGGAGGCAAAAAGCTCCGTCTCCTGCGGTGTGCGGGCAAGGCGGATGCCGCCCGCGGCTCCGCGCCCCTCGGCATGAACCTGTGCCTTGACGACAACGGACTCGCCGATGTCCTCGGCGATCCGCTTCGCCTCACGGGCGATTGAGGTGACCTTGCCATCAGGGATCGGGATCCCGTACTGTTTGAAGATCATTTTGAGCTGATATTCCAGAAGCTTCATAAACTCATTTCTCGGCGCTCAATGCTTCACTTCCGCGCCGATACGAGGCGCACGGCATTAAGGCACAAATTAAAAACATGCCGTCCGCCCGTTGCGGCGGCGAAACGGCATGTCGTGATTCATCGGGCGGATCAACCCTTCAGGAATTCATCCACCGCAGATTTGCTGATGCGGTAGGCGGAGCCGATCTTGCGGGCTTTCAAGTCACCCGCGTTGATGGAAGCAATGATGTCTTCTTCGGAAACTTTCAGCAGCTGAGCAACTTCAGAAGGGGTCATGACATCGGGTGTCGCAGAAGCACCGGCCGGAACGGCGGCAGGAGCGGACTGCTGCTGCTGAACGGTCTGCGTACCGGCGAAAGCCTGACTCATGTAGTTGCCAATGCCCATACCGGCGCCGATACCGGCAGTCAAGCCGGCACCGCCGCCTTCGTTCTTCGCGGCGTCGCGCATGGCATCCGCGGCCTGCAGCTGGGTGTAGGTGTTCATATCCAGCATACCCATGGCGCGCAGTTCCTCTGCGGAAGTGGAGGACGGCTTCAGGCTGGAGATATAGAAAGATTTCAGAGTCAACCCAATGGCGGCGAAATCTTCCTGCGCCTTCGCCTTGACAGCAGTGCCGAGTTCTTCGGTCAGGGCAATCAAGTTGAAGATATTCTGACCGGCAGTGGAAGTGGTGCCGAGCGTGTCCTGCAGCTTGGAAAGCAGCATGGAGCGCAGACGGTTCTCAATGGAAGTCAGCGTGTAGCTGGAAGTCGCACCGACGATCTGGGTGACGAACTGCTGCGGATCGGCAACCTGGAAGCTGTAGGAACCGAAGCCCTGCAGCAGGGTCATGCCGAGGCCGACGCCTTCGTTCTTGACGATGATCGGCTGGCTGGTGCCCCACTTGCGGTCGGCAAATTCGCGCATGGCGACATAGTAGACTTCTGCGGTGAACGGGGTTCGGCCGTTGAAAGCCTTGCCGAGCAGGTCGGTCAGCAGCGGCAGGTTCGCGCTGGAAATGGTATGGCGCCCCGCCTTCAGGACATCGAGTGCCTTACCATCGCGGAAGAAGATCGCGTTCTGGGATTCGCGGACGATCACCTGAGAGCCGAATCGAATGTCAGCGACACCGGTTTCCGGAAAGTGGTGAACGATCTCATCGGGCATTTCGCTCGCGTACTCAATAACATCAAAAATACGACCCATGGTTAATTCTCCTTATTGTATGATCAGGCGTTCTGAGTTCCGACGTAAACTTCGGAACGGCGGTTCAGGGCAACGATACACTCCTGTGCGATCTTGTTCAGGTCGGCAATGGCGGTGGAAATTCCGTCATTGGCAGCAACTGCATTCTCAACAGCGTCAATGGACTTGGAGACGGTGTCGCTCAGTCCGAAGAGGTAGAGATCGTAATCATAGATCTGCTGCAGCGCGGTATCGTCCACCTTGACAGCATCGAACAGACCCGCGTAACCGTAAGCGGCAGTGCGGATGCGGTCGGCGAATTGACGGATCTTCAGCGCAGCGGACTCAAGGTCGCTCAGGTAGATGATTCCGGCGCCCTTCGCCAAGTCACGCTCGATGGCGGAGATACGATCCCACTGTTCACCGAAGCGCTGAGCAATGGTCTCCCGTACGATTTTATCGGTATCCCGACGGTCTTCTTTGTTTTCATAACCTTTGATCCCCGGGATGGACTTGATGAGTTTTTCAAGCCCGCCTCGCTGGGATGAAACGAGTTCGTTTAAACCTTCCATTTGATGTTTCTCCTTATCGAAAGGAGCACGATGCTCCTCATATAATTCCTTATCTCATTATAAGGCAAGAATCGGATTTTTTCTTATGAGTTTTGTAAGAAACGGCGGGAAATTTGTCATATTTCCTCAAAAATTAATACGAAAACCGTCTTTTATGGTTCCGAACGTACACAATTCGGAGCGTTCCGGCCCTGTAAAACAGGCAATAACGGATTTCATACATCACCCGTGACAGATTCGTAAATCGGTGATTTAATTACCTTAGAGGTATAAGTCGTATGCAGATATTCGCTCACAGAGGTTATTCATCCCGTTATCCCGAGAACACCATGACCGCCTTCCGCAAGGCGCTTGAGGTTCGCGCAAACGGAATCGAGCTGGACGCGCGTCTTACCGCGGACGGACAGCTCATTGTCATGCATGATAAATCAGTTGACCGCACAACCACCGGCAGCGGGATTGTCCGTGACCTGCAGCTGGCGGAGATCCGCCGGCTGGACGCGGGCATCAAGTTCGGCGCCGCGTTCGAGAACGAGCGCGTTCCGCTCCTGGAAGAGGTCTTCGCGGAACTGGGCGGGAAGCTGCTGATCAATGTCGAGCTCTGCAATTACGACGAAGGGGATGACCGCATGCTCTCCAACAAGGTCTGCGACCTCATTGAGAAGTACAAGTTGACAAACTCCGTCATTCTTTCGTCTTTCCGTTTCAACAACCTTGTCTATTGCAAGGATCGCAATCCCGGTCTTTCCTGCGGACTGCTGGCAAAACCGGGCTTTCTCGGCTGCTTTGCCCGCAATATTCTCTCGCACTCGGTTTCCGTGGACGCACTGCACCCCAACATCGCCGATGTCTCCGCCGGCCTCATCCGCCGCGAACAGCTGTGCGGCCGCAAGGTACGCGCCTGGACCGTCGATGACCTCGACAAAATCCGTTCGCTGATGGATGCCGGCGTGGATGCGGTCTTCACCAATGACCCGGAAAACGTGCGGGAGTTCTATGTGAGCGAATCACTCCTCCGAAACGGTGTGCGCAAACCAAACGACAAGTGACCGGTGAGCGGTTTTAATGATACCGTCATCGGTTGATGAATAAATTCATGAATCATCTTTTCGGTCATCTGCGTGTGGTTCTCACGCATAAGTTTTACGTCTTCAAGTTCTGCTGCCGCGTCGGCATCCCATGGCAGGGCTTGACGCACGACTTGAGTAAATTTTCCCCGACGGAGTTCATTCCCTCGGTACACTATTTCCAGGGGGACAAATCCCCCATCGGGGAGGAACGCCGACAGAACGGCTATTCCTCGGCATGGTTGCACCACAAATCGCGCAACTGTCACCATTGGGAATACTGGGTCGAGTTTCGCGATGACGGGACGGAATATCTCGTCAAGATACCGATGAAATACACGAAAGAGATGCTCTGTGATTGGATTGCTGCGGGGAAAACGTACTGCGGAAAGAGCTGGACGCAGGCTCAGCCGCTGAATTACTTCAACGAGCATCAAGCTTACTACAAGCTCAACCCCGAGACGCGCGCCTTCGCGCTCAACGTGCTGACCATGTTCCGCGATGAAGGCGAAGACAAAACCCTGCGCTGGTTGCGGGAGCAGAAGCGTTATTAAAGATCAACGCCGTGTCTTCTCAACACGGCGTTTTTGTTATCAGCACTCATCTCCCATCGGTTTGAGCTCTTCCGGATGTTTCATAATACAGCGGTAATAGATGAAACAGGCGATATTCTGGAAGACACTGGAACAGGGCACCGCCAGCGCAACATAAAAAAGCGACACCGGCTGAATCCGGCTCAGCAGGAAGGATAGCGGGATGCGTACAAGGAAGGCACCGGCGACACCCTCAAGCGCCACGAATTTCGTGCGTCCGACACCGATGAAGAAGCCGTGGAAGCAGAAAAGAATGGCGGTCAGGATGCAGTCAAAGGCATAGGCTTTGAGGTAATCCGTCCCGGCGGCGAGAACATCCGGCTTGCCGCTGACAAAGAAGCCAACCAACAGATCCCCGCGGAAGAAGGACAATGCTCCGATGAACACGCCGCAGACAAAGGAGAAGATCATGCCGTAACGCATCCCTTTGACCGCGCGTTCCACTTTCCGCGCACCGATGTTGTGCGCGACGAAGGTGGAAACCGCCTGACTGAAGGAAGACGGTATGAGCAGGATGAAAGCCACTGCCTTTTCCGCCACACCCGCGCCCGCAGAATAGACCAGACCGAGGCTGTTGATGATGGCGGTAATGGCAAGAAACGAGATTGAGACCAACACATCCTGCCCGCCGAGCGGAATACCCACCTTTGTAATCGCCGCGGCGCAGGGCTTGTTCCAACGGATCATATCACGTTTGAACGGGAAGGGCAGACCCTTCTTTTTGATCACCAGCACGCCGAGAAAGACACTTAACGCCTGGGCGAAGACATTTGTCATGGCGGAGCCGCCGGCACCGAGCTTAAAATGACCCACGAGGACGCAGTCCGCAAGGAAATTGAGGACAAAGGAAACAGCGGCGATGATCATCGGCGTGGTTGAGTCGCCCAAACCGCGGAAGACCGCGCCAAGCACATTATACAGCGCGACGAACACCGTCCCCAGCGCACAGATGCGGATATAGAGCACCGTGCTGTCGAACGCCTCCGCGGGCGCCTGCATGACATTCGCCATCAGCGGAGCAGGGATGAAGAGGATCAGCGTGAAAACAAGCCCGACCAATCCGAAGAGCCAGGCACCCGCGCCGACAACTCTGCCGGCTCCGTCAGCCTTGCGCTGCCCGAGCTGCTGCCCGAGCAGGACGGTAATCCCAGTGGAGCAGGCCGAGAGGAACATGCGCACCAGGTCAACCACACCCGTACCCGTAGATACAGCGGAAACATCGCCTGTCGTACCGAAGATACCGATAATGAACATATCCCCCGCCGAATACAAAGCCTGCAGGAAATTTGCAAACAGCAGCGGGACCATAAAACGGAACAGAGGACGGAAAATGCCGCCCGTAACGAAACTGTCTTTTTGTGACATAAACCATCTCCTTTTCAATAGTCAAAAAACAGCCCAATTATAACAAACTATACCGAACAAAGCCCGAACAGGTGACAATCCGCTGAAATGGTGTAAAATAAGCGGAAAGGCGGCAGCACAATGAAACTTAACGAAATCTACGATGAACTGGCGGCGCTCGCGAAGAAAGAGGAACGGCCGGCATTGCTGGCGGTTGACGGACGCTGCGCGTCGGGGAAGACAAGCTTTGCCCGGGCGTTCGCGAAAGGGCGGGAGGTCAACGTTTTTCATATGGATGACTTCTTTCTCCGTCCCGAGCAGCGAACGGCGGAACGGCTGGCTGAGCCGGGCGGCAATATCGACCGTGAACGCTTCGAGGCGGAAGTCCTCCTTCCCCTGCTGAGGGGACGGTCGTTCACATACCGTCCCTTCCGCTGTCACGAAATGAACTTCGGCGATCCCGTTCGGGTCGAGCCGAAAGCCGTCAACCTGATCGAAGGCTCCTATTCCTGTCATCCGCTGCTGCGGGCGTATTACGACCGCCGCCTGTTCCTGACCATCGACCCGACCGAACAGGAACGCCGTATTCTCGCACGGAACGGCGCGGAGGCGGCGGAAATATTCCGAACAAAATGGATCCCGCTTGAGGAACTGTATTTCAGCCGCTGCGCCGTCCCGGAATGTTGCGAAGTCTGCACCGCAGCCGATTTATTCAGCCGACAGTCAATCGCGGACTTCAGGCAGTGAACAGTGCCTCACCGCACACGGTTCATTGTCCGCTCTTTTCAACTCCCGATGCTCAAGCGGCTTTTCTTCT
Organism: bacterium; assembly: GCA_963618265.1. Taxonomy (GTDB): domain Bacteria; phylum Chloroflexota; class Anaerolineae; order Anaerolineales; family Anaerolineaceae; genus Flexilinea. Next base: position 24,587 of record CAVESB010000017.1, read on the forward strand.
CTCTTTTCTGATATAATGAATGGCGGAGTTTAGATCGAATGTACAGCAGAATGACCCGAATCATCTGGTTTTGCATCATGATCCTCGTTGGCACCTGCGCGGGATTGTATTTCGCGTGGCGTGTCAAGCCGGCGGAATTTGTCGATGCCTCCTTTCATGACCTGCGTCAGGATTACAAAACCGATTACGTTCTGATGACAGCCGAGATTTACGATGAAAATCACGTGCTGTATCAGGCCATGCTGCGTTTGGATAAACTTGACGAGAACTCCGCAGAAGAAGCGGTTGAAACCGCCATTCGCAATGCCGAGGGCTTCGGCTACGCGCAAGTTGATCTGGAGAAGCTTTACCGCCTGCGTGAAGCCGTCACGGGACAGCGTGCGACCGCAACGCCGCAGTTTGACCCCACCATGGAATACGCCATTCGCATGACGTCCACGGCGGTCGCTTTTGAGGCAGTGCCGGAAGAGACGGGAATGCCCCGCGCAGACAGTGACCCCTTCGGCACATCCCCGACAGCGACGCCGCTCCCCGTCAACACCGCAGCACCTGTCGGCACCGTACAGATGATGGAAAACCCGCCCGCGCAGTCAAGCAATGATTGGCAGCCCACTGCGATACAGTTCACGGAAAACGAGAACTTCGACTCATTCTTCGAGGATAATGACAGCTTCGGCGGCGGCATTCCCTCCGATTATTTCGAGGCAAAGTGATATGACGAACATGACCAACATGACAGGGAGCAAGAACAGCTCCCCGCTGTACCTGCTGACGGGGTTGATTCTGGGGGCGATAATCGGGCTGCTCATCGGCTATGTCTTCGCCCCGATCAGTTTTGTCGATATCACGCCAAGCTCCCTGCATCAGGACTTCAAGCAGGACTACCTTGTCATGGTTGCGGAAGCCTACCATGCGGACAAGGACATCGGCCGCGCCTATTCACGAATCTCGGAGATGATGTCGCCGCTGAACCCGGACACCCTGCGCAGCATGAGCGTCAGTCTTGAAGCCGATCCCGAGACACGGGCGAGCTACGAGCCGGTGCGCGTCTTCATCAACGACTTGCAGACCTATATGAGCCAAAGCGGGAAAAACTAAAAGCAGCCGGCATCAAGCCCGACTTTATCAGGTATAATACCAAATAATCAAGCAATCAATATTCGGAGGTTTCACATGATAGACGACATTCTCAACAATGGCGAATCCAGAATGAAGGGCGCCATCAAAGCGCTCGAAGAAGAACTGGAAGGGATCCGAACCGGGCGCGCCACACCCGCGCTCGTTGAAAAACTGACCGTGGAATATTTCGGTGTTGACACGCCGTTCAACCAGGTCGCCAACATCACCATCCCGGATGCCCGCACCATCATGATTAAACCCTATGACCCGACACTCGTCCGCCCGATGACGAAATCCATTCAGGCCTCCGATCTCGGTCTGACCCCGAGCGATGACGGCAAGACCATCCGCCTGATGCTGCCTCCGCTGACTGAGGAACGCCGCAAGGAACTCGCCAAGCAGGTTAAAGGCCGTCTGGAAGAGTCCCGCGTTGCCATCCGCAACGTCCGCCGCGATATCGTGAAGGATCTGAAGGATGCCGAGAAGGAAAAGCTCATCACCGAAGATGACCGCAAGAAGGGCGAAGACAAGGCGCAAAAACTGACGGGCACCTGGACCGCCAAGGTCGATGAAGTCGGTGCCAAAAAAGAAAAGGAAATCATGGAGATCTGATCGGCAATGGCTGACAAGCTCCTTTCCATTCAAGACATTCCTGCCGAGAGAATCCCGAAGCACATCGCCATCATCATGGACGGCAACGGCCGCTGGGCGAAGAAGCGCGGAATGCCCCGTCTCTACGGTCACAGCGCGGGCGTTGAGGCACTGCGCGGCATTATCAAAGCCTGCGTTGAGTTCGGCGTCAAATACCTGACGATTTACGCCTTCTCCACCGAAAATTGGGGACGCCCTCAAGACGAGGTCAGCGGGCTGGAAAAGCTCTTCCATCAGGCCTTCACCAATGAGTTCCTTGAACTGCGCAAGGAAGGTGTGCGCATCATCCACCTCGGTCAGCGCGAAGGAATTCCGCAGGATCTGCTGGATGAGATTGACGAAGCGGTAGAAAAGTCAAAGAACAATGACCGTCTGACCCTCTCCGTAGGCTTGAATTACGGCAGCCGCAATGAGATCATGCACGCGGTGCGAAAGATGATCGCGGACGGCATCAAGCCGGAGGAGGTGACGGAGAAATCCATCAGCGATTATCTCTTCACCGCCGGTACACCGGATCCGGATCTCGTGATCCGCACGTCCGGCGAACAGCGTCTCAGCAATTTTCTGCTCTATCAGACCGCCTATTCCGAATGGGAATTTCCGGAAACGCTCTGGCCCGACTTCAACCGGGAAGAGCTTTTGAAAGCGATTTATGAATACTCGAAGCGGGATCGCCGTTTCGGGAAAGTGAAATAAAACAAAATATGAAAGCCCGAGTTCTCAGTGCCTGCGTATTCGTGCCGGTGATGCTTATTTCCATCCTCCTCGGAGGCTGGGTGTTTCTTGCTATGGTTCTTGTAATATGCGGTATTTCCGCCTGGGAATTCGGGCGTCTCTTTGACGGGCACGACGGGATGCGCGTACCGCTGACGGTGCTGGTCATTTCCGTGCTCGTTCTCATCCTCGCCCGCTGGTTTATCGGCATCGGGGCGAGCCACCGCATTCTGACCGCCTGCATCATGGCGGCAATGCTCTGCTGCACGCTCCTGTGCGAAAAAAATATCCCGAAATCCGCCCTGAGCTTCACGGTTCTCACGACAGGCATGGTTTACATCGGCTGGCTGGGCGGGTACATGATCTCGCTGCGCCAATTATCCGACGGCGCGGTGAAATTTCTGCTGGTTCAGTTACTGATTTGGGCCGGGGATATGGGCGCGTTCGGCGTCGGCAGACGTATCGGAAAGCATAAGATGCTGAAAATCGTCAGTCCCAAAAAGTCATGGGAAGGCTTTTTCGGCGGCATTTTTTTCACCGTCGCCGTTGCGGTGCTCAGTGCGCTGTTCGTCCCGCAGGTAAAAGCAATCCTGACCGTCGCTCAAGCCGCAGCGCTCGGACTTGCCATCGCATTGACGGCTCCCTTCGGCGATTTCGGCGAAAGCATGATCAAACGCTGCTTCGGCGTGAAAGATTCTTCGCATCTCATTCCGGGGCACGGCGGTTTCTTTGACCGTTTCGACTCCTGCTTTTTCGCCATGCCGGTTGCATTCTATTTCTTTGAATTGATCAACTCTCTATAATCTGTACGGAGCCTTCGCTGACGCTGACACTGACGGAGACCGGATTCCCCGCGGAAGCTTTCGGGCTGACCGTTCCGTTCGCGTACCTGTAGGAATCGGGACAGGTCACATTGTCCGTGCCGCTGATGTTCACATTCACACTGCCGCCGGAGGGGATATAGACGCGAACCATGCCGTTGGCGGCAGTGATCTTGATCGGCGCGTTGCTGTTCACGGGCGCCATGACATCCACCGGTCCGTAATGATTGGTAATCATCACGGAAGAAAGGGTCAAACCGCGCAGGTCAGTCTTCACATAACCGTTGGTCATCTCGATATTAACGGCGGAAGTGCGCTGCGGGCTGAGCATGAGCGACCATTCGGAGATCTGATCGGTCTCCCCCCGTGCGATACTGCGAAGCGTATAAACGGCAGACGCCCCGTTGAGTTCCACCTGTCGGTACAGCTGCTCGACAGGGTCAAGCTGAACGGAACCGGCAAGATAGGCATTATTGGCAGTATCCCCCGCTTTGAGGGAGACACGCCCGCTGCTTGCGATGATGTTCACTTCTGCGGATGCCTGCGACGGCAGGGCGTAAGCGATCCCGCCGCTGCTTGAAATCGGTGAGGACGAAGCGTTTGTGTCGGCGGGGTTCGCTGTTGCCATCGGGACGGAGGCGATGCGCTGTGCGTCAAAAAGCGGGATTTTTTTGAGAATCGGGATGTCGAGCGTCATCAGCACGGCATAGATAACCACAATCGCGCCGACAATGAGAACTGCGGCGTTTCCCAGGGCAAAGTTGGAAATGATACAGTCAAGACCGTAGATAATGATCAGCACCGGCCAGAAGGTCAGAAAATAATGCCACAGCTCCGTGGACAGACCGGCGGGAAGGAACTGCGTACTGAAAAGACAAATTGCACAGGCGAGCATCGTCACGCCGGAAAGGACGCGGTGCTGAACCAGCAGAAACTCAAAACCGACCGCGGCGATCAGCAGCGGCCAGAGTTTTGTGAGCAGTTCCGCGGAAGTGTCATCACCGATAACGCCCATTCCCAGCAGCTGCAGCAGCACACCGGCAAGGATGACGATGATCGGAAATAATGAGAATTTTCTGCCTTCCATACCCCTGTTGAATTGCAACTATTATGCCAAAAAGATAAGCCTTACTCGGTGAAACGGTATCCTTCCACGTTGCTGAAGACACAGCGGGTG
>CAVESB010000018.1:0-27413 GCA_963618265.1 bacterium
CGCGAAGGCGGTCTGACCGTTGGTGCCGGTTCCGTTACCGAAATCATCGCTTAATAAATAAGAGGCGCTAATGGCTAAACAGAAGATTCGTATCCGTTTGAAGGCTTTTGATCATCGCATTCTTGATCAGTCCGCGAAACGGATTGTCGACACTGCTGAACGCAGCGGTGCTCAGGTTGTCGGTCCGGTTCCCCTTCCGACCAAAATCGAACGCTTCACTGTTCGTCGTTCTACCTTCATTGATAAGGATTCCCACGAACATTTTGAAGTCCGTACTCACAACCGTATGATCGACGTCCTCGATCCGGATTCCAAGACCATCGACATGCTGATGCGCCTGAATCTGCCCGCCGGCGTTGACATTGAGATCAAAATCTGATCCGACAGTTTGTGAACTTAAAGAGGCGTCCCCGCAAAGGGATGCCTCTTTTATTGTCTGAAAATCCTGTTGAAACCCACATTATGTATTGACAACTGTTATAATTGGTGAGAACGGAAAAAATCAGTGCTCCAGCAAGGGAATCGCTTTACGCGGGAACGGCTGAAGTCCGCTCAAAACAAACTCAGAAATATATCTCTGTCTTTCATTGCCGGTTTTATTTGAAGACGCGGAAAAAGACGGATGAGAACAGGAAATTTGAATAAGATGCTTGTAAATGTGATTGGAATGGGGTACATCGGTCTGCCAACCGCGTTAATGATGGCTTCACATGGCGTTAATGTCATCGGAACCGACTGTAACCCTGAACGAATCAATGAGCTGAGCACAGGCGGGAAGACGTTTGAGGAAAAGGGTCTTGCCGAACTGTTCAGCACTGCACGTGCCGCCGGAATCCGTTTCACGGAAAATTATCAGAAAGCCGACGTCTATATTGTTTCCGTGCCGACGCCTTATATAAAGAAGACCCGAAAGATCGACCCTCAGTATGTTATTGCGGCCTGTAAAAGCGTACTGGAGACTTGCGATGACGGCTCTATCCTTGTTGTGGAATCGACCATCTCGCCCGGCACGATTGACAAATTCGTTCGTCCGCTGCTGAATGGGCGCAATATTCGCCTGGCGCACGCTCCGGAGCGCATTATTCCGGGGAATATGCTTCATGAGCTGGTTCATAATGCCCGCACGATCGGCGTTGACGACAGGGAAACGGGTGAAACGATCAAGGATCTTTACGCCTCTTTTTGTGAGGGGGAGATTGTCTTGACGGATATTCGTACTGCGGAGATGAGCAAAGTTGTCGAGAACACTTTCCGTGATATCAATATTGCTTTTGCGAATGAACTTGCGAAGATCTGCCACGAAGCGGGGATGGATGTCTATGAAGTGATTCGCATCGCCAACCGTCACCCCCGCGTCAATATTCTGATGCCCGGTCCCGGCGTCGGCGGTCACTGTATTTCTGTTGACCCCTGGTTTCTTGTCGGGGATTATCCGAAACTCGCTTCCCTGATTCATACTGCGCGCGATGTCAATGACGGTATGCCGGCTTTCGTTCTGAAGCGTATTGCCGAGATTATGAATGAAAATGGGATTAATGACCTTTCCCGTGTCGGGCTTTACGGCTTGACGTACAAGGAAAATGTCGATGATACCCGCGAAAGTCCCACGCTGCAGTTGCTTGATGTGATCCGCGAAGCAGGAAAGCCGATGCCGCAGGTCTATGATCCTTTCATCTCACGAGATATGGTTCCGAATCAGCATCATGTTCTCGACGCTTTCCTTGAAGCCTGCGATCTTGTCGTGATTATGGTTGGTCACAGCGAACTGCGGGATAATCTCAGCGTTCTGGATGGGAAAATTGTCTTTGATACCCGTAACATTATGCCCCAACGGAATCGCCGCTATACCCTATGAGCATGAACGGAGCATCGGAACTTCCTGTCATCAGCGTCTTGATGGGCGTGCTGAATTGCGAAAACACGCTGGATGAGAGTATTTGCTCCGTCATCTCTCAGACGGAATCCTGTTGGGAGCTCATACTCTGTGATGACGGATCAACCGACGGAACCGCTGTTCTTGCTCGCGCTTGGGCGGAAAAATATCCGGGACGGATCATATTTCTGCAAAACGACCGCAATTACGGCCTCAGTTATACATTGAACCGCTGCCTGAGTTTGGCACGCGGTGAGTTTGTTGCGCGTATGGACGGGGATGATCGCTGCGCCCCGGAGCGATTCACCAAAGAACTCGCTTACCTGCGGGCGCATCCCGAAATTGCCGTTGTCAGCACCGACATGGAATGTTTCGATGAAAACGGGATTTGGGGTCTGCGGCAATACCCGACCGATCCGCAACCGTCGGATCTTGTTCACGGAACGCCGTTCTGCCATGCCGCGTGTATGGTGCGAACTGCCACCCTTCGTGAAGCCGGCGGTTATTCCGAAGCCGAACAATATGCCCGCGTTGAAGACTATGATCTCTGGACGCGGATGTACGCGCTGGGATACCGCGGTCATAATATCCATGAACCGCTGTATGCCATGCGGGACGACCGCAATGCCGCCGGACGGCGTTTGCGAAAGTATCGCCTGAATGAAGCCCGCGCCCGCCTGAATGCGGTACACCTGCTGAACCTGCCGAAATGGAATGTCGTGTATGCCTTGCGTCCGTTGATCCTCGGCTTGCTGCCGCAGAGTCTGTATCGACGTCTGCATAACCGTAAACTGCGAAAGTAGGCCGCGTGAAGCGTGTGCTTTTCCTGATTCATGATCTCGGCCCCGGCGGCGCGGAAAAGGTTCTGGTGAATCTGGTCAATTGGCTTGATCCCGATACCTTTGATGTGACGGTGAAAACACTGTTCAATTGGGGCGTGAACCGTGAGTTCCTGAACCCGCGCGTCAAGTATGAGTACCTGTACAAGCGCGATATTCGCGGAAATTCGCATTGGATGAAGCTGTGGACACCGGAACAGCTCTATCGCAAGACTGTGACGGGGAATTACGATATCGTTGTTTCCTTTCTTGAGGGGCCTGCCGCACGGGTGGTTGGCGGCTGTCCCGCAGACGGAACGAAAGTCGTGGAATGGATTCATACGCCGATCCTGACGCAGGCGAAATTCCGTGAGGGATTCAGAAGCACCGCCGAGGCTCTGCGTTGCTACAACAGAGCGGACAGAATCGTTTTCGTCTCACGGGATGTGCAAAATGCTTTCAACCGATTCTGCCTGCCGAAGAACGGTGTTGTTCTTTACAATGTCTTTGACAATCAAGGCATCTGCGCGAAAGCCGAACCTGCTCCGCCGGATCCTGAAATGGATCCTGACGCGCTGTGGTGGTGCGGCTTGGGCAAACTCGTTCCGCTGAAAGGTTGGACGCGAATGCTTGGCATTCAGAAACGTTTGCGCAGGGAGAAAATCCCGGCGCGCTTTCTGATTCTCGGGGATGGTCCGCAGTGGGAAGAACTTCACGCACTGGTCAAAGCGGAGGGACTCACGGATTCCGTGACTTTTGCCGGTTATCAGACCAATCCCTATCAATATTTATCCCGCTGTGCGCTCTACGTCTGCGCCAGTGAACGGGAAGGGTTCTCCACAGCTGCGGTTGAGTCGCTGATTTGCGGAACGCCGGTTTGCGCTGTGAATGTCGGTGGGATGCGCGAGATTCTCGGTGCAAACAATGAATACGGTGTGGTGACGGAGAACGATGACGAATCTCTGTACGCGGCGGTCAAAAGGTTCCTGACTGATTCCGTTTACAGGGATGAATACCGGCGGAAGGCACATGAACGGGCGGATACGCTTTTCTCCTGCGCCGCTGCTGTCAAGGAGATTGAAAAGATGCTGCTGAATTTGTGACGGCGGCTGTAAGAGGTATGAGATGAAAAAACGAGATTATTCTCTGGACGTTCTGCGGATTCTTGCCTGTCTGATGGTTGTCGGGATCCATACCGCGATGGAAGGCTGGTACAATATCTCGCCGCGTTCCTATAACTGGATTGTGCTGAATTTCTATGATACGCTGGTGCGTCCTGCCGTACCGCTTTTTTTCATGCTGAGCGGCGCGCTCTTTCTGCGTAAAGACACACTCGATATCAAAAAACTTTGGACGAAAAATATTCTTCACCTCTTCATCATTTATGTTGTTTGGGTGGTGTTTTACGCGGTCATGAATAACGGCGTCCATAAAGTTCTGGCGGATCCGTCTATTGTTTGGAATGAGATCACCGGACCGAATCCGCAGTACCATCTGTGGTATCTGCGCTCTTTGATGAACTGCTACGCTGTCGCGCCGTTGCTTTGGTATCTTGTCCGTGCGCTTGACCGGAAAATGACCCGCTATTTTCTCACACTTTTCCTTGTCTTCGGTATTCTTCGCATGACCGTTGCTGACCTGCCATTCCTGCCGAAATGGATTCTGGAGCAGATCAATCTGTTCATTAATATGGATTTTGTCGGTTATACCGGCTATTTCCTGCTCGGATACTTCCTTTACACCGGCTTCATCAAGTTGTCCAAAAGCAAACTGTGGACGGTCTACATTGTCACATTACTTGCCGCGGCGGGATTGAACCAGTTGATGGCGAACGCGGCGGACTGGCCGACACAGGCTCTGTACGGGAATTTCACGCTGCCGGTCATGATTGAGGCCTGCTGCATTTTCCTGCTCGTTCGGGGTGCTTTTGCAGAGAAACCCTTTGAAGGAAGAAATGCATCCTTCATCGTGCGTCTGAGCACCGCTACGCTTTTCGTGTATCTGGTTCACCCGTTCGTGCTGTCCCGTCTTCAGATTTATTTTCATCTCTATACGACGAATTACAACGTGCTGTTCTCGGTGCCGATCTTCACGGTTTCGGTATTTATTGTGAGTGCCGCTGTCGGTATGCTGCTTGAGAGGGTGCCTGTGCTGCGAAGGATTCTGTAGGAGGTTTATGCAGATCGTTTTTCTTCTCGCTCTTTGCTGTGTGCTGAGTGCGGCAGCTGTTTTCTTTACGGGAAGGTTGCGTAAGTCTTCGCGAACCCTGCATCAGAATGTTCTGCTTTTCGTTATTGGCGTGCTGATCTGCCTTGCCGGCTCTGTCGCTGTTGAGGCGGTGCTTAAGGCGGGGCGGCCGACTTTCTATTATCACACGCACGCCCTCGGCAAGGCAACGGTCAAGCTCTTCGGCATCGGGTGCCTTTCCGCGGTACTGTTTTACGCTCTGCTCCTTGTTCTTATTGAGAGCCGGGCGCAGAAGCCTACAGTATTCCGCTGTCTTGTACGTGCGTTCCTGTTCGCTTTCTGCGGCGCGCTGATCCTCGAAGTCGGGTATTTTAATCAGCGGCATTTTGAATTGATCGGTTCCGGTGCTGAGGAAAAAACTTACTATTCGGATGATTTTTACGGCTGGGGTTTTTATTTCAATCGCGCCAGCTGGAGCTTTGCCTGTTATGATAAGGACGACTATAATTTTGGAATCGGGCTGACGGTCGGAAACCAAAAGATCCGCAACATGTGGTTCAATTTTGACGATGCTCAACCGCGTACCAGGGTTCAGATTGCGTATAACGACCGTGCTCACAGCGGTACGGAGAACATCCCGGAGCATGAGTTCATTGATGGTATCTCCCGCTCGTATTCCGTTCCGTTGCACACGGTTGGAAACACGAAGGATCTTTCCGTTGAATTTCCTGATGCTCTCTGCAGCAAGTGGGCCGGCTATTACGGCTTTTCCCTGCCGGAGATGGTGATCAACAAAGTCGTGCCGCTTGAGCTTGATCCCGTTCGCTTCGGATTGGCTTTCGTGCTCATTTTTGTGATTGTTGCGTTTTTCCCCGGCTCTCCTCTGTGGAAGCTGCCTGTAAACTTCCGCTCCCCGGCGCAGATGTGCGGAATTGGCTGCCTGCTGCTGTTCTTCACTGCCGCTTGTGTTTGGACGATGCTCAGTTCCTACAGCGGGTCGGATCTGTCATGGGCAGAGCAGAAAAACGTTATCAGTTTGATTCCTGATCAATATAACAAGTTAGCAGAATCTTTTCGTCATCACCGTTTTGCGCTTCACGACACGGTGGACTCCCATTTGCTTGAAATGAGCGATCCTTATGATTACAGCGCACGGGTGCGGCAGCATTTTTCCTATCCCTTTGATACGGTCTATTATGATGGAAATTATTATGTCTATTTCGGTCCCGTGCCGGTATTGACTGTGATTCTGCCTTACCGGTTGCTGACGGGCGACTACCCGGAGACCGATTATGTTTCGCTCGGTTTCGCGTTGCTCTTTCTTTTGGGCATGCTTCATCTGTACAGTCGGCTTGTGCGCCGCTTCTTCCCGCGTCTTCCCTATGCTCTGTATTGGCTCGGTTTGGCGGCATTGCTGACCGCTTTGAACGTCAGTTGGTGTCTGCGGCGCGGCTTGGTCTACGAGCTCGCGATTCTTTCGGGTGTCTGTTTCGCTGTTTGGGCGGTATATCTCCTCTTCGCCGCTTTCTCCTCTCGGAAACTCAGTCCGCTTTGGGCTGCCGGCTCCGGGCTGTGCGCCGGGCTTGCGGTGGGATGCCGTCCGACTGCGGTGCTGATTGCTCCGATTCTTTTTGTCACTGCGTACTTCCTGATGAAGGAAAACGGTTCGATGAAGACGAAGGGCAATGCCGCCCGCGTGATCCTTTTCCTGCTGCCCTACATTGCCTGCGGACTCGCGTTGATGAAGTATAACTATGAACGTTTTGACAACCCCTTTGAGTTCGGTATTACCTATCAGCTGACGATTGAGAACCGTGCGACGGGAATGCCCTTGACCGGTGTTTACGGCCGCGCGATGTCTGTTCTCAGCAGTCTGTTTCAAGCACCGACTGTGGACACGAAGTTTCCTTTCGTTCATTTACAGCACTCCGAATTTGATTACAACGGCAAGATTCAGAATAACTATGAAGTCTTGGGGCTCTTCTCTTTTCCGCTCATGTGGCTGATTTTTATCCTCCCCAAGGCTTTCCGCAGACTGAAACAGCATGGCGCGGCACTGCCGGCGTTTATCATCTGCTGCCTGATCTCAGCCGCCGCGATCTGTTTCGTAGCATCCGGATTTTGCACGGCGCAGCGCTACCTTACGGATTACGCCTGGTTGGCAGGGATCGCGGCGGTGATGCTGCTTTTCTGCCTGTATGAAAAGTGCTTTGAAAGCGGCTGGACGTTGCCGGCGGAGGGCTTTACCATGTTTTGCTTCCTCATCGGTCTGGCATTTTTTGCCGCGCTGGCACTTACGGGTGAAGGGGAATGGTTCAAAATCATTAATCCTTTGGGCTATGACAAACTGCGTTACGCTTATTCGCCCTGGCTTTGATTTATAATGGATAGTATGATGATTAAAAAACAAACATTCGGATGGATTGACGCGCTGCTGATTGTTGCGCTCCTGGGTTGCCTGTGTATCACGCTCTGCCCCTATGCGCCGATGCGCTCGTTTGCGGACAGTCTCGCGGCGGACGGCTCCATGGAACGAATGACGCCGGCCTTTGCGCTCGGACTGCGCGTGATTTCCGGCGGATTCGCCGCCCTGTTTCTCGCTATTCTGATCTGGCACAGGCTTGCGCCCGCGGAATGTGGTGCGTTCTTCACTTCTCTCATTCGTTTGCCGGGACGCCTGATTCGGGACTTTATCCCGTTTTGGCGTGATTTCGGGCGGTCTTGGCGTTTATCAAAAAGCAGTGCTGCTGTTCTTCTTGGAATCACGCTTGCGGGCGTGATTGTCCGTGCGATGCAAGTCGGCTCTCCGCTCATGCATGACGAGGCCTATTCCATGGCGATTTGGGGACGCGGAAGTCTGCTCTTTGCTGTCAGCGACTATCACCTGCCGAACAATCATGTCTTTCATTCCGTCCTTGTCAACCTGATTTATCATCATCTCGGCAGATCCGCGGCATGGCTGCGGATGCCCGTCTTCCTTTCCGGTTGTCTTTTAATTCCCGCTGTCTTCATGCTCGGCAAGGCCTTTTACAATGAGCGCGTCGGCTTAACCGCGGCGGGATTTACGGCTTTCGCTCCGTTTCTGATCCTTTATTCTTACAATGCCCGTGGTTATGAAATGTTGACACTGTTGAGCGTATGGACGGTGACGCTCGCGCTCTATGTAAAGCGGAACAATAACATTTTCGCTTGGTTTATGCTGATCTTACTCTCCGGCTTGAGCTTTTTCACCCTGCCGATCGCTTTGTATCCCTTCGGCGGCATCTGCGTATGGCTGCTGCTGAATGTTATTTTGTATAATCCGGCACACACGGCGTATAGCCGAGGACGCTTATTCAAGTATCTCATCACCATGGGGCTTTGCGTTTCTGCGCTGTCAATCCTGCTTTACCTCCCGCTGCTGCGTTATTCCGGTGTGGAGAGCTTCTTCGGCAATCAGTATATCGGCGGTGTGGATGCCGGTGCTTTCGGCGTTACGATGGTTTCCCGTCTTGTTGACAATCTTTATGCCTTTTGTGACACGCTGCCGAACTTTGTCTGCATTTTCATCGGCATCGGGCTCGTCATCAGTCCCTTTGTTTTTAGACGCACTTCCTCCGAACGCGTTTCCTTCGGTGCGGCGCTTCTGCTGTGGATGGTGCTTGTCATCCCGTTTCAGAAACCGAACCTTTGGCCGCGCACCCTGCTGTTCCTGCATCCCTTCGTGATCCTTTGGGCATCCAATGGGCTGCTGTCGGTTCTCGGGCTGCTGCGGATTCGACGGATCGAATCTGTTGTCGTCGGGTTGCTGATTCTTTGGGCGGGTATTTGGCAATTTATCGCAGCCGGGGAAAATTGCGGCGTGGTCGGTGAGGATGAGCAGGCGGTGCGGATCCTTCTGGAACGTGAAGGGGAGAATGTGAATAACGTCCATTTCGTTACCGCTGCGCAAGACAACGCGCCGATTTGGATGTATGCGGATTTCTATGGCATCGACAAAGGAATCTTTGACAAAACGCGGACGTTTAACACTGTCTACGCATTCGTAAACCCGAACACCGACTCGTACAACGCCCCGCTGACTTTGGGTGACCTGCTTGACCGTTTCGGACCGGGAAACAATTTCATTGATAAGGCTACGGAAGAAATATTGATGGAGACGCCGGACGGCATCCTCTATCGCTATGAAGGCAGAGAATCCGCTGTCGTGAAAGGATACGGGAGCTTTCCCGCGAACCCAAACCGGAGAGAGCCTTGAAGCTTTTGATAGGTTTTGAAAGCTTTGACGGATATAATGGTAAGCATGGGTAAAAAGAAGTTCTATCAGTTGAGCATACCCGAACGGCTGGATGTTCTTAAGTCCGAGAGCCTTGTGTCGGATGCGGATATTCCGTCACTGACCGGAATGGGCGGCCTCGATTTGGACACTGCGAACCGCATGATCGAGAATGTCATCGGACTTTACGCATTGCCGATGGGCGTGGCGCGCAATTTCATCATCAACGGGAAACCTTACACGGTTCCGATGGTGATCGAGGAATCCTCGGTCGTGGCGGCTGCTTCCAACGGCGCACGAATCGCGGCGATGAGCGGCGGTTTTACCGCGGAAGCAGACGAACCCCGCATGATCGGGCAGCTGCAAATCCTCAATGTGTCCGACATGGATGCGGCAGTCAAAGCACTGAATGAGGCGAAAGACGAGCTTTTGCGCACGGCGGCGGAAAGCTGCCCGAACCTGATCCGACGCGGCGGCGGTCCCGTTGACATTGAGACGCGGGCGCTTCGGGAGACTTCCGTCGGGTCGATGCTGATTCTGCACCTCATTATGGATGTGCGGGACGTTATGGGTGCGAACCTGATTGACACGGCATTGGAAGCACTCGCACCCATTGCCGAACGAATCAGCGGCGGAACTGTGCGCCTCCGAATTTTGACCAATCTTGCCGACCGCAGACTGGCGCGGGCTGAATGCTGCGTGCCTGCCTCCGCGCTGGCGTTCAAGGAATATGACGGGGAGTCCGTGATCACGCGGATTCTGGAAGCCGCGGCTTTCGCCGAGGCGGATCCCTATCGCGCAGCAACGCACAATAAAGGGATTATGAACGGCATTGATGCTGTCACGGTCGCGCTCGGCAATGATTGGCGCGCTGTGGAAGCCGGTGCCCATGCCTGGGCGGCGCGGGACGGTGAATATCGTCCGTTGAGCCATTGGCGGCGTGACTCCGAAAGCGGCTGCCTGGTGGGGAAGATTGAGCTTCCGCTGGCGGTCGGCACAGTCGGCGGCGCGACCCATGTGCATCCCGGAGCCGCCGCGGCACTGCGCATGCTCGGCGTGGAAAATTCGCGGGAGCTTGCCTGTGTGATCGCCTCAGTCGGCTTGGCGCAGAATCTCGCGGCACTGAAAGCGCTTTCCACCGAAGGAATTCAGCGCGGACATATGAATCTTCATGCCCGACAGCTCGCTTTTGCGACCGGTGCTTCCGGCGCTGCGGCGGATCGCATTGCCGCCCGGATGATCACTGAAAACCGCATTTCCGCTTCTTACGCAGTGGAACTGTTTGAAATCGAAAAGAATAAGGACAAAAGCCTATGATGATCATGAAACCTGAAAATCCTGTGGGAATCATAGGGTACGGCGCTTATATCCCGCGTTACCGCGTTTCCGATACGGAAATCGGACGGGTGTGGCATGACGGTGCCCGCGGACTGATCAAAGAGAAGTCCGTGCCGGGCCCCGATGAGGATGTCATCACCATGGCTATTGAAGCGTCCCGCAATGCGTTGAAACGTGCTCAGATTGACCCGCAGGAGCTGCGTGCGGTCTGGATTGGTTCCGAGTCACATCCGTATGCGGTGAAGCCCAGCGGCACGATCGTCTCCGAAGCGATCGGCGCGGGACCGTCTCTCTCTGCGGCGGATACCGAATTCGCCTGTAAAGCCGGTACGGAAGCCCTGACCATGGCGATGGGGCTTGTCGGCTCCGGCATGGCACGGTACGCGTTGGCTTGCGGCATGGATACCGCGCAGGGACGCCCCGGCGATGTTTTGGAGTACACAGCGGGTGCCGGCGGCGCGGCCGTGATTATCGGCTCAGCGGCAGAAGCTGCGGCGGTCATAGACGGCGTCTATTCCTATGTGACCGACACCCCTGATTTCTGGCGCCGTCAGCATGAAAAATACCCGGAACACGGTCAGCGTTTTACGGGTGAACCCGGATATTTTCATCACGTCGGCTGTGCCATTGAAACCTATTTTGCCGAGACAGGGACGAAGGCTTCGGATTACCGCTTCGCCGTGCTGCATCAGCCGAATCAGAAATTTCCGCAGAAAGTCGCGAGGGAGCATGGCTTTACTCCGGAGCAGATCGAAACGGGACTGCTTTCTCCGCTCATCGGCAATACCTATTCCGGCGCTGTCCTTCTCGGTCTCTCGGCTATTTTAGATATTGCGGAACCGGGCGACAAGATCTTCTGCGCGAGTTTTGGCTCCGGCGCGGGTTCTGATGCCTTTACTTTGACGGTTACAGAGCGCATCAAAGACATCCGCGGGTTAGCACCTTTTACACAGACCTATATCAAACGCCGAACGGAAATTGATTACGCGCTCTACGCCAAGTTCCGCGGCGAATATGTGATGAAGTAGGCTGTTATGCGGGATGACGATCACATCATTATTGCCGGCGTCGGGCAAATCCCGGTTGCCGAGCATTGGGACAAGACCATCCGCTCCATGGGTGCAGTTGCGGTACGTGCCGCTTTGGCGGACAGCGGTGGCCTCATGCCGCAGGCGTTGTACGTCGGGAATGCCTTTGCACCGATTCTCTCTCATCAGTCAAACCTCGGTGCAATTATTGCGGATGCCGCGGGGATCAGCGGCGTGGAGGTCTGCTCTTATGAAGCGGCGGGCGCATCCGGCGGCGCGGCTGTCCGTGCGGCGTATTTGGCGGTCAAATCCGGTTATGTAAACACCGCTGTCGCGCTCGGCATTGAAAAAATCACCGAAAACACGGGCGAGAAGGCAAACCAGACGCACGATCTGGCACTGAATTATGAATATGAGACCATGATGGGGATGTCTGTCGCTTCCGGCGCGGCACTGCTGGCGCGGCGCTACCTGGTGGAGTTCGGTCTTGATCGGGAGGTCCTCGACTGTATGTCCCTGAACGCCTACGGTCAGGCATGCGTCAACCCGAACGCGCTGTATCATCTGCGCTTGGATGAAGAGAAAATCAGAAAGCAGGACTTGGTGAACAATCCGCTGGGATTGTATGACTGTGCGGCCTTGTCGGACGGTGCGGCGGCTGTTGTCATTACCCGTGCGAATTTGCTTCCGAAGTCTTTCTGTCACGCGCCTGTGCATCTTATCGGCAGTGCAACCGCGATTGCCCCGCTTTCACTGCATGACCGGCGCAGTCTGCTCCATTACGGTTCCTGCGCGGCCTCTGCAGAGAAGGCGTTTAAGCGTGCGGATGTCTCACCCGATGAAGTCGACCTGTGGGAGCTGTGGGACGGGTATTCCATTGACGCGATTCTGACCCGCGAAGCGATCGGGCTTGCGCCTTCCGGAGAAGGATGGATGCCCGATGGACGCTATTACGCCACCATGGGCGGTTGTCTCGGACGCGGCAATCCGTTGGGCGCGTCCGGCGTTTATCAAATCGTCGAGGCGGCGTTGCAGCTGCGCGGTGAGGCGGGACTCTGCCAGATTGACGGGGCGCGTACCGCGGTTACGCAATGCATCGGCGGATTGGGCGGCACCGCTGTCACTCACGTCCTCACATTATAGAAAGCAAAAAAGACCTGCTCATTTCGGGCAGGTCTTCTGTGTTATAAGAAAAGCTTTATTTCCCGGCTGTTTTTGCGATTTTCTCTTTGTCGGAGAGCTTGAGGAAGACGAACCCAAGCGCGAAGAACACGGCCAGGGAGGCTACTGCAACATTGATGGTGCCGCCGGCTAATTTCACCCAGGCGATGACAGCGGAACCCAGGAAGGAAGCGCCTTTCGCGAAGATGTCATAAATCCCGAAGTATTCACCGGAATTCTCAGCGGGAATGATCTTGGAATAATAGGAGCGGCTGAGGGACTGAATGGAACCCTGAAAACAGCCGACGCCGAAAGCGAGAATGCCGAAGTGCAGCAGGGTCTTCAGCGTCAGTGCGTAGAGACAAACGCAGAAGTAGCCCGCGATGCAGATCAGCAGCAGCGTGACAGTATCGTGTTTCTTCGAGAGCTTTGCGAAGACCAGCGAGCCGATCCAGGCGACAACCTGTGTCGCAAGGAGGAAAACAACCTGTCCCACGGTCGGCAGTCCGAGATCCGTGCCGATATTGATGCAGTTGTCAATGATCGTGCCGACACCGTCAATATAGAGGAAGTAGGCGATCAGGAAAAGGAGCACTTTGCGGTCATTCTTTGCGATGCGAACCAGCGTATGCCCGATCTTGGAAAGAACGGCTTTGACAGAGCTTTCGCTGCCCTCGACGCAGTTGACCTGTTTATAGGTCTTGATGAGCGGGAGGCTGACAATCATCCACCATGCCGCGGTGACGGTGAAGCCGATGATCTTTGACAGCGACTCGGAAATAGCTCCGACCATGTCGGGACCGAGGACATAGGCGATCAGCGCGACCAGGAACGGAATGCAGGAGCCGATGTAACCCCAGGCGTATCCGTAGGACGAGACCTGATCCATGCGCTCTTCGGTTGTCACGTCATTGAGCATGGAGTCGTAAATTGTGTTCGCGGCTGTGTAGAAGACCTTTGTAATGACATAGATGATGAGAAAGACGAGCCACGCGTTCACAAAACCGTTGATAATACAGCAGACTGCACCGAGAGCGACGACCGTGTTGAAGAAAAGCTTGCGGCGATCTTTGTGATCCGCCAGGGCGCCGATGACGGGACCGACCAGCGCAACGAGGATCGTCACGATGGAGATCGCGAGGGAGTAATATGCTGTCGCCCTGTCGGAGGATAATTTTCCCGGTTCGGTGCCGATAGCAAGATTTTTAAACCAGATCGGGATCAGCGAACAAGCGAGCATCGTGTACGCCGAGTTGCCGACATCATACAACACCCAGCTGAATTCCTTCTCGTTCAGATCACGGAAGACTTTTGTATTATTCAACCATTTGAAAAAACCGTTCATACTTCCTCTTTCATCAACTTCCTCAATGGGTAACAAGGTGGAAAACTATTTTGAATTATAACCGAAATAATTCAAAAACAATTCGTCAATATGGGTTATTCATCCGTGAAGAGCGCGGAGAGAAAATCTTCAAGAGCAAACGAGGGGAATATGTTTTCCCAACCGGCGAGTGCTTTGCGCACGGATGCTGCATGCCAGGGAGTGCTCTCCAAGGTCGCTTCAAGCTCCGCTGTATCGCCCGCGGTGAAGAAGTCCCCGAAGAATCGGGCATGGTGCAGGATATCGGTGCGGACATCGGCGCGGAAATCAATCCATCCGCAGTCGGTTTGGAAGCAGCGGCGGACGTTGTACGCGGGAGACTCACCCCAGATCCACAGTGCCGAGCGGTAGCGGCTGTCCGCGATTGCATTGATCTCGTTCATCTCGGAAGCAGAGAATGTCCGCGTGATGGGTCCGTTCGGGAAGAAATGATGCACAATCGCGGCCTCAAGCTCTTCCACACCGGAGATGGCGGGCAGCGCGTCTTTGATGTTTGTCACCCGGCTCCGCACGGATTTGATTCCTTTTGAGAGCAGTTTTTCCGGACGCGGACGCAGGGCTTTCGTCAACACGTCAAGATCGGTGTTGTAAAGCAGTGTTCCGTGGATGACGGAGCCGGCGCGGGTGTGATAGTAGGCGTTGCCGGAAAACTTGGCGCCGTTCAGCGTCAGGTCATTGCGTCCGGTCAGTTCTGCGGCTAAACCCAGACCGCGAAGAGCATCAAGTATGGGATTCAGACAGCGGGAAAAATCCGCTGAGGCCTGCGGATCTCCGGGCGTGATCAGACTGAAATTGAGGTTGCCGCGGTCATGATAAACTGCTCCGCCTCCGGAGAGACGGCGCACAACGCGGATATTGTTGGCTTTTACGTAGTCAGCGTCGATTTCCTCGACGGTGTTTTGATGTCGTCCGATGATGATGGACGGGTCGTTGACATAGAAATACAGGATTTCATCCCGGATTCCGGCTCGGCTGAGAAGGTATTCCTCCTGTGCGAGGTTCAACGCCGGGTCATGGTTGGGGTTGGGAATATAGATCATGTGTTGATTCCTTGGATACGGGCGGCACGGTGGCTGACCGCGTTCGCGCTGTCGGAATAGATCATCTCTCCGCGCAGTGTGACGCTTCGAACGGGTCCTTTTGACTTCGTGCCGGCGGCTGCTTGGGTCTCATCCACTTCGATGAAGGTGCTTTCATCGAGAGTGATTCCGAAGATTTTCGCGGGATTCACGGCACAGCGTGCCGTGATGTCGTTCGCGGTGAGCATTTCACTGTTGTACATGGAGAGCAGCAGCGGCAGAATCGTGCTTAAGCCGTCGGAGCTTATGCCGCGCGGACTGATATACCCCGCGGAGCTGAAACAGTCGATGAGATCGAGATGCTGCCACAGTGCGCGTCTGTCGTCCTCACTGCCCATGCGGGAAAGCAGTTTCGGTGCGTTCGGGGTTTCGCTGCTGAGCAGCAGCGAAAGCGGATGCGTGTCGCAGGTGACCGGGAGATTCGCCGAACGGGCTTCGGCAACCAACTCGATTTCGGCTCGGGTCATGACGGAACAGACATGCACGCTGCGTCCGTGCGTCTGCCCCATGAAGATGACAGAGCCGATTTGGTCTTCGCTGCCGCGTACACAGATCGGCTTTTCAGTCTCCCGATGGTGAAAGAGGCGGCTGAGCATATTCATGCGGGAAAAAGCGCTGAATGAACTCAATATCGAGAAATCCACGAGCACCGCGGGAACCTCGGACTCCCATTCGCCGATGGTACGGATATTATCCGGTGTGACAAGAGCGATTTTCGTGTAATTGCAGGATGAGTCGGAGCCGGCTTCCCTCAGGGCTTTGCCGACATCCTGCGCCTGCGTGTAGACATCATCAACGTTCGGAGCCGCAAGCAGCGTGGTGTAGCCGGCGCGAACGGCGGCTTCGCTGTACGCGCTCCAACTTCCGACGGGAATGTCAGAGCAGATATCAATAAAACCCGGGAATCGCAGCATTGTTTTTCTCCTCGTGTTTACGTCAGGCTCCGGACGGCAGTGCGCAAGACGCAGGATAGTGATTCCCGTCGCGCCCTCCGCAGATGGCGGTTTCGGTCAGCTTGCCGTCTTCGGTTACGGCGTAGAACTGATTCTTGGAAATCTGCATGCGCCATTGTACGGCGAAGGTGTCCTGCTGCCAGGGATAAAAGAACTTGCCCGTGAAGACACGTCCGCTGCCGGAGGTGTTGCCGGTGACAATGACCGGGTCGCCCGCGTTGTCATACCAGAATCCGATAAGGTTCTGCCCATTCTGATAGAACCAGGCATTGGTGGGATCTACGCCCTCGGAACGCAGCGGTTCGCGGATCATCCAGCGTCCGCTCCAATCAAAAGCAACCGGCTCGGCTGTCTCGGCGGCCGGAGTCGGGGTTGGGTTTTCTACTTTGAATTTCATCCAGAATGGTGTGACGATGACCTGTCCTTCCGTGTTTACCAAGCGGAAGTTAATGCTGTAGCTTCCCGTTTCTAACGGAGCTTTGAGCATCAATACCAGGTCAACTTCCGTGCCGGGCGCAACATTATAGACGCGGGTTCCCCATCCGCCGGGCGTGAAATCCGGCCAGTCATTCGGGCGGGTGAAGATTGCGTTGACTACGGACGGTGTGTCCGACTCGTAGTCGGCGTCCATAATCAGTTTTGTCCCTTCAAGCCAGGTACTTGTGCCGCTGTTGGTCATGCGCCAGGACTTGATAAAGATCTGTCCCGGAAGCAGAACGGTGTCGTCCGGGATGGTGACATCGCTGATGTCGGAAATCTCATCCTCAAAGGAAAGCGGCAACTCTTCTGTTTTTATCACCTCAAAGGTCGGTGAATTTTGTATCATGGAAATCGGGGTGGGCGTAGGCGTCTCGGTTGGTGTGGGGGTGTGGGTCATGGTGGGCGTCATTGTGGGTGTGACCGTCGGGGTCGAGGTGACAAAGACGGGAACGGTGACCGTAGCCTGAGAGAAAAGATCTTCGGTAAAAGTCAGCAGATTCTGCCGGGCTCTGTTGTAAACATCACAGCTGCTCAGACACAGAACCAAAGCGGTGATGAGCAGGGCGGGACGGATATGTTTCAGCATTTTAACAGTTCCTCGGCCGGAATGGCACCTTCACGCAGTACCAGCGCGGGTTCACAATCACAGCGGATCACGGAAGACGGGACGCCTCCCCGAACCTGTCCGCCATCGATGATCAGGTCGAGACGGTCATGCAGCTCGGCGAATTCGGCAATGTTTTTGGCAGGAGGCATGCCTGAAAGATTGGCGGATGTCGTTGCCAGCGGACCGGTTAAGCGCATGAGATCCCGTGCGAAAGCGCAGTCCGGGATGCGCAGTCCGATGAGGTCGTTGGAGGTCAGATCTGCGGGAAGTCCTTCGCGTTTGGCGACGATGACAGTCAGCGCACCCGGCCAGTACTTTGCCGCAAGACGCTGTGCCTTCGGCGGGAAGTCTTGCGCGATCAGATCCGCCTGCTCCGCGTCCGCCAACAGGACGGCGATGGATTTCATCTGAGAGCGTTCTTTGATTTCATAAAGGCGCGCGATCGCGGCGGAATCACACGCGAGGGCGGCGAATCCGTAAACGGTGTCGGTCGGGATTGCGGCAATGCGACCCTTTTTCAATACCTCGGCAGTTGCTTGAAGTGCCTGACGGTATTCGGTTTCAGTTTCGATTTTCAATATCTGTGTCATATCTGCTTTTATACCTCAATGCGCAGCAGTCGGGGCAATCCGGCGAGATCCTTCAAAACATGAATATCCGCCTTCGGAAAGAATTCCTTTGCGGTGGCGGCTGCCAATATTTCCTGACGGTACTCAATTTCGCAGAGAATCAGGCTGCCGACCGGTGTTGCCGGCGTCAGCTCTGAGAAGAGCCGGCTGTAGAGTTCAAATCCATCCGCGCCGCCGTCCAGCGCAGAAAGCGGTTCAAAGCGGGCTGCTTCCAAATCCGCGCAGGTTTGCGTCGGGATGTAAGGAAGGTTCGCGCAGATTAACGCGGAGCCGCAGTGGAGCGCGGAGGCAAGATCCCCGAGAACAGGGAAAAACCGCTCTCCGCAGCCTAAATGGGCGGCATTCGTAACGGCGGTGTTCAGTGCTTCGCGGGAACGATCCACTGCGATCATACGCAGATCGGGATGCGCAAGGAGCAACGAAACGGCGATACAGCCGCTGCCGGTGCCGATATCGTATCCCATTCGCACCTCCGGATGCCGTGTCAGCCAAGCGGAGGCTTCCTCGACCAGAAGTTCCGTCTCCGGACGCGGGATGAGCACGGAGGGATTCACGCGAAACATGTGACCGTAAAAGCCCCATTCGCCCAGCAGGTAAGGCAACGGCTTCCCCTGTGTGCGCAATGCGGTGTACTCCGCGAGGTTCGCGGACTGCTGCGCAGACAGCTCGGTTTCGGGATGGGCGAAAAGAGCACTGTGGGAAAGCCCTGTCGCTTTTTCCACGAGCAGCCGCGCCTCAAACGAGGCTTCATCCGTCACGGATGAAAGTGCTGCACGGGTGTGCCGCAGTGCCTCAACAATGTTCACGGATCACTCCGCCTGGGCGAGGCTGAGACGTTCGGCTTCGTCGCGGAGGATCAATTCATCAATAAAGACATCCAGGTCGCCGTCCATGACCCCCGCGAGGTTGAACGACGAAACATTGATGCGGTGATCGGTGACGCGTGATTGCGGATAGTTGTAAGTACGAATCTTCTCCGAACGATCTCCGGAACCGATCATGGAGCGGCGGGTGGCGTCCAGTTCCTGCTGGCGCTTCTGCTGTTCCATATCATATAAGCGGGCGCGCAGAATGGACATGGCGCGGACTTTGTTCTGAAGCTGGGAGCGTTCATCCTGACAGGTGATGACCATGCCGGTAGGGATGTGGATGAGGCGGACGGCGGTGGAGTTCTTCTGCACGTTTTGACCGCCCGCGCCTGCGGATTTATAGACCTCGATGCGGATATCGGTTTCGGGAATTTGAATATCGACGTCTTCCACTTCCGCGAGGACTGCAACGGTTACAGCGGAGGTTTGAATACGCCCCTGCGATTCGGTGACCGGGATGCGCTGTACGCGGTGGGTGCCTGACTCGAACTTCAAGCGTGAGAAAGCTCCCTTGCCCTTGACGATGAAGGTGATTTCCTTATAACCGCCGACACCGATCTCGTTTTCCTTGATGATTTCAATATGCCAGCGGCGGTTTTCGGCGTAGTGGGAGTACATGCGAAAGAGATCCGCGGCAAAAATTGCGGCTTCATCACCGCCGGTTCCGGCGCGGATCTCAACGATGACATTCTTGGAATCGCGGGGATCCTTTGGAATCAGCAAACTGCGTATCTGCTTCTCGAGTTCCTCAATGCGCGGCTTCAGCTCTTCGATTTCCATTTCCGCGAGCTCGGCCATTTCCTTGTCGGAACCGCTCTGCAGGGTTTTTGCGTCCTCAAGCTGTGCCAGCGCGGATTTGTATTCACGCCCTTTTTCAACGATTTCCTCAATATCGGAACGTTCCTTCATGAGCTCATTTACTTTTGCGTAATCGTCCACATTCTGTTCGATCAGTCGGTTGATTTCGGTATATCGGGATTCAATAGCGTTGATTTTTTCGAGCATAACTCATCCATTCGGTTAATAAAAGATTCTCGAATTCCAATTATAGCACAGGTGTTGTAATGTCTGTCATTGGTTTTACCGAATTCCCAACGTGCAACAACTATAATGAATTAAACGTATTTCTAAACAGGGTCCGAAACGGTTTCCCTTTGAAAAGGAGGAAAATGAAAAAGCTATCAGTTTTATTTGTGCTGCTTGCGCTCCTGCTGACTGTGCTTGCTGTCAATGCAGGTGCTCCTACGGAGTATGCGATCCCGGAGGTCGGGACCGTTCTTAATGGTTTTATCGTGACTGATGTCACCGATATGGAATCCATGGATGTCACGGCTGTGACCTTGGAACATGAGAAGACCGGCGCGACGCTGATCTGGTATGCCAATGACAGCACGTACCGTTCCTATCGTATTTCTTTCCGCACGCCGGTTTATAACGACACCGGTCTGGCGCATGTCTTTGAACATGCTTCCCTGGGCGGGTCAGAGAAATACCCCGGCTCCAATTTGTTCTTTGAGATGATTAACAAGACCAGCAACACTTTCCTGAACGCGCTCACCTATCAGGCAGTTACCATGTATCCGATGGCCTCTACCTCAGAAGAACAGCTGAAGATCTACATGGATTATTACATGAACGGTGTCTTCAACCCGCTGGTTGTTGAAGATCAACATGCCATGATGCGTGAAGCTTACCGCTATCAGCTTGACGATGCCGACTCCGATATCACACTCAGCGGTATTGTTTACAGTGAAATGCTCGGCGCCTTGGATCTCTACAGCTGGGCTGATACCAATCTTGTCAGAATGTTCTATGACGGCAGCTACGGTGCGATTGTCTCCGGCGGCGATCCCGATTACATTCCCGATATGACGATGGAGGATATTCAGACCTTCCATGCGACTTATTATCATCCGTCAAACTCTCTGGCGATCCTGACCGGCGATATTTATCTGCCGGATTTCCTCGCCATGATCGATGAGGACTTTTTCTCTAAATACGAAAAGCGCGATATCGAGATCACGGATGACCGCTACACCGAACCTGAAGAAGGTTTCGTTTCCGAAACTTTTGACTATCCGGTTGAGAACGGTGCTTCGGCTTAAAACGCCGGCGCAATCTATTATTCCTTCCTCGTACCCAACGGCGGTCTGTCTGATTTGTTGCTGAGAGATTACATTTGCAGTTATCTCGGCAATTCTGCTTCACCCTTCGGGCGCTTGATGGAAGAACGTATGCCGACAGCGGCTTATTCCGTTACCGGTCATGATTTCCTCCCGGGCGAGATCATCTCTTTTGTCGCTGTCAATGTAAATGCGGAGGACGCTGACACTTTTAAGGGTATTGTGGACGAAGCAATTGCAGATCTGCTTGAGAACGGTGTGAATCAGGAGGTCTTGGATTCTTTCATCACAAGCGATCGTTTCTCTAAATTGCTTGCCCAGGACAGCCCGGACATCTATTTCTCTGACGGGACTTTTGCCACTTATTACTGGGCTGAGTTGAACGGAGAAAAGGAAGCCTGGAAAGAGATTGATCATTTCAATGCCAATGTCGATGAAATGGTCAATAAAGAGACTGTCGATGCCATGCTGAAAGAATGGTTCTCCGATGTTAAGATTTCCAGAATGGCGATTACGATGCCTGTGCCCGGATTGAAGGAAGAAAAGGATGCTGCGCTGAAGCAGAAGCTCACGGACATGAAGGCTGCAATGAGCGAAGATGAAATCAACGCGCTTATTGCTTCTACGAAAGATTTTAATGATTGGCAGGCTGCCAATTCCGAAATCTCCATGGATCCTGCGATGAATGCCCTGACGGTCGAAACGCTTAGCGAAGAATATCCTACCGCTGAAGTCAACGAAACCGACCTTGACGGTATCCGTCTTATCACCGGTGAAATGGATTCCGATTTGGTCTATGTCAGTATTATGACCGATGCCTCCAACATTCCGTATGAAATGTTGACCGCTTACGCTTTCATGACCGGTGAACTCGGCAGTCTGGATACCGAAAACTACGCTAAGGCAGATCTTCCTGCTGCGATGTCTGCTGTCTCTTATGACATGAGTATGTACGCGGATACCGTGAAATATGACGACGGCTCTTATACTCCGGTCTTATCCCTCAGCTGGTACGCGCTCGGAGATACACTCGAGAGCAGTTTTGACCTCGCGAATGAGATTCTCTTCACCACAAAGTTCAGCGATTATGACAGCCTTCGCAATGATGCTGCCGCTGCAGCGGCTTCTTATCCGCTTATTGCCAAGAGTTTGGGCAGTCTGATTGAAATTGAACTCCTCAATTCGCTGTATTATGGATCTGCCCGTTACAGCAATGCGATCTCCGGTGCGAGCTACATTAACTATCTCAATCAACTCAGCAAGATGAGCGATGAAGAAATGGCTGCGGTGGAAGAAGACTTTGAGAATATCCGCTCCATGCTGCTCAATAAACGCAACCCTGTTATTGTCATCTTGGGCAACAGCGAGAATGTTGAGAAGGCGACAGACCTTGCGTATCAGTTCCTGCAGCAGTATGGCGATGCTGATCTGCCCTTCGTGGACTACGATGAATTGATCCCGGAGACCGATCCGCATACTGCAGTGGCGACGACTGACAGCGTTGTGTATAATGCTGTTTCTGCAAATATTGCCGATGCCGGATATGAACGCAGCGGTAAGATTGAGGTCATGAACAGTCTGGTCTCCGACAAGATCCTTCTGCCCGAACTGCGGTTTAATCGGAGCGCTTACGGTGCTTATGCCGCCAGCAGTGGAAAAGACGTTGTGATCATGTACACTTACCGTGACCCGAACCTCCGTACAACCTTTGACATTTACGCTACGGTCGGCGACACGCTGCGCGGTTTCGCTGAGACCCTGAGCAAGGAAGAGCTTGATGGATACATTATCTCTGCCTACGGAAGTTTGACCTATCCTTTCGGCCCTATCACGCAGTTGAATACTGCCGCGACTGATAAGGTTACCGGATTCGATACCGGTGAATATATCATCAATATGATCAAAGATATCAAGGATTTCAAAGCGGAAGACATTGCCTACTACGCCCCGCTTTATGATGCCATGACAGCAGAGGGTGCGCCGCGTATGACCGTCGGAGCCAAGTCCATGATTGAAGATGCTTCCGATCTGTACAGCACAATTATCTATGAGTACATGGGTACCGGGACTGAAGGATCCAATGAGATTTACGACCTCCTTATGAGCATGTCCCCGGAGGAGTTGCGTGAGATGTTCTCTTCTATGGATCGGGAAGACCTTGCTTCTGTCATGTCCTATCTGATGGACTGCTTTACCGACGAGACCGGTAATGTTGATATGGTTCAGGTGCTCTCTGTCTTCAATGAAGCGAAGAACGCCGGCTGGACGGATGAACAGATCCGGGCCGCGGTTGACTTCCTTGATACTTCTGCCTCGGAAGCAACCCTTGAGACTGAAGTGGATGCGCTGGTTGAGGAAGAGCTCTCTGTGGCGGATCTCTTCGCCGGTTTCTTCAGCAGCAACGAAGAAATTCAGTTCCTGTCCGAGTCCATCGCTGCCGGCGATTACGAATCAGCTGCCGCGGCGCTGAATGAGGATACCCCCATGAATGCTGTCATGGAAAGTCTGCTCGACTCTTACATGGCTCAATTCAACTAAAACCTGAATCAAACAGCCCGAAAGCACAAATAAATGGCTTCCGGGCTGTTTTTTATTGTATGGGTCAGATGAGACCGAAATGCTGCAGTGCGGCGGCAATGCCGCCCTCTTCCGGTTTCAGCGTGACATAATCCGCCGCCGCACGTACTTCTTCAGCGGCGATACCCATGGCGACGCCGATGCCGGCAGTTTTCAGCATCGCAATGTCATTCTCTCCGTCGCCGAACGCCATTGTCTGCTCAATGGGAATTCCCAAATAATCACAAACTTCGCGAATGCCTGTATCCTTACCGATTCCGTTGGGGATGAGATCTACCAGCGGTCCCTTGGAATGAGCTACGAAGGTGCGCTTCATGACGGGTTCGATGTATTTCAGCTCATCTTCGGGTGTGATGTAGACACAGGCTTTGATGAGAGTTGTGCGATCCGCTTCGATCGGGCGAACGGGCGGGATGCGGATATCGACGACCGCGTTAAATACCTTCACGAGATCCGTGTTTTCCGTGATATAGGTTTCATGATCCAGCGTGTAATAAAGCGCATAGTGCCGTTCCGCGCAGATGTCACGGATAGCAATGAAGTCGTCCCTGTCCAGCGGATGCTCCGAGATCATCGTTCCGTCGGTAAGAAAACACTGCTGCCCGTTCGAGTTGACAAAGCCGCTGAAAATGGGCCAAATATGCTCGATTGGCTTGGATTCTGCGGGGACGGTGACATCCCGTCCCGTGGCGATGAAGAGATAATACCCCTGTTCACGGAGTTTTGTCAGCGCCTCCAAATCTTTTGGATGGATGGTGTGATCATTGTAGTTGAGCAGCGTCCCGTCCACATCGAAGAACAGCACTTTGATATTGGGTTTTTCCATGGCGATTTCAGAATTCCTGTCATGCGATTTGATATATAATTAAATCGGCAATGATCGTTCATTGTCTCACATAAATTTTAATCGAAAACAGCGTGAAGCGGCGAAAGAGAGGAAGCATATGAAAGGCACACTGACACTGATCGGGCACGCATCCATGAAGATCCATACGCCTTCGGATGTCGTTATTTATATTGATCCGTATTATGAAGGGGATTACTCCGAACCCGCGGATATCATCCTCTCTACGCATGAGCACCATGACCACAACGCCGTGGATTTGCCGGCAAGGAAGGCGGACTGCGTTGTGCTGAGGGTGGCGGACACGTTGAATCCCGACCTGACACACAATCAATTTGAAATCAAGGGCGTGACAATCGAACCGGTCATCGGCGGCGGGAACAAGAACCATCATCCCGACAATATGAACGGCTATCTCATTACCTTTGACGGTATTACCGTCTACCATGCCGGCGATACCGCGAAGATCCCTGAATTGGCTGCCCTTGCTGAACGAAAGATCGACTATGCCTTTTATCCCATTGACGGCGTCTATACCATGCCGCCTGAGGAAGCGGCCGAATTGGCTGATATCATCGGCGCGAAGCACAATGTTCCGATGCACTTTTTCGATGCCGATCCCATGAAATTTATGCCGAAGAACCTCCTCCGCATGAAATACGGAGAGACGATTGAACTGAAATAATCCGGACCTTTGAAAAAGAAGGAACCGCGCGTTCCTTCTTTTTTTTCCTGTTTGCTGGTGCTTCATCGTGCGCGGCTGTATAATGTAGCTCATGCAAAAGAAATATTGGCCGTATTTTTTCTCGTTTTATAAACCCTATCTGGGGGCGTTTTTGACGGATTTGCTCTTCGCTACGATATCCGCGGCAGTCGTGCTGGTGATCCCGCTGATTGTGCGCTATATCACCAATGTCGTCATCTATCTGCCGGCGGCGGAGGCGCGGGAGAACATTTTCCGCCTCGGTATTCTCTGTCTGGTTCTGATCGTCATCGAGTTCTATACGGATTGGTGGACGATCAACTATGGACACCGCATGGCGGCCCGTATTGAAACGGGTATGCGCTCCGATCTTTTTCAGCATTATCTGAAGCTCTCTGTCGGCTACTATGATGACCATAAAGTCGGGCATTTGCTTTCGCGCATCACAACAGATATTTTCGACATTTCCGAGTTTTATCATCACGGACCTGAGAACCTCTTCATTCCCGCGGTTAAGCTGATCGGTTCCTTTATCATCATGCTCTGTATTAATTGGCGCCTTGCGCTGATCTCCTTCGCCGTCGTTCCTCCGATTACAGCCTATGCTGTCGCCATGAACAAGAAAATGAAGGAGGTGTTCCTGAACAACCGCCGCAAGCTTGGCGACATCAACGCCCGGATTGAAGACTCCCTCTCCGGTATCCGTGTCGTGAAGTCCTACGCCAACGAAGAACTTGAACAGGCCAAGTTCGAAGTCGGTAACCGGGCTTATTTTCAGAACAAATGCTGTAATTATCTCGTTATGGCGAATTATCAGTCGGTGGTGAACAGTTCAACCACTTTCATCAATGTCGTCTGTGTGATCGGCGGTGCCCTCCTCATCACCCGCGGCATCGTCTCCATTTCGGATCTTGTCACCTTCCTGCTTTACATCGGCAATGTTACCGAGCCGATCAAGAAGCTTGTCGCTTTCACGGAAGAGATGCAGAACGGCATGGCGGGCTTCGAGCGTTTTCGCGAAATTATGCTCATTGAGCCGGATATCGCGGACAGCCCGAACGCTGTGGAAGCCGGCCGATTTGAGGGTAATGTTGATTTTGATGATGTTTCTTTCCACTATAACGGAACGCATCAGGATGTTTTGTCGCACGCAAGCCTGCATATCAAAAAGGGCGAGTATGTTGCGCTGATCGGTCCTTCCGGTGTCGGCAAAACTACGCTCTGCAACCTGATTCCCCGCTTCTATGATGTTGACTCCGGTTCCATATCCATTGACGGAAGGGATATCCGTGAGTATACGCAGCGCAGTCTGCGCCGGAATATCGGCATTGTGCAGCAAGATACCTACCTCTTCGGCGGAAATGTCCTTGAAAATATCCGCTACGGTAAACCGGACGCAACGGATGAGGAGATTATCGAGGCGGCGAAGAAAGCCAACGCGCACGACTTCATTATGGAGCTCCCGGACGGATACAACACCGATATCGGGCAGAACGGCATCAAACTCTCCGGCGGGCAGAAACAGCGTCTCTCGATTGCCCGCGCTTTTCTGATGGATCCGCCGATCCTGATTTTCGATGAAGCGACTTCCTCACTGGACAATCACAGCGAGAAGGTTGTGCAGAAATCTCTTGAGGATTTAGCGCAGAACCGCACGACGCTGGTCATTGCTCACCGTCTCTCAACGATCCGCCGCGCCGAGCGGATTCTCGTCTTGACCGAGAACGGCATTACGGAGGAAGGAACCCATGATGAGCTGCTGGCACGCAACGGCGTTTATGCGTCACTGTATCGTCTTCAGTTCCCTGAGGCAGCCGCATCGGCGCTGAAATAGCTTTGTATAAATGTTTGGCGGCAGGTGAAATATCCTGCCGTTTTTTATGTTATACTAATCTCATTCATGACTGTATTGGTTCAGGAATTTTTTTGGTTGAAGATATTCCCGAGCTAATAAATCAACAGCCAAATATGAGGTTAAATGAATCCCAGTCCTGTGTATGAGTTGCCGGAGCATTTTGCTCATCGCAATGGTCTTAAATTTCATGACTATATGCTGTTGTCCCGTGCTTTAACGCATAGTTCGTTCCTGAACGAGCATCCCGATGCGATTGAAGACAACGAACGTCTGGAATTTCTGGGCGATGCTGTTCTGGATTTTATGATTGGCGCATGGCTTTACAATCGCTACCCTGAGATGCGGGAAGGACAGTTGTCCAAGTACCGCTCTGCGCTGGTGCAGACAACCACGCTCGCAGAGTTCGCCCGCCGCATTGACATCGGGCAGGCACTGCGTCTCGGGCGCGGCGAATACCTCGCCAGCGGAAAGTCAAAAACCGCGCTGCTCTGCGATGCCTTTGAGGCGCTGGTCGGCTCGATTTACCTCGACCAGGGTTTGGAAGCCGTCCGTGCGTTTGTGATGCCCTTCATGGAGGGCGCGATTGACGACATCATCGCCAACCATAAAGATGATGACGCCAAAAGCCGCCTTCAGGAAATCCTTCAGTC
>CAVESB010000019.1:0-26497 GCA_963618265.1 bacterium
GCCATGCCCATCAAGACCTCATCCACCGCAAGCGGTCCCCCTTCCCCTACAAGGAGAAGGCTTAAGCGTGATTGACAGGGGGTGGGTACTCGATTATCGGGCAGTTGTTGCTGATTGCTGATTGTCCCGTGGGGTGGTTCGCACTCATCAACGTCCTTGCTCCCCTGTCCCCTGCCGCTTCCCTCTCCAAATCAACACGGCGGCGGAGAGCAGCGTCACAGCCAGACCGATGGCGAGACCCGTGGTATAGGGCGCGTCGGGATGGTTGGCGACCGTTTTGATGGAGAGATCGGTATGCGTATAAGGGAAAGCCTCGAATGCTAACGTTACTTTCCAGGCATCCAGATGCCGCCACAGCTCATATGCGGCGGGAATCAGCGCAAGGGCACAGAGAACGTTCAGCGCTTTCACCCGCTTGAGTTGCCGCTGCAGGGCGGCGAGTCCAATGAGCAATATGAAGACGAAAGGCAGAATCAGAAAGCGGGAGCTGACACGTTCGCCGGAGAAGAGCGGGATGCGGAAGAAGCGCATGACCTGATAGCAATTCCGGACGGAGAAGAAGCTCAGCACCGCGATCGGGCAGAGCAATTGCGGAAAGCCCAACCTGCGATCCCGCAGCAGGAGCCAGCACAGCGCCGCCGCCGCCAGGATCAACAGTCCCGCGATACCGGTGTAAATGTCGAACTCCCACCAGCCGAGAACCGCGCCGGTTTTCGCCTGATTGAGGGCGTCGGCGGGCAGGATGATTTTGATGAACGCCTTGAGAACCTGAATCGGGGTACGATATCCGCCGAGGAAATCATCATCGAAGGCACCCATTTGCATGGCAGGCGGGATGATGCGCACCATGGAGAGCATTCCCGCGCCGATGCCGGCTTTGAGAATCGTCCAAAACCATTTCCAATTGGAGAGAGCGGCGAAGCCGAGAAAAATGACGCACCACACGAATTGATGAAACGATCCCTGCAGGAAGAAGGCGAAGAGCAGGAAAGCCATCTGCGCCTCCCATTTCGCGCCGCGTTCTCCGTCAATGAGACGGAAGACAAGCTCCACGAACCAGGGCAGGAGGAAATAACCGTCCCAAGTGATATGCCCGACGGCGTAATGCGAAAGGATGTGCCCGTTGAAGTAAAAGAGCAGCGCCGCCCAGGTGAAGGTCAGCAGGGAGAGATCGAAGCGCTTCAGCAAGCGGATCAGGCCGAGGTATCCGATTGCAATCAGCAGCCAGGTGTTGACGAGGATGAACGTCCCGACAGACATCCAACGGAGCAGGATAATCTGCGGGCTGAGAATGACATCAGGGAGCGCCATGAAGCGGTCGGTCACGCCGCGCAATGCCGATGTGTCGGGCATGTGCAGCGGCAGCTGCCATTTTTCCAGCGCATCTTTGGTGAATGCCAGACGCGGCGCGTTCACCTCCGCCCAGTCATGGAAGTCGAACGGAATCTCGCCGAAGTTCAGGAAGTATCCCCATCCGGCACATACAACAACAAGGATCAAAATCAGCACCGCGTATCGTTTCATGCTTTCTATTGTAACAGGGAAAGCGACAAACGGACGGAAAGCCGATCTTCCTGTATTCGGCGTATGCACCGCACCCATCTGCACAGGGGGCAGGTTTGAGCGCGATTGCGCATTGCTCATTGTCTTCTTTTCGTCCGCCGTTTTCCCTTTTTTATGGGATAATAAAAGCGTGATGAAACGAATTTTGATCCTGCTTGTTCCTCTTTGGGCAATGTCCGCTGTCATGGGATGCCGGGCGGCGGCGTATGTGTACGCGCTGACGGCGCCTTACTTTACCGTCGCGGATGGGGTGACTTCGGACGAGCTGGAGGCGTTCCTTTACGGGAAGCGGACGGCGAATTTTGATGAGCTGGTCATGAGTCCGCAGACGCGGGATGCCTTCATTCGGGCGTATGGGATGCTGCCGTTCTATGCCTCCGTCACTGTCATGGAGGCAGCGGAGCTGCTGCGCTATGCTTGGGAGAATGAGAGCGTTTGGGCACTCATTCCGTTTGAGGAGCTTGACCCGCGCTGGAAGGTGATGACGGTGGACGGTGTCAGTCCCTTTTCCTTTGACTTCGATCCCGCCGAATATGCGCTGAGTCTGCCGCTTGCAGAGGGCGGGGAATCGAATTTCGCCCCCGACAGGCTGACTTCATTAACCTTGACGGGCACGACGGCGATGGCGCGTTACCTGGCTTATCATATGGAGACGGACGGCCTGCTCGTCCCGGCGGAGGAGATCGGTGAGACATTGCGCCGTTCCGACCTGACGCACATCTCCAATGAGGCATCCTTCACCCCCGACTGCCCGCCCGGCAATCCCCTGCGCCGTGAGCAACGCTTCTGTTCCGATCCTTCCTACTTCGTGCTGTTGGAGGAAGTCGGGGCGGACATCATCGAATTGACGGGCAACCATAACCTCGACTACGGCTACGATGCCTTCCTTTACTCTCTTGACATGTACGCGGATGCCGGCATGAAGGTCTACGGCGGCGGACGCACGCAGGAGGAGGCGCAGGCTCCGCTGCTCATCGAACACAACGGCAACAAACTCGCCTTTCTCGGCTGCAATGCCATCGGTCCGGACGGCATCTGGGCGGAGGATGGGCACCCCGGCGCGGCGCGCTGTGACCTAGAGAAGATGAAGGAGCAGATCGCGGAGCTGAAAGCGGACGATTGGCTGCCGATTGTCACCTTTCAACATCTGGAATGGGTCAGCTATGACGTGCCCGCGCTGCAAAGTCACGACTTCTATGAAATCGCCCGCGACGCCGCGCCGGTCATCATCTCCGGCTCTCAGGCGCATATCCCGCAGGGAATGACCTTCGTCGGCGATACCTTCATTCACTTCGGGCTCGGCAACCTCTTTTTTGACCAGATGTCCGATGTGGAACGGACTTCGTTTTTCGACCGGCATTATTTTTACGATAACCGTTATATCGGAAGTCAGCTCGAGACCGTCACCCTCGAGAACTATTCCCGTCCCCGCTTCCTGAGCGAACGAGAGCGGGAGGACTTCCTCGGCATGATCTTCGACACCTGTACCGATGCCGAGGTCTTTACGGAGGAACATGAGTAAAGAACGACGAATCTTATTGATTTTTCTCTGTGCCGGGCTGATTCTCGGCACGATGGCGGCCGCATTGGTCTATAACCGCGTCAAGGCGCCCGATGCCGATGAAGTCATGGCTCTGATGCAGCGCTTCACGGGCTGTCTGAACGCCGGCAAGGTTCAAGCCGCCGCAGAGCTGTTGACCCCCGACACCCGGGCATTGCTGAAGTCGCCCGCCAACGACCTCGGCACGGCGGTTTACAGCGGACTGCTGGTCAAGTCCGTGGCGCATGTCTATAACGAGGAGGGGAGCAAATACTCGGCGGATGTGACCTTCACCGCCCCCGATACCTTCCGCATTATGGCGAAGGCGGCGCAGATTGCGGCGGAACGGGAGACGGACGAGCTTGACCCGATCTATGAGGAAATTCTGGCGCGGGACGACCTGCCCCAAATTGACAGCTTCTGCGTTGTCCGTTTGGAACGGGTCGGCGGGACGCTGCTTATCGCGGCGGACGAAACATTCATCAACACCCTGGAAGGGAATCCTGCCGCCTCCGGCGCGGCGTTGGACGCGTTGCTCGGCGGTCAATCCTTTCCCGAACAAGGAGAGTAAAGCATGGCAAGAGAGAAGAAACAACGTGACTGCAAAGTCGTCATCATCGGTTCGGGCCCTGCGGGGCTGAGCGCCGCCATTTACACCGCCCGCGCCGGTCTGGAACCGGTCGTCATCAGCGGATCGGTGTTCGGCGGGCAGGCTTCCCTGACGGCGGATATTGCGAATTACCCCGGCTTCGTGGAAGAGATCAGCGGCGGGGAGCTGATGGATAAATTCAAGGAACAGGCGCAGAAGTTCGGCGCGGAGCTGATCTATGACGAGGTGAGCTCGGTGGACTTTTCCGAACGCCCGTTCATGGTCGAAACCTCACGCCGCGTCTTCCGTTGCGAACGTGTCATTATCGCCGCGGGTTCCGAGCACCTGCTGATGAACATCCCCGGGGAGAAAGAATACACCGGCGCGGGCGTCTCCTATTGCGCGACCTGTGACGGCGCGTTTTACCGCGGGAAGCATGTGGCGGTGATCGGCGGCGGCAACTCCGCGGTTGAGGAAGCGGATTTCCTGACCCGTTTTGCCGACTCCGTGACCGTCATTCACCGCCGCGACGCCCTGCGGGCGGATAAAATCGTGCAGGAGAAGGCCTTCGCGAACCCGAAGATCAAATTTCAGTGGAACACGCTTCCGGTGGAGGTGATTGGGGAAAACGGGAAAGTGACGGGACTGCGGGTCAGGGATAAACTGACGGAGGAGGAATCTGTCCTGCCTTTCGACGGGGTTTTTGTTTTCGTCGGGACGCGAACCGTCACCGATCTGTTTGAGGGAAAAGTGGCGATTGAGAACAATGTGATCAAAGTCGGACCCGACATGCAGACCTCCGTCCCGGGCGTATATGCCGCGGGCGAGTCCGTGGATAAGATTTACCGCCAGGTTGTCGTCTCCGCCGCTTCCGGCGCACAGGCGGGCATTTCGGTGTCGAAATCTTTCTAAAACAGTTTCAGGTCGTTTGCAAGGGGCTTGAAGCTCATGCGGTGCAGCGGGCAGGGACCGTATTTCTCCAATGCCTCCCGATGCAGCTTCGTGCCGTATCCCTTGTGACGCTCGAACCCGTACTGCGGGTAAAGCCGCGACGCGGTCTCACACATCAGGCGGTCCCTCGTCACCTTGGCGAGAATGGACGCGCAGGCGATGCTCAATGAGACCGCGTCGCCGTGTTTAATCCCGGTCTGCGGGATGGTCACGTCATGCAGGCGGACATAATCAATGAGCAGATGGACGGGGCGCGGATTCAGGGCGGCAAGGGCACGCTTCATGGCATTTTTGGTCGCGTTGAGGATGCCGACGCGGTCAATCTCCGTGTTGTCCGCCTCCCCGACAGCCCAGGTCAGGGCATTTTCCGTGATGACCGCGAACATGCGCTCCCGTTCGTCGGGGCTCATCATTTTGCTGTCCCGCGCACCTTTGAGCGCGGTGAGAATTTCCGCATCCGCGGGCAGAATCACCGCGCCCGCCGTCACGGGACCCGCCCAGCAGCCGCGCCCGGCTTCATCAATGCCCGCGACATGAAAAAAGCCCTGCTTCCACAAGGCTTCCTCGTATTCAAGCGTCGGATCGGTCTTCATGATTTCCGTGCGTTCTGCACGTCATAGCATCCCGCGGCATCGTTCCGGCGGATCTGCAGGAGTTCGCGGAACATCTTGAGCGAATCCCTGGCGACACTGATCTTGGAATTTCCGTCATAATACCACTGCACGGGGACTTCCTTAATCCGATAGCCGAACTTCTGAGCCAGGTAGAGCACTTCCGCGTCAAAGGCCCAGCCGTCAATGATCTGCAAACTGAAAAGTTTCCCGGCGGCTTCGGCGGAAAAGCTCTTGAACCCGCACTGCGTGTCATGAATTCCCGGGACGGCGATGACCCGCACGATGAGGTTGAAAACACGGCCGGTGAAATGGCGTGTCGGCGGCTCGTTGTAACGCACCGCGCCCTTCGCCTCACGGGAGCCGATAGCGACATCGTAGCTTTGCCCCGCTTTCGGGATGAAATGATCCAGCTCCTCAACGGGCATGGAGAAGTCAACATCCGCGAACATGCGGTAACGTCCGTGCGCCTCCAGCATCCCGCGGCGGACAGCGTTGCCCTTGCCGGGCTTCGTTTCGCGCAATACGGTCAGCCAGGGGTATTGCTCCGCGTAGGAACAGGCCATTTCATAAGTCCTGTCGCTGCTGCCGTTCTCAACGAGGATGACCTCAATCGCCTCCTCACGGGACGCGATAAAGCCGGCGACCTTTTCCATGCACTCCGGCAGTCGTTTCTCCTCGTTGTAGGCAGGGAGGATTAATGAGAATAAAATGTCTTGTTCCATGGCTTTTTCCATACCTGATTTTACCATAAAGCCGAATTGCCGAAAAACATCAGCGATCCGGTTTCAGCGTCCGGGTTTCATCCTGAATATCATAGCGCCCCGCCGCGTCGTTCCGGCGGATCTGCAGGAGTTCGCGGAACATCTTGATCGAGTCCGCGGCGACGTTGATCTTGGAATTCCCTTCATAGTAAACCTTCACGGGAATTTGCTCAATCCGATAGCCGAACTTTTGCGCCAGGAACAGCAGTTCCGCGTCAAAGGCCCAGCCGTCAATCAACTGCAGACGGAAGAGTTTTTCGGCAGCCTCGGCGGAAAAGCTCTTGAACCCGCACTGCGTGTCGGTGATTCCGCGGACGGCGATGAGCTGTACGATGAGGTTGAAAACGCGCCCGCTGAAACGGCGGATGGGCGGCTCATTATAGCGCACCGCGCCCTTTGCCTCGCGGGAGGCGATGGCGAGATCGTAGCTTTGCCCCGCTTTCGGGATGAAGTGATCCAGCTCCTCAATGGGCATGGCAAAGTCGATATCCGCAAACATGCGGTAGCGACCGTGCGCCTCCAGCATCCCGCGGCGGACAGCGTTGCCCTTGCCGGCTTTGTCTTCATGCAATACGCTCAGCCAGGGGTATTGTTCCGCATAGGAACAGGCCATTTCATAAGTTCTGTCGCTGCTGCCGTTCTCAACGAGGATGACCTCAATCGGCTCTTCGCGGGCAGCAATAAAGCCGGAGACCTTTTCCATGCACTCCGGCAGCCGTTGTTCCTCGTTGTAGGCGGGGAGGATTAATGAAAATAAAATGTCTTGTTCCATGTCTTTTCCATACCTGATTTTACTATCCCTGATTTTACCATAAAACCCAAACGGATGCTTTACAACCTGATTTTGTGTCAGCGTTTGCCATGCTCCCGGCCGGGCGAAATTTCATTCATGCGGTTGACGTTATCCGGGAACAGGGAGGCACGATCCGCGGTTTTCAGCTGAAGTTCGCTTCGCTGAATTTTGCAAGATGTCATTCGTCACTTTTTTCAGATTTTTTTTCAGATATTTTTTCATACAATGTTAAAATAGCAACCACATAATTCTTCATGGAGGTTTTATCATGAAAAAGCTCATTGTATTATTGACGTTTGTACTTTGTGCCGTGATGATCGTCTCAACGTCTGTCTTTGCGGATAACGTTGTGAAAATCGGCGTTTTCGAACCTGCTTCCGGTGACTCCGGCGCGGGCGGCAAACAGGAAATGCTCGGTATGCAGTATGCCAATTTTGAGACTCCGACGATTGAACTGGGCGGGGAAACTTACGAAATTCAGCTGGTTTATGCTGATAACGGTTCTTCAACCGACAAAGCTCCGTCTGCCGCGCAGCAGCTGGTTTCCAGCGGCGTTTCCATCGTTCTGGGTTCCTACGGTTCCGGCGTTTCCATTG
Source organism: bacterium (assembly GCA_963618265.1). Lineage (GTDB taxonomy): Bacteria > Chloroflexota > Anaerolineae > Anaerolineales > Anaerolineaceae > Flexilinea. Next base: position 7,408 of record CAVESB010000019.1, read on the forward strand.
CCGGCTCACAATACTTTGCCGATGCCGACATTCCCGCTATCGGCGCGTCCTGCACCAACCCGCAGGTGACCGCAGGCAACAGCCACTACTTCCGTGTCTGCTTCCTGGATCCTTTCCAGGGTACTGTCCTTGCCAACTACGCCTTCAAGGAACTGGGCGCCACAACGGCTTACAGCCTTGCTGAACTGGGCAACGACTATGACCAGGGTCTGGTCACTTACTTCAAGCAGGCTTTTGAAGCTTTGGGCGGTACGGTCATTGCCGACTCCTTCCCGACCGGCACTTCGGACTTCACCTCTTACCTGACCAACGCCACCATGTACGGTGCGCAGGTCTTCTTCTGCCCGGTCTCCATTGCTTATTCCACCCAGATCGTGCAGCAGGCCGCCAGCCAGGGCGTGACCTTCCCGATCCTCGGCGGCGACACGCTTGACTCCAACGTGGTTGCCAATGCCGCGAAGGGCACCGATGTGGATGTGACCGTCACCACCTTCTATCAGGAAGGCGCGAACGAGGAATTCGACAGCGGTTTCAAAGCCTGGCTGAACTCCAGCAGTGAAAACCTGACCAACAACGGCGGAAACGACATGATCTCTGCTGTGTCTGTCATGGGTTACGATGCCTATTACACTGCTTTGGAAGCTCTGAAGGCTGCCGACTCTACGGATTCCAAGGCTGTTATGGAAGCCCTGCCGGGTGTCACCCTGACCGGTGTTTCCGGTTCCATTGCCTTTGACGAAGTGGGTGATGCCATCCGCGATTCCGCTTTCGTGAAGAAGGTCGATAACACTTCCGGCGACTGGGAATTTGTGACCGAACAGACGGTTGATTAATTTTGTGATTCATGGATAGGGGACAGTGGTTTATATGAAAGATAGTGCTTTGCAACTGTTTTTGATAACTGCATAACCCATCCCTGCCGGATCGAATAACAGGCAGCGGAGGCAGGAAGTCTCCTGCCTCCGCTGTTTTTATGAATAACGTAAAGGGATTTGTGATTTATCGCTGGGATTCAGATCGTGATTTTCAATCAAATGCCGCAGAACGGCTCTTTCTTCAACGAACCGTTGCCCACGAAGCGCTTTTCCCGGAAAGAAGTTGTACCTCATGTTGAATACAGTCTTCCCTTATCTGCTCTCCGGCATTTCCGTCGGCGGGCAATATGCCCTGATCGCCATCGGTTATACGCTGGTTTACGGCATCCTGCGGCTGATCAACTTCGCTCATGGTGACGTGTTCATGGTCGCCGGCATCGTAATGGTCTATATGGCAGCCAGCGGACTGCCGCTGTGGCTCTGCATTATTCTCGACCTGCTCATCACCGCGGTGCTCGGCTTTGCCATTGAACGCATTGCCTACAAACCGCTGCGTACCGCGCCGCGCATGTCCATTATGATCTCTGCCATCGGTGTCAGCTACACCCTGCAGAACCTGGTGCTCTACATCACCGGCGGTCTGAACCAGATCTACCCGAAGATTCCCTGGATTTCCGACTCTGTCATGATCGGCTCGGCGACCACCAAAATCGTTACGGTTGTGACGCCGGTTTTGACCATTCTGCTGGTGGCGTCGCTGGTGCTGCTGATCAACAAAACCAAGATCGGTATGGCGATGCGCGCTGTTTCTAAGGACTTTGAAACCAGCCAGCTGATGGGCATCAATATCAATAACGTGATTTCCGTGACCTTCGTTATCGGCTCCTTTCTGGCCGGTGTCGGCTCCATGCTGTACTTCACCAACTATACCACGGTCATCCAGACTTCCGGCGCCATGCCGGGGCTGAAAGCCTTTGTGGCGGCTGTGTTCGGCGGTATCGGTTCCGTCCCGGGGGCGGTGATCGGCGCTTTTATTATCGGCATTGCGGAGAACATCATCAAAGGGCTGGATATTATCCTCTTCAAGGCGGGGATCACGTCCGGGCCGATGGGTCTGGCGATTTTTTCGGATGCTTTCACCTTTGCGCTGCTCATCATCATTCTGGTCGTGAAGCCTACCGGCTTGTTCGGTGAAAAGTCCATTGATAAGGTATGAGGAGGACAATATGAAGAAAAAAATCGCTGCTCCTCAACTGATCTCACTTCTGATCGTCATCGCGATATATGCCGCTGTGTTTATCATGGAACAGAACATCGCGCCGACTTCGATGATTTTCACGGTGATCAAAAAAGGCGCAACCTACGCGCTGGTGGCGGTTTCCATGAACCTGCTGAACGGTTTCACCGGCATCTTCTCCCTCGGGCAGGCGGGCTTCATGCTGATTGGCGCCTATGTCTTTTCAATTTTCACCATTCCGGTGGAGCACCGTCCGATTGTGTACCAATACTATGACGGCGGCATCGTCCAATTCACCATGCCGTTCATTGCCGCCATGATCCTGGGCGGTCTGGTCGCGGCTCTGTTTGCCTTTTTGATCGGGCTGCCGGTGCTGCGTCTCAAGAGCGACTATCTGGCGATCGCGACGCTCGGCTTTGCTGAGATTATCCGCACGATTTTCCAGTGGGACAAGCTCGGGGCGCTGACCAACGGTTCCAATATGCTGCGGCTTTTCCCGACTTTCAATGATTTCAACATCAAAAATGCCGACGGGGAAGTGACGGTTTACCTCTCGACACTGATCCCGATGCTCATCGCGGGTGTCTGCATCGGGATTATCCTGCTGCTCATCAATTCGACTTACGGACGTGCCTTGCGCGCCATTAAGGATGATGAGATCGCAGCGGAGGCCATGGGCATCCATCTGGCAAGCCATAAGCAGATCGCTTTCTGCGTCTCCTCTTTCTTCGCGGGCATCGGCGGCGCCATGCTGGCAATGTACCAAACGACGGTGCAGGCGAAGAGCTTCACAACCGCCATGACTTATGAGATCCTCCTGATCGTCGTCATCGGCGGGCTGGGTTCGGTGACCGGCAGCGTGCTGGCATCCTTCCTGTTCGTCGCCTGCTCCGAATGGTGGCTGCGCTTCCTGGATCAGAAACAGTACATCAACGGGCATGAGCTGCCGCTGCTGCGCAACGGTTTCCGTCTGGTGATCTTTTCCGTTATCATCATGATTGTCGTGCTCTTCTTCAGGCGGGGCATCATGGGCACAAAGGAACTGCCGGATCTGTTCCGCAGGAAAAAGGCCGTGAAAGGCGGTGCAAAATGAAAGATACCGTACTCAAGATCGAAAACCTGACCATGCAATTCGGCGGTGTCACTGCTGTGGACAACTTCAGCATGGAGATCAGCAAGGGTGAAATCGTTGCTCTGATCGGTCCGAACGGCGCCGGCAAAACCACCGCTTTCAACGCGGTCACCGGCGTTTATCAGCCTACAGCGGGGCGGATTGTGCTGTTGGATAAGGACATCACCGGTCTGCGTCCGGATGAAGTGACCGGGCTGGGGGTCGCACGGACTTTTCAGAATATTCGGCTGTTTTCTTCGATGACCGTCTTCGAGAACGTGCTCACTGCCCATCACCTGCGCCGCACATCCAATATCTTTTCCGCCACCTTCCGCTTGAACCGCGCCGAAGAGAAGCGAATGCGGGATGACACGGACGCATTGCTGCGGCAGGTGGGACTTTACGACCTGCGGGATGAGATGGCGACCTCCCTGCCCTACGGGAAACAACGCCTTCTGGAGATCGTCCGTGCGCTTGCAACGAAACCGAAACTGCTGCTGTTGGATGAACCTGCCGCGGGCATGAACCCGCAGGAGACGGATGAGCTGGGTGAGTTTATCAAACGCATCCGCAGTGAATTTGACCTGACGGTCTTCATCATTGAACATCATATGAACCTGGTCATGAAGATTTCCGACCGGATTTATGTCATCGAGTTTGGAAAGCAAATCGCTGAAGGTGTGCCGGAGGAGATCCGCAATGATCCGACGGTGATTGAAGCCTATCTTGGAGGAGGGGAAGAATTATGAGCCTGCTGCGAGTCAAAGACCTGAAAGTCAATTATGGCGGTATCGAGGCCCTGAAGGGAATCTCCTTCGATGTGGAAAAGGGTCAGATTGTGACGTTGATCGGCGCGAACGGCGCGGGAAAGTCCACCACCCTGCGGGCGATTTCCGGGCTGGTTCCGGTAAAAGAAGGGGTCATCACCTATGACGGCAATATTATCTCCGGACAGCAGCCGCAGCAGATCGTGGCGCAGGGCATCTGCATGGTGCCGGAAGGCAGACGGGTGTTCCCGAACCTGACGACTTATGAGAACCTGCGGATCGGAGCCTATCTGCGCAAGGATGACATTTCAGCCGATGTGGAGCATGTCTATCAGCTTTTCCCGCGTCTGAAGGAACGTTCCTGGCAGTTGGCGGGAACTCTTTCCGGCGGTGAGCAGCAGATGCTGGCTGTGGGACGCGCACTGATGATGCGCCCGAAGATCCTGATGATGGATGAGCCGTCCCTGGGTTTGGCGCCGCTGGTGATCAAGAGTATTTTCGAGATTATTCAAACGCTGCATGAGGAAGGCATTACCATCCTGCTGGTGGAGCAGAACGCCAATGCCGCGCTGCGCATTGCTGATTATGCCTTTGTGCTGGAAACAGGGATGCTCGGGATGCAGGGTACAGGCAAAAAACTGCTCAACGACCCGGGCATTAAAGCCGCCTATCTCGGTTCCGGAGCGTAACAAAAAGCCGAAAGCGGAATACGAAAGCCGTGCCGCGGTATCGCGGCACGGCTTTTGTTCAATTCACTATCGTAGGAGATTAGTAGTTCGCGCAGTTGAGCTCGAAGTAGCTCTGCGGATGCTGGCAGGTCGGGCAGACAGCCGGAGCCTTGGTGCCGACGACGATATGACCGCAGTTGCGGCATTCCCAGATTTTGACTTCGCTCTTCTCGAAGACCTGGCAGGTTTCGATGTTGTTCAGCAGGGCGCGGTAACGCTCTTCATGGCGCTTCTCAACCGCGGCGACGAGGCGGAACTTCACGGCGAGGTCTGCGAAGCCTTCTTCCTCGGCAGTCTTGGCGAACTCTGCATACATTTCGGTCCATTCGTAGTTTTCACCGGCGGCGGCGGCGGCGAGGTTCGCTGAGGTATCGCCGAGTTCGTCCAGTTCCTTGAACCACAGCTTGGCGTGTTCTTTCTCGTTGTCGGCGGTCTTCAGGAACAGCTCGGCCATCTGTTCATAGCCTTCCTTCTTCGCGACGGACGCGAAGTAGGTGTACTTGTTGCGTGCCTGGGATTCGCCGGCGAAAGCCGCCTGCAAATTCTTCTCGGTTTGGGTTCCTGCATATTTGTTTGTCATGGGTTTCTCCTCCATTTTTAGATGATTCTCTCAAAATCAGACGCCGGATGCTTGCACAGCGGGCAGATGTAATCTTCCGGCAACTCTTCGCCGACATATTCATAACCGCAGATTTTGCATCGCCAAGTCGTCTTTTTTTCAACCTTATCCCCGGCCGCTGAGGGCTTGGGTTTAATGTTTTCAAAATAATACTCGTAAGTCACGGACGGCGTATCGCTCAAGACCTCCATGTCGGTCACTTCGCCGATAAACATGGTATGCGATCCGAGATCTTCCGTCTTTTCCACCTTGACGGAAATATAGGCGTTCGTGCCTTCCGTTACATAAAGCAGGCCGTTGGATCCGCGTTCCCGGGCGGGGAAGTCGGCGAATTTGTCCACGTCTTTCCCGCTCTGAAAACCGAAATGCTTGAACAGATCGAACGCAGCATCCCGGCTGATGACCGAAACGGTGAAAACGCCGGTCCGCTTGATCATATCATGGGTGTAATTCGCTTTATTGACACAAATACTGACCGTGTTCGGCTTTAAGGCGGCCTGAATGGCGGTGTTGATAACGCAGCCGTTATCCTTCCCGTCTTCCTGCGCCGTCAAAATGAACAGACCGTAACTGAGTTTGTAGATTGCCAGCGGGTTCATCGGCGTTTCTCCTTGCTTTCTCCTGACATTCCGGGCAGATGCCTTTGAACAGAATGTCGTAATCCGTGAATATCATCCCGTGTCTGTCGCCGATGCGCTCTTCAAGATCCTTGATCTCTGCCATGTCGACATCGAAGACTTTGCCGCACTCGATACAACGGATGTGATAATGCCGTTCCAGTGTGGAGTCGAAGCGATCCGCACCATCCGGGATTTCAACCCGGCGGATCTTTCCTTCCTCAGCCAGGATACCCAGATTGCGAAAGACGGTGCCTTTGCCGATATTGGGGTGATCAATGCGAATGTATTCACAAACTTCATCCGCCGAAACATGCCCGTGCATCTGCAAAACCGCGTTTAAAACCAAATCTTTCTGTATCGTGTGTCTTCGTTCCATCGTGCCTCTAAACGAGATTTATTCTTGATTGATATTTTATATTATTTGCTATCTTTGTCAAGCTGTTTCGTGAAATTGATGACAAGGAAAAAACTATAGGCAAAGTGTCAGGCGTTGCAGCGGCTTCTGCTCCCGGCAGTCCTGCTAAAGTCTCCAGAAGCGGTACGCCTCCGCGGGGTACTCATTGCGGTCAAGGATGCTTTTGATATCAATGATGACTTTCTGCTCATCCGGGACATTGCGGAAGAGCGCGTCAATTTGGGCTTTGCTGATCTTCCTGAATTCGTTATGCGCCACGGCGAAAACGACGCAGTCCAGATCTTTGAGCGTCTGCCAGTCGCAGAGCCTGACATTGTATTCGTGCATTGCTTCAGCCGCATCCGCGTGCGGATCGGAAACATAGGGTTGGATGCCGAATTCATTCAGGCGCAGAATAATGTCATTGACCTTGGAATTGCGCAGGTCGGGGCAGTTTTCCTTGAAGGTGATGCCGAGGATCAGGACTTTTGCATGATTGACTTTCTTGTTGGCAAGCACCAGCTGCTTGATGATTGCATCGCCGATGTAGGCGGCCATGTCGTCATTGATCTTGCGTCCCGCCAGGATAATCTGGGAATGATAGCCGAGTTTTTCCGCCTCATATACGAAATAATACGGGTCAACGCCGATGCAGTGACCGCCGACGAGCCCCGGGCAGAAGCCGAGGGCGTTCCACTTGGTGTTCATCGCCTCAATGACCTCTTTGGTGTCAATGTTCATGCGGTCAAAAACCATTGCCAGCTCATTCATGAAGGCGATATTGATATCTCTCTGACTGTTCTCAACGACTTTCGCCGCCTCGGCGACTTTTATGCAGGAAGCGCGGTGTACGCCGGCTTCGATGACGAGTTCATAGACTTTCGCGATCTCTTCCAGCGCTTCGGCATCGCAGCCGGAGACGATCTTGCGGATGTTCGCGAGGCGGTGCTGCTTATCGCCCGGATTGATGCGCTCGGGGGAGTAGCCGATTTTGAAATCAACGCCGCACTTCAGCCCGGATTCGCGTTCCAGAATGGGCAGGCAGATGTCTTCGGTGACGCCGGGATAGACTGTGGATTCATAGACCACGATGCAGCCCTTCGTCAGGTTGCGTCCGACGATTTCGCTGGCGCTCTCAACCGGGGTCAGGTCGGGGGTCTTATCAATGTTGATGGGGGTGGGGACGGCGATAATAATAAACGAGGCTTCTTTCAGACGGGTTTCGTCCGCGGTGAAGTCAACGGAAGTCTCCCTGATGGCGTCGTCGCCGACTTCGCAGGTGGGGTCAAAGCCCGCCTGATAGCGGGCGATTTTCTCTTTGTTCAGGTCGAACCCGATCACCGGAACTTTCTTCGCGAACGCCACGGCGATCGGCATACCGACATAGCCGAGCCCCACCAGAGCAATTTTCGACTTGCCTTGAATCAGATTTTCATAATTGTTCATTGTCACCTCCGTGAATCAGAGTGCAAGTTTTTGCCGGATAATGTCAAGGACTTCCCGCTGAATCGTCTCGGGATCACGATCCGCATCAATGACTGTCCAGCGTTCGGGATCCGCCGCCGCAAGTTCCAGAAAACCTGTGCGCACACGTTCGTGGAAGCGCAGGGCGTAATCGTCCATGCGGTTCCATTCAGCGTGGTTCGCCTGCCGCCGTCTCAGCCCCGCCTCGGCGGAGATATCAAAGAGCAGCGTCAGGTCGGGTTCCAATCCGCCCGTGGCGAAGTTCAGCAGGCGGCGCAATTCGGCTTTATCCAGCCCGTGACCGTATCCCTGATACGCCATGGTCGAGTCCGCGTAACGGTCGCACAGAATGATTTTCCCGGCGGCGAGGGAGGGGCGGATCAGCTCCTCCACAAGCTGGGCGCGGGAGGCATTGAACAGCAGAAGCTCCGTGCGCGGATCCATGTCCTTGTTCTTCATATTCATAATGACCGTGCGGATCTGGTCGCCGATTTCGGTGCCGCCCGGTTCACGGGTGGTGACGACCTCAAAACCGCGTTCCCGCAACACGGCGGCTGCCCGTCTCAACTGGGTCGTCTTGCCGCTGCCGTCCGGTCCCTCAAACGTAATAAACACCGCTGCCTCCCTCAGATATTGCGGTAAATGCGCAGACGGCGCCGCGGCTCTTTGCCGAACGGCTGACAGATCAAATGCGCCTGCTCGATCATTTCCTGCTGAATCCGGCGGATGGAGCGGTCCGCAGGGGAGAGATCGACCCAGCTCGCCTCGCCGGTCAGCACCTGACGGATGGCGTTGACAGTCTCCTCTTCCACGTCTTCCCAATTCACCGCCTGTTCCTGCACCTCGATTTTCAGCAGGTTGGCAAGCGTATACTCAATCTGCGCCGTGGTATTGGAACGCAGCACATAGATCGGGAGTCCCTTTTCCTCGGCTGCCACGATCACGGACTGACGGTCGCGGTAATAAGGGCGCAGCGTCATCAGCAGATCCGCCTCGTCAAGGGAGTTCACCACCGTCACGGGGACGTTCAGCCGCTGCGCCGCCTCGTTCAGGCGGTTGCGGGCGACTCCGTGCGAATAGACACGCACTGTGTCGCGCTTGAACTGCGGATCTTTCATCAGCTCCGCCGCGCCGCCGCGTTTGAGGCCGCTGAGGACATTGCGGCTCTTGCCGCTGATCTCAACGATGTTCGCCTGCTCACGGGTCAGCATGTTCTGCTTCCCCTTCTTCCCTTTGGCATCGGCTTGATTGCCGGCGAAACCGCTTCCCTCCAGAACGGGAGCGGGCGCTTTCTCCCGCACGATTGAGCCTTTGGCGTTCTTCGTGCGCAGCTCGGGTTGCAGCTCCATGCCGCGCACCAGCGCGTCAACCGCCTCGGCGACATCCTGATAGACGACGACCTGATTGCGCTGTTTGATCTCAATCAGGACGTCAAAAGTCGGCGGGGAGCGGCGTTCGAGAACGACTTTCTGCGTTCCGCGGCGTTTGGCTTCCTCATCCGACAGGGTGACGGACTCAATGCCGCCGATCAGGTCGGAGAGGGTCGGGTTCATCAGGAGGTTGCCGATGGTCTGACCGTGGGCGGTGCCGATGAGCTGAACGCCGCGTTCGGCAATCGTGCGCGCCGCCTGCGCTTCCGACTCACGTCCGATTTCATCAATGATAATGACCTCCGGGTTATGGTTCTCGACGGCTTCGATCATCACCTCATGCTGCAAAGCCGGCTGAGCGACTTGCAGACGGCGCGCTCTGCCGACCGCCGGATGCGGCACATCGCCGTCTCCGCCGATCTCGTTGGAGGTATCGACGATGACAACGCGCTTCTTCTCGGAGAGGACGCGGGCGGCCTCCCGCAGCATGGTTGTCTTACCGATGCCCGGTTTGCCGAGGATGAGCAGGCTTTTGCCGCTCTCGATGAAATCCGCAATGATGTCCAGCGTCCCGAAGACCGCACGGCCGACACGGCAGGTCAGGCCGATGATGCGCCCCTTTCGGTTGCGGATGGCGGAAATCCGATGGAGCGTGCGCTCCATGCCGGCGCGGTTATCCAGGTCGAAGGCGCCGATCTTCTCAACGACGGCGTCGATATCCTCATAAGTAACTTCCTCCTCAAGCAGAGGCAGTTCCCCGTTGGTGTAACGGGCGAAAGGCGTCCGCCCGACATCCATTACGACCTCAAGCAGCTTGTCCGCCTCCCCGTAAGCGTTCAGCGCATCCGCGACACGCTTGGGGAAAATATCAATCAGCGCATGAATGTCGTCTGTGTTGTATAAATACTGATCCATAGATAAGGTATATTAAAGTTTCCGGTTATTGCGTCTCATAACGCCGAAGAGGATCACCACAATGAGCCCCGCGAAGATCAACCCCAGCCCCGCGATCATCAGCAGCGGGGAACGCTCGTTGACATTTGAGGCGTTGTTCGCATCTTCTATCGCGCCGGATTTCTGCGCACCGAAATTGACCTGCGTGTTGTCTCCGGGTTTGACGGTGAGTGAATAGTTCATGTTCGTTGTCGGGTTGTAGCCGGTCGGCGGGGCGACGCTGATATTGTACTCGCCTTCCGGGACTTCCTCGAAGCACAGCAGGTTTTCACCGAGGGAGAGCCCGGTGAAGCTGTCCGTGCCCACGCGCTTGGTCAGAGAGACCGCGCCGCCGATAATGCCGTATTCGTTTTCGGCGACAATGCCGTCTCCATTGACATCTTCAAACAAATATACGCAGACCTCTCCGTAACCGTTGTACGGCGTCGGGGTCGGGGTGATCGGTGTCGGCGTCGGGGAGGGACCGGGGGTCGGGGTCGGGGTTTCATAACGCCCGAGCAGCAGACGGGTCCCGACGACCAGATTGCAGTCCTCGTCAAGGTTATTCAACTCGCGCAGGGTCTGCATATCAATGCCCATCGTCAGTGAGATACTGAGACAGGAGTCATTTTCTTTGATGATGTAAAACATGTTGCCGTCAACGTCGGGCGTCGGGGTCAGGATCGCCTGAGCGGAGACCGCTCCGTACACACAGCACAGAAGGATCCCCGACAGAAGAAGCAGCATTGATTTCAGTTTTCCGCGTTTCGTCATAGTTTTTCCTTAATTCTACCTTCGTTTTTCCTTCATTCGTTCTTTTTGTCACCGCTGCCGGCGCTGTTGTTTGAATTGCTCCGCTTCTTTCAACATTGCCGTGACCGCTTTCTCGTTCTCGTCGTTATCCGAGCCGAGCAGGGCAGCCATCTCGCGCAGGCTCTCCTCCGCTGTCAATGGGATCACGACGGTTCGCGTGCGCCCGGCAGCAATCTCCTTGAGGACATGGAAATGCGCGTCATGGAGTGCCGCGAGTTGGGGCAGATGGGTAATGCAGAGAACCTGATGATAGCAGCCGAGTTCCCAGAGCTTTTCGCCGACCAATGCGCCGATCCGTCCGCCAATGCCCTGGTCAATCTCATCGAAGACCATGGTCGGGATGGTGTCGGCTTTCGCCAGCGTGTTTTTCAACGCCAGCATAATGCGGGAAGTCTCACCGCCGGAAGCGACTTTCGCCAACGGTTTCAATCCCTCGCCGGGGTTCGGGGAAATCAGGAACGCGACGCGGTCATATCCGCTGTCCCCGAACGCCCACACGCCGCCGTCCGCATCGCTCAATCCGTCTGCGGCGGGGGCGCGTTCGATTCGCACCTCAAACTTCGCGGAGGGCATGTGCAGGTCGTCCAGCTCCCGTTCCACGCCTTTGGCGATCAGCTCCGCCGCCGCGGCGCGTTTGGCGGAGAGCTTCGCCGCCAGATCCGCCAGCTCCGTGCGCAGGCTTTGACATTCCTGCTCCAGCTCGGCACTTCGCGCATCCGCATTGGTGATCAGGCTGAGTTTTTCCCGTGCCTTCTCCGCGAACGCCAGCACCGCCTCGACTGTGCCGCCGTATTTGCGTTTCAGCGAGAAATACAGCTGCATCCGTTCCTCGATTTGGTTGACCTTGCGCGGGCTGTACCCCAGCCCGGCGCGGTACTTCTGCAGTGCGTCCAGCACATCATTCATTTTGTCCGCGGCGTTGATGACGCTGTCGCAGAGCGGTTGGATTGCCTCATCATAGCCCGCCATGGATTCCAGAGCGTCCTGCAAAAGGGACATTTGGTCGATAATGCCCGGGCGTTCCTCGGAACGCCCGTTCAGAGCCTGCAGTCCCTGATGGGTGAGCCTGATGATCTTCTCGGAATTTGCGAGACGTTCCCGCTCTTTCGTCAGCTTTTCTTCTTCCTCGACGGAGAGCTCCGCGGCGGTGATCTCGTTCAGCTGATAATTGAGCATGTCCTGCTGACGCAGTGCCTCTTCCTCTCCGCTGCGCAGGTCTTTCAATTCCCTGAGCGCTGACAGGTACTTTTTGTACAGAGCGCGGTATTCTTTCAGCAGCTCCCCGTTCCCCGCGAACTGATCCACGAGGCGGATATGGCTCGCCGGTTTCAGCAGGGAGAGGTGTTCGGACTGTCCGTGGATATCAACAAGCAGGGCGCCGAGTTCCTGCAGGAGCGCAATGCTGACGGCGCTGCCGTTCACGCGGGCAGTGCTTCTGCCGCCGTCGCGAATCTCCCGCGCAAGAATCAATTCGCCGTCCGCTTCATCCGGCAGCAGATCCTCGCGTTCCAGGATCTCCGTGAGTTCTTCCCGGCGATCCCCGTAATCGAAGACGGCCTCAATCGAAGCGCGCTTCGCTCCTTCGCGGATAAAAGACGTATCCGCCTTATCCCCGAGGACAACGGAGAGCGCGTCAAGAATGATGGACTTGCCCGCGCCGGTTTCGCCGGTGAAGACGTTGAAACCGCCGCTGAACTCAAGATCCAGGGTCTCAATGAGGACAAAGTTGCGGATGTGAATCTCTTTCAGCATCGTTATTTACCACTTATAAACCGGAGCTTTTCTTTCCGCCCAAAGCGTTCAGCCTGAGCGGAGTTCGCGGGCAGGATCAATAATCCTTCCCGATGGACGGGTTGCGCTGCATGAGGGACGTGACCTTGCGGTAGAACGCGCCCTTATCGCCGAAGCGGACAAACAGGGCGTTGTCCTCGGAGGCGCGGGCAATGAGCTGCTCCCCCTTCTCCACGCGGATTCCGTCCTGTCCGTCCGCAGAGAAAATCGTTTCAACATTGCCGCCGACCTTGATGTGAACAATGTCGGTTTCAGGCAGGATCAGGCAGCGATCCACGCACCAGACCGGCGCGATGGGCGTCAGCAGCATTTCCCGCATATCGGGGCGCAGGATCGCACCGCCGACAGAGCGCGTGTAAGCGGAGGAACCTGTCGCGGTGGAGAGGATCAGCCCGTCCGCCACATATTCCGCCAGCTCAATGTCATTGATTTTTACGTTCAGATGAACGGGACGCATGCACATCCCGCGGCCCAGCACTAGGTCATTCAGCACCTCGACCGATTGCAGGAGCTTCCCGTCGCGGTCAAGATGATCCGCGCGCATCATCATACGCCGGTCGGTTTGATACATCCCGTTCAGCAGGTCGTCCAGACGCTCCCGCCATTCCGAACAGGTCACTTCCATCAGGAAACCGAAATGTCCCAGGTTCACCCCCATGACCGGCGTGCGGCTGTGCGCTCCGAGCTTTCCGGCGCGCAGCATTGTGCCGTCGCCGCCCAGAGCGATCATCATGTCGTAAGCCCCGTCCGTAATCTCACGGCGGGAGGCGTAATCATTCAGAGAGAACGCCTCGATCACATCAGCGTTCCTGTTCCTGAGTTCAGCGGAGATTTTTTCAGCCAGCGACCGGGCTTCAGGAACGCTCGGGTTCCATATCACGGCAAAACGACTCGGAATCGGGTTTGTTTTTTCCATAATTATCATTATATCATAGTGGAAGTCGGGAATGAGGAGTCGGGAAATTAATGGAACGCTTCCGCCGAAGGTACCGGCGCGGTTGTTCATTGCTTACAGCTGACTGCCCGTCTTTCTTTTACCGGCAAGACTGTCCGATATGACAGAAGTTTTGATAATCCCGGCAAAATCGTGTAAAATAAAAACATAACAGCAGTACGAAGGAGATTAAGAACAGAATGTTTCATACCATCATCATCGCAGGAAATGTAGGACGCGATCCTGAAATTCGCTATACACCGGGGGGACAGAGCGTTACTTCTTTCAGCGTTGCCACCAGCCGTAACTACAAGTCCCAGGGGCAGACGGTCAAAGAGACAATCTGGTTTCGTGTTACCTGTTGGGCAAAGCTCGCTGAGTTCGCCAACACTTATGTAAAGAAGGGACAGAAGGTCTTGATTGAAGGGCGTCTCACGGCTGACCCGAATACCGGCGGTCCGCGCACCTGGACCCGTCAGGACGGCACGGTTGCCGCCTCCTTTGAGGTCAACGCCTCCAACGTCGTGTTGCTCTCCAGCCGCGGCGATGTCGAAGGTCAATACAGCGGCGGCGGTACGGCCGCTTCCGGTTCCACCGGGACTTCCTACGCCGGCAGTGAAATGACCCCGGGCAACTACGACCTCGATCCCGACAGCGACGACATTCCCTTCTAAGAGAAACGGAATAGGCTGATGTCACGAATTAAAGAAATCGCCGAAGCGGCTCATAAGGATTTTGAGGCGCGAACCCTGGCGCGCGATGCCGCGCTGACGCGCTCCCGTGCGCTGATCCGCCATTCCGCCAACGCCATCCGCGCCATTCACCGCGGGGAATCCGAACTTGCGCATCAACACCTGAGCGACGGAAAAGCCCTCGTGGATGAGATGAAGCGCGATCTGACCGCCTTCCCGGATCTCTATTACGCGGGTTACACGCAGGACGCCATCAAGGAATTCTGTGAGGCGACCCTGACCACCGCTTATATTGAGAACCGTGAGATCCCGACGCCGGATGAAATGGGCGTGATTTATGCCACTTACCTGCGCGGTATGGCGGAAACGCCGGGCGAGCTGCGCCGCCGCTGCATGGATATCCTGCGCATGGGATACTCCGATGAGGCGGAGCGTCTGCTCTCACAGATGGACGAGATCTATTCCATCCTCGTCACGATGGATTACCCCGACGCGGTCACGAACGGACTGCGCCGGCAGACGGATCTGCTCCGCGGCATCGTGGAACGAACCCGCGCCGACCTCACGCTCAGCCTGCGTGAGGAACACCTCAAGGCTCTGCTGCGTGAGTCAATCGAGACTTTTTCAAAGCAGCAGTGAATGGTTTTAAGAAAGGATGGGAGCGTAGAAAGCGCTCCCGTTTTTTTGATTGATGGCACAGAAGAAAATTACCGCCTCGGACATCGGGCTTTATGCCTTCTGCCCCCGCGCCTGGACTCTGAAACAGCTCGGATATAAGTCGGGGAACCTGAAGCGCATGGAAGCGGGCACGGTTTATCATGAGGCTTTCGGCAGGCGGCTCCGTCTGAACCGTACCGTGCGCCGCGCTCTGTGGGTTTTGCTCCTGCTTGTGCTGACCGCCGCCGCCGCGCTTGTTATCTGGAGAATGGGCGCATGAACGATCGGCTCCTGCTCACGCTGCTGCTGTGCGCCGCCGCGGCGGTGATCGTTCTCCTTATTCTTCTCTCACGGCGGGACGGACTGCCCCGCGGTCAGGTGATTTATCAGGATCTGACGGATGCGTGGAAACCGGCGGCGATCCTGCGTTCCGAGACTTACGGCATTTCCGGGAAGCCCGACCTGCTCCTGCGCGACGGGAACGCGCTCGTTCCGGTTGAGGTCAAGAGCTATAACGCACCCGAGGAACCCTACGCCTCGAACTTAATGCAGCTGGCGGCGTATTTTCTCCTGATTGAGGAAAATTACGATGCCCGCCCGGATTACGGAATCATCCGCTACGCCGACCGCTCGATCCTCGTAGAGAATAGCAGGAAACTGCGCGGCATGCTGCTGCGGACGCTGTCTGACATGCGCGGCTGGGACGGCTCCCTGCCGAAGTGCAATCGCGGCGGACGCTGCGCCGCATGCGGCTTCAGGGATGCCTGCGGCATGTAAGTGCTGACTGTTATCGTGAATTTGTTAACACACGAAAGGAATATCTATGAGAAACAAATTCTTCGTTCTTGTTTTTTCGATGCTGGCCGCGATCCTCGTCTGCGGCAATGTGTACGCCGACCCGGCGAAGCTGACCGTCATGCTCTACCTGTGCGGCACAGACCTTGAAACCGATCAGGGATCGGCAAGCTACAACCTGAACGAGATCGGTCAGACCGTGCCGAATCCGGCGGTCAATTTCGTCGTCGCGACCGGCGGCACGGAGCAATGGCACGCCGATGAGGATGATTACCCCTATGTCGGCATTACCATTGACAGCAAACATAACCAGTATTGGAAATACGACGAAAAGGGCTTCACCCTTTCGCAGACCCTTGACAAAGCCTACGACATGACCGAGCCGGAAACCCTTTCCGCCTTTATGCGCTGGGCGCAGGAAAACAGCCCCGCCGAACGCTACGTCCTCGTGCTCTGGGATCACGGCGGCGGCTCGAACGGCGGTCTTTTTGTCGATCAGAACTTCCCGGAAAGCCCCTCCATGTCTGTCGCGGAACTCGGTTCAGCCCTGAAAGAGAGCGGAATCCACCTTGACACGCTGATCATTGACGCCTGCCTGATGGCGAACCTCGCCACGGCGATGGCCGTTGAGCCTTACACCGATTATCTCGTCGCTTCCGAGGAAATCGCCCCGGGAAACGGTTCCGCTTTTCGGGAATGGGTTCAGTATTTTTATGATCAGCCCGACTACGCCGCGCCGCACTTCGGCCGCTTTTTCTGCGACACCATGCAGCAGAAGTATAACGAACTCGGTCTGACGCAAACCATCGACACTGCAACGTATGCCATGATTGACCTGAGCAAAATCAATGCCGTTGCGGATGCCGTCCGCGCCTACCTGAAGGAAGTCAGCGCACTGCTGAGCAACGTGGACGACTTCAGCACCTTCGCCTATTTCGTGCGCTTTACCGAAGGTTACGGCTTCACGGACATTAACATGCGTGACCTCGGCGACCTGGCGTATAAGTCCAAGAATGCGGGCATTTCCAACGAAGCCATTTACAACCTGACCAATGCCATTACCGATGCCGTCATTTCGGACACCAAGGGCTCCGGCCGCTCTTACGGGCACGGGCTGTCCTTCTACTACTACCCGGAAGCAGGGAATGAAGACCTTGACCTTTATGCGCATAACTGCACAATTCCGGAATATGTCGCCTTTCTGGATGCCATCAATCCCGACTGGCAGGCACCCGATTTCATTTATGAACAGACGGCGCGTCTGCCCGAGATCGACCCCGCACAGTACACCATTGAAAGCCGGCTGGAAACCGTTGACAACGGCGCGCATACCGCGCTGCACATTACTTCCGGCAAGGCGGCAGTTCTTTCGGTTGACTTCCGTATTTTTGCCCTGAGCGACGATTACGAATATGCCTACATGTTCGGCACGGGCTTCAATGTAGACGGTGATTTTGAAACGGGTGAATTCGTGGAGCGTTTTGACGGCTCCTGGCCGGCGCTGGACGGCAATTTCCTGGACATGGAACTCTCCGATGAGACCGAAAGCGCCACCTTTTACAATGTTCCGATCGTGCTCTATTATTCCAATGACGGTGAGTATTTCACGAGCGGGGAGGACGGCGAGGATCCGGTTTTCACCTATGATACGGAGGAGGATCTTTACCTGCGCATCGGCAACATTCATGGCATCAATGAGCTGGTCGCCCTCGGCTATGATGAGGAGACAGCCGCGGAGATTGGCGGCGTGTATGAGCTGTACGGTCTTTGGGACGGGTACGACTCCAACACCGGCATCCGCAACCGCAATGTCGTTCCCATGGAAAGCCTTAGAGGCATGTACATGGCTGTCAAACAGCCGATCCTGAACCTTGAAACAGGCGAATTTGAGTTCAACTATGTCAGCGACCCCATTCTCATTGACGAGAATCTTGAAATCCTTGAATACTACTTCACGGACGGCGATTACCTCTTCACATATGAGATCAAGGATGTCTTCGGCAAACTGACACTGACGGATTCCGTTTTGATGACGATGACCGACAATGTTCCGAGCTACAGGCTGTTGGAGGAATAAGTCCTGCCTGATATCCGTCTGAAGTCGGGCTTCCTGCCCGCTGAGGACGGGTTTCGACGGATTTCAGCGGATTTCAGCGGAAATTCAGAAAATTCTCAAGAAACCGCTTTATTATATTTATATCGCTTTCGAAAGAGACGAACTTTGAAAAAAGGAGCTTTATCGAATATGCAACGAATGACATTGATTTTATCCGTCCTGTGCGCAGTGCTCGTCCTGAGCACTGCCGTCATGGCGGCAGAACTCTTCAGCGGTACGGAGAATGAGATCGCCGTCACGATCGCCGCAGATGACCTCGCGAAGCTTGAGAACGCGGAAAACACGGAGACTTTCACAGCGGCCTTCAGCATCAACGGCAGTTCCGCCGACGGAAGCATCCGCCGCGCTTCCCGCACTGAAATGCAGGCGCCCGCTCCGCAGGGTGAACGTCCCGAAGGCATGGGCGAACCCCCGGCAGAGGGCGAACGTCCCGACGGCAAGAACGAACCCCCGGCAGAGGGTGAACGTCCCGAAGGCATGGGCGAACCCCCGGCAGGCGGCGAACATCCCGAGGGAATGCCGGAGATGATCTCCTACATCATCACCATTGACGGCAGCGATTACCTGCTCATGTCTGCGCCGCAGGCACCGGCGGACGCTCCCGAAAAGCCGGCGGACGTTCCCGAAATGCCCGAGCAGATCAGCGGCACACTCTCCCTCAACGGCGTGAGCAAAGGCAGCATCAGCATCATGGCGCTTGCCAAATAAACAACAACAACAAAAAACAACAACAACAACAAAAAACAACTCTCTTCTATACATACTTTCCTTATGCAACCCGACCGGCCGCCCTCGCGCGGTCGGTTCGGGCATTTAAAAGCGGAGACTCCGATGATCGGGCGTCTCGGTCTGCAGGGATTTTTCCCTCACGTCCGTCCGCTTTTTTGGTACAATAAAGCCATGAGAAAAACCATTCAAAGCGTGATTAAAACGCCCGCCCGCCGCTTTTTGCTGACGCTCTGCCTTTCGGCGTGTATCCTCGGCGGGGTTGCCCTGCTGCGCTCGGCGTATCTGCGCTTCCATACCACAGGCGTCTTCTACTGGAAGGTGTTTTACAGCCGCGGATTGCCGCTTGTCATCGCGGGTTGTCTGCTCTGCACCGCCGCCGTGATATTCATCCTGCGTTGTCAGGGAACGCGCCCCGCCAAAGGGAAGCTGCTCACCGTCGCGCTGCTTTGCCTGATCGGCTTGAGTGCGGGCATTCTCATCGCGCAGACGCGCCTCGGGCTGGAGA
>CAVESB010000020.1:0-25275 GCA_963618265.1 bacterium
TTCTATACGAGAATCACGAATAACATCTCTCACATAATATTTTTTGTCCACTTTGTCTTCCAGGATATCCGATAGCGTCCTTCTTTCTGACTCCGGAATCGGGGATGGAAATGCGAAATCAACATTGTCTAAGAAACCGACAATGATAATTCGTTCTCTTTTTTGCGGTACTCCATAATCCAAAGCATTAAGAACCTTGGCATAAACATGATAGCCTATTTTTTCAAGATGTTCTTTGATTATTCTGAATGTATTTCCATTGTCATGCGCAGTCAGATTTCGTACATTCTCAAGCATGAAGGCAGGAGGAAGCTTTTCTTTTAATATTCTTTCTATGTCAAAAAAAAGTGTTCCGCAAGTTTCATTTGCGAAGCCTTCTTTTTTCCCAATGATTGAAAAGGCTTGGCAGGGGAAACCGCCTAAAAGAATATCAAAGTCAGGAATATCTTTCGCATCAATTTTTGTTATATCGCCAGATGGATGTTCTCCGAAATTTGCTTCGTATGTTTTACAGGCATCTTCGTCAAATTCAGATGAAAAAATGCAATGTCCTCCAACAGATTCAAATCCCAATCGTATTCCGCCAATTCCGGCAAATAGGTCAATGAATCTGAAACTATTCCAGTCCATTTATCTGCTCCTTTCCATGAATAAATGACGCTAAAGAAATTATAGCGCTTTTTCAAGGTACCGGAACAAATATTCAGAGCCTGTTGCTGTATTTTTTACAAACAGTACATATCTGATGCACTTCATACTCCATCATGCGACAACGGTCAAAACTTCGGGTACAGACCCGGCATTTTGACCGTCTGTCTCCCCGCAATGAAGCATGATGCCGCCCGACAGCGGGCGGCTGTTGCTCATTAGATCCATGGGTTCGTGTTTGAGCGGCGGGCGAATTCGTCCATCTCCGTGATGAACTCCTTCAGCAACACGTCGGCCTGGGCAAGGAGATTCTGCGCGTCCTCGGGACGTTTGCCGAAAATCTCAGTCACCGTCCGCACGCGAATCCGCATGGCGAAGGCACTCGCGCCGGAAATGACGCTTCCCCGCAAGGTGTTCGGCACGCTTGTGGCGGTTTCATCGTCCAATCCGCGGATGGTATGCGGCAGTTTCAGCTCCGCCGTCAGTTTCGTCCCCTCCGGCAGACGCGAACAGATCCGCAGGTACCCGCCCTCATCTTCAAACGGCACCGGGACGCCGTTCTCTTTCCGCAGGCACATCACCTCGCCGACGGCGCTGAAGGGACGCACAAAGCCATGTTCCGGCGTCACCCGCACTTTTTCCACCCGCGGCACGTACATGTCCAGCTGCGCCAGCGTCTCCCTCAGCGCCAGATTCAGCGCGGCGGCGGTATACCTCCGCTCCCCGCTGTCTCCGAGAAAGACGCGCATCGCGTCTTGAAAAGCGTCAAGATCTTTCATGAATACCTCTCATAAAATCGCTCCTGTCTCAGTGCTCCGCCGCGAAGCCGTCAATCCCGAACAGCGCAACGAAAAACCGTGCGGCGGTGGTGTATTTGTCCGTCAGCACCAGACGGAAAATGCGGTATCGTTTCCCCGCGTTCAGCGTCAGCTTGAGCGTATCGCTGCTGTTCGGCAGCGTGCCGGCGGAAAGCTCCGTGAATGCGGATCCGTCATTCGAGCCGAGCAGTGAATAACTCTTCGCACGGTAGCTGCCGTAAACTCTGTAGCTCATCAGGGTCGGGCGCACGGCGTACCCGAAGTCGTACTGAAGCCATGCCGTCCCGCCGAGGGATTTCGTCTCTACTGCGCTCGTCCATTGCGTCGTCGTGTCCCCGTCGAAGGCTTTCCAGGCTTGGGTATTGGCGTTGTATTCCGAGCTTGCAGAGGCAGCGCCGCTCGGCAGGGTGTTTGCGCTCATGACAGGGATCGAGACGGCGGTTTCTTTCCCATTCTCAAAAACCTTCCGCGCGATCCCGTTCACGCCGGCGTAGGCGCGGATGACTTTGCGCGCACAGCCGTCCACCCCGGCGTAAATGTTCGTCACCGGGCGGGCTGTGTTTGCCGCGCCGAGGTAAGCCTTACTCATAAACGAACCACAGCTTCCCGTCCGCAAGCGCGGACTCGCCCGCCGTCAAATCGCTGTCGGAAACGACGTAATCGGGGCGGATTTCCACCCCGCCGTGGGCGTGTTCGGAAGAGGCTTTGCCGTTGAGCAGGCTCATCAAATCCGTCTGTGCGCTGATTTCTCCGCCGATGCCGCCCCATTCGGAGGGACCGGGTTCGCCCCGATCCCCCTTCTCGCCTTTCTCGCCCTGCGCACCCGGTTCTCCGGGTTCACCTTTTTCGCCTTTCTCACCCGGCTCTCCCTGCGGACCCTGCAATCCGGTGTCGCCTTTTTCGCCTTTCTCACCCCGCTCGCCCTGCGGACCGCTTGCGCCGGTGTCTCCTTTCTCTCCTTTTTCGCCCCGCTCGCCCTGCGGGCCGCTTGCGCCGGTATCGCCTTTTTCGCCCTTCTCACCCCGTTCGCCCTGCGGTCCCTGCGGGCCGATCTGTCCGCGAACGATGGAGAGGTTGATTGCCTCGGATTCGGGCTTGATCACGATCTCGTTTTCAACAATTGCAATGCTCATGTTGCGCCTCCGATAACCGTGACGGCGGGCGTGAGGCTGAACGCTCCGCCGAGGTAGTAAGTCACCGTCCCGTCCGCCTCCTGCAAACAGAAGTCATATGCATACACGCCCGGCGTCAGCGCGGCGGTGACTTCGGCAGGGATGCCGAGGGTGACGATGCCGTCAACCGCATTGACGCTGACCTCCGCCTCCGCGCTGATCTTCTCCGCGCCGGGAGCTTCGCGCAGCTGGCAGTACCCTGTCACCCCGCCGAGTTCCAAATTCTCAAACCGCAGTACCTGACGGAAGGTCTCCCCGCACGTCACGCTCAAGTCATAGCGTTCCATGGCATTACTCCGCAGGAACATTGCCGGACGGGTTTTCGGCCTCCGGTTCAAAGGGCGTGACGGCCTCGCGGATGATCTCGGGAAGCGCGATCTCGCGAACTCCGTTTTCACCCGGGGTATAGATCACTTCGCGCGCCCCGCAGTCAACGCCGCCCGTGAGCGGGTTCATGAGCGGGATTCCGCCCTCAAGATGGATTCGTCCGCTCATTCGAGGCTCCTCTCCGCGCTCTTCGTCATGCCGTCCTCCAGCGCGGTGCCGAGGATATAGGAGACAATCGTGACCACCACGCCGATCAGGGATTCCTCGGGGATGGGGAAGGTCGGCCAGGCGGCGTAAATGACGGAGTAGACAATGCCAATCAGCGCAGCCCAGAACTTGCGGGAGCTGAAAACGGCTTTGGAAAGATTATTCATCGTGGATCCTTTCTTGGTGAATGTCCCGGCTCCCGTGAAGGAGCCGGGCGGATTTAATTACTGAACATTGCTCTTGTAGAGCGGGCGGTAATCCGCCACCATGACATTCAGGAAATGGCGGGCTTTGACGCGGATCTCGTCGTTGGTGAAAAGCGCACCGCTGACCTGATTGTCGGCAATGTAGATTTCCGGCATCAACCCGAAGCGTTCGCCGATGTAAACAGCGGGAGCAATGGCGGGATCTGCAACGGCAGCCCAATTGCTGCCTTCGCTGAACTCCGGACAGGTGATGACATCGCCGAACTGCCCGCGTTGCAGGTTCTCGGAGGTAATATCCGCCTCATAGGCAAGGGACGGATACAGCACGCGCTGTGCGGTCAGGCGCAGGGAGCGCGGGACAATCAGGTAGCGTGCGTCCACAGCCAGTTTCGGGGCGGATGCACCGGAAGCTGCCAGCATGGGCTGGTTCCAGACGGCGGAGGAGGCGGCTTCCCAGGCGGCGCCGCTGAGGGCGGCATTGCCGAGATTGCCGTGAGCGGTGTGGAAGACGTTTTTCCCGTCCGCCATCAACGGACCGGCGCCGTCGTTCGCGGTGAAGACATTCGCCACCAGGGATGAAATGCGGCGCAGTCCGGCGGTTGCGAGCTTGAAGGGATACTGACGCAGGCGCAGGGTGTCGTCGCGCTCAAACATCTCGATCGTCAGCCCGATATACGCGCCGTACTTGTTCCAGGACGAGACTTCGGGAGAGTCGGTCACATCAAGCGGCTGATACGCCGCGCCTTCGTTCACGGTTGGAAGCAGATCCATTTCCCCGACGAGAATGCCGGTCACGTCCTGCAGGTTCTCGAAGTGCTCCACGGTGACGACTTTTTCCCACCAGCGGTAGCCGGAGGCGCCGAGCTCATCCCAGCGTTGGGCAATGAGCTTATTCAGCGCGTTTTTGAGAATGCCGGGGAGATCGGCAGTGGAGGAGAAGCGGGCACGTTCGGCGTAGTAGCCGCCGTGAAAGTCGTAATCGCCCGTCATCATGGTATAGAGTTCGCGGATGCCGCTCAAGCGTTCACAGCGGACGCCGCGCAGGTTCGCGGGACGGCGCGCACCGAGCAGGTCATGCACGGCGGCGGTCAGGCGGTCCTGTCCGCTGTACATGGCGCTCACCCGTCCCGAAACGCCGGATACGGAGCGTCCGGCGGTGAGCTGGGCGAGCATACGCCGACCGTCCGCAATGGCTTCATCCAATTCACTCGGCTCAAAGATGCGGTTGGCAAAGCGGTCGCGAATGCGGAACTTGATCGCGTCCGGCAACCCCGATGCGCTCAGCCCGGAATCCAGCACCTGACGGCACAGTCCGCGCATGGAGCCGCGGCTGCCGGAATTGCGCAGACTGTTGAGGGCGCGCAGCACCGCGCCGCCGCGGGCGGGGTCAATGACCAGATCCACCGAGTAGATTTTGACGATCTCGGTCACGACATTCCCTTCACTGTTGAAGCCCAGGTCGGCGGAGAATCCGATGCGCGTATCGCTGCCTTCCTGATTCAGAATCTGCTGACAGGTCTCCGTCAGCAGATCCGCAGAAGGGCCGAAGGGCGTGAGCTTGGCACGGATACCCTGCGCCTCCTCATCAAAAATCGGCTCCGAGATCAAGCCCGCCGCGTCGCGCACGGAATGACCGTCTTCGGAATCCGCCGGCAGGTGATCAATGAAGCACTGCACCCCGTCAAAGAGCGGGACAGCCGCCCGCAGAACCTCCGGGGAGAATTCCCAGCCGTTGCCGATCCCGGCGGTGATGCAGAGGATCTCGAACCCGCTCCCGCCGGCGTCCGGCGTGCCTTCCATCGGCAGCGACACCCGCTGCTCTTCCATTCGGATATGGTTATGATACATGTTCACTCCTTGATGAATATTTCATTTCTGCGTTAGAAATGATTTTCTATATCATAAGGAGGTTCGGCGGAAAAGTAAACCGGCAAAGGTGCGGGAACTGCGGCGCGACGTGGGTTAACGTCCTCCCTTTGCGGGGAAGTGAATATCACAATTTTTCGCAATTCACTTGACGGGAAAGCGGGTTCGGTGTAATATTATCACCTGTAAGCGATGAGCAAACAGATATGCCCTCTTAGCCCAATTGGATAGAGCGTTTGCTTGCGGAGCAAAAGGTTGAGGATTCGAATTCCCCAGAGGGCACAAAAAAGACCACTCTTATCGAGTGGCTTTTTTATTGTCAGTCACCGGCGAGGGCAAAATCGCAAAGGTCGGCGAGGAAGCACTCTCCGCACTTCGGCTTACGTGCCGAGCAGAGACGCCGGCCGAGGAGGATGAGATTGACGTGCGCCGGTCCATAGACTGAGGGGTCGAATAATTCCAGCATCAGCATGTGCGTCTCCGTCACATCCATCTCCGGCGGACGCAGACCGAGACGGCCGCTGACGCGGTAAATATGCGTATCCACGGGGAACGCCGCCATTCCGAGGGAGAAAACCATCACAATGGATGCCGTCTTCAGCCCCACACCCGGGAATTGCGTCAGCCAGTTTCGCGCCTCCTCCGCAGACATTTCTTTCAGGAAGCTCAGGTCGTAGTCGGGATGAGATGCCGAGACACCGCGCAGGAGGTTCTGAATACGCGGCGCCTTTTGGTTCGCGAGTCCCGCACAGCGGACACATTCGATCACTTCTTCGACGGGCGCGTCCCGCACGGCGTCCCAGTCCGGGTACGTTTGCTTCAGCTTGCCGAAAGCAAGGTCACGGTTGCGGTCATTGGTGTTTTGCGAGAGCATCGTGTTGACAAGCTCGTCGATCGGCGGGAGGGTGTTCCAGTCGGGCATACCCCAATGCGCCATCAGACGTTCGTAAACGATCCCCGCTTTTTCTTTTGCATCCATACGCTGCCTCCTTCTTTTCGCACAATTAATGATATTATACGGGAAAAAGACAGTGAGGCGCAAGCACTCTGTCGCGAATCGCAATTGCCGCACTGATTGGCACGAATATTGATACACAAATTTTCTTATGGAATGTATTACCGCCGAAAAACTCCGCTTCTCCTATACCGGCACGGATACCGGACTCGACATCCCGTCGCTTGCCATTGACGGGGGATCCTTTACCGCGATTCTGGGACGCAACGGCTGCGGAAAATCCACTTTGGCGCGGCACTTTAACGGGCTGCTGCAGCCGGATGAGGGAATTATGCGCGTCTGCGGCATGGATACCGCCGACCCGTCAGCACTGCCGGAGATCCGCAGACGCTGCGGGATGGTGTTCCAGAACCCGGAAAACCAATTCGTTTCCCCCATTGTGGAGGAAGATCTGCGCTTCGGACTGCGCAATTTCGGCTTTCCTGAATCCGAATGGTCCGCACGAATCGCCGCCGCCCTGGCAACTGTTGAAATGAGCGGCTTCGAACGCCGCAATCCGCAGCTGCTTTCCGGCGGACAGCAACAGCGCATCGCCCTTGCCGGCGTTCTGGCGGTTTCTCCGCAGATCCTTGTCTTTGACGAAACCACCGCCATGCTGGATCCGGGCGGGAGACGATCCGTCCTGCGCCTGATGAGCAAGCTCTGCCGTGAGGAAGGGCGGACGGTGATCATGGTCACGCAGCGTCCCGAGGAAGCCGCAGGTGTTGACCGGATTCTGCTGATGGACGGCGGGAAAATCATCGCCGACGCTTCGCCCGCGCACATTTTCTCCGACACGCAGCTGATCCGCGCCGCCGGACTGCGTCCGCCTTTCACCGCCATGCTCTGGAATGAGATTCGCGACCTCATCCCCGATCCCGGCACGGATTGCCCGCTCGACATCCGGCAATTAACGGAGCGTTTATGCCGCTGACGCTTGAGCATGTTTTTTATACCTATCCCGCGGGGACGAAAGCGCTCCGCGATCTTTCCTTTTCCGTCATGCCGGGCGAATTCGTCGGGCTGATGGGTTCCACCGGCTGCGGCAAGTCCACCCTGCTGCAGATCGCCGCAGGCATCCTCTCCCCTTCATCCGGCACAGTTCGCACGGACGGGGTGACAGGGATGGTGTTCCAGAATCCCGATCATCAGCTTTTCGAGACAACCTTGGAGCGGGAGATCGCTTTCGCCCCGAAATGTCAAAAGTGCTCCGCCGAGGAAGTCCGCCGCCGCGTCACGGAAGCCCTGCGTGCGGTCGGGCTGGACGATCCCGAGACGCGGCAGCGTTCGCCCTTCACCCTCTCCGGCGGGGAAAAACGCCGTGCGGTGCTGGCGGGCGTACTGGCGATGGAGGCGAAATATTTGCTGCTTGACGAGCCGCTGGCGGGACTGGACGCGGAGGGCACGGAAATTCTGCTCCAATGCCTCAAGGAACGGCAGCGGAACGGCACCGCGATCCTGATGGCGGCGCACGACCCCGACATCATCTGCGAATACGCCGACCGCGTCATCCGCATGGCGGACGGGGAGATCGTCCTCAACTGTCCCGTGCGCGAGGCCTTTTCCCTGAAAAACAACCCGGGGACGGCGTTGCCCGAACTCGGGCATGTGCGCGAATGTGTGGTGCGCCTGAACGCGGCGGGCTTCAATCTCTCCGCTGAGATTGCCACCTTCGCGGAGCTGAGCGCCGCGATTCGTGAGGCGTTGGAAAGGAGAGCGAAGCATGAATGACCCCTTTGCAGGCAGCTATGTCCCGCTTGATACGCCCATTCACCGCGCCGATCCCTTTGTAAAGCTCTGCGCCTTCCTGGCAGCGGTGCTGCTGGCCTCCCTCGGCGGACTGCCCGGTCAAGGCCTTGTTCTCATCACCGTGCTGATTGCCGCAAGTCTCGCCGGGATGAGCTTAAAAGAACTGCTCGGAACCATGAAAGAAATCCTACCCTTCCTGCTGACGGTTTTCTGCATGAACGGGCTCTTCTTCCCCGGAGCGCACGTACTGTGGAAGCGGTGGATTTTCTGCATTTCGGAAGAAGGTCTGCGTCAGGGGTTTTCGATTTTGATTGTGATGGCGGAGTTAGTGATGCTGAGTGCCGTTCTGCGCCGCACAACGACCCCATTGGAATTGACGGACGCGGTGGTGAAACTGCTGCGTCCGTTGAAGTTCCTCGGCGTGGACGTCAATGAGATCGGTCTGCTGCTCTCCCTCGCCATTCAGTTTATCCCTGTCCTGCAGGAAGAGAGCCGCGTCATTCTGCGCGCCCAGCAGGCACGCGGCGCCGCTGTCGGCAAAGGCCGTCTCAGCGAACGGGCGCGCGCCGCCCTGCCGCTGGTCGTCCCGATCTTCCTGAGTGCCTTCCGGCGCGGGGATGAGCTCTCCCAAGCCATGGAAGCGCGGGGATATTTTGATAAAAAGTGAACGGAGACCGAGGCGCATGCAAAGGCTGACGGAGAACCGCCGAGGGTGATTTTCGTTATTAAAGTATGATAATGAGTATCGTGCGAATCCGGGTTGACTATGCTATACTTAGCTACAGGTTTTAATCTGTCAAAAGAAACCATTGATAAACAAAGGAAAAAACAATGCAGCTTTACGGAGATATCAAGCTTTACAGCGGGAACGGCAATCTGCCCCTTTCTGAAAAAGTAGCGAATTATCTGGGTTTGGAATTATGCGATCGGGAAATCATCGAGTTCCCCAATGAGAACCTTTTCGTCAAGTTAGCGGGCAGTATCCGCGGTCAGGACTGCTTCGCGATCCAGTCAACCTCCCGTCCCGTCAACCGCAACCTGATGGAGCTGCTCATCCTCCTGCAGACGCTCTATCTTGACTCCGCCGCGCGCATCACGGCCATTCTGCCCTATATGTGCTACGCCCGCTCCGATAAGAAGGATCAGCCCCGCGTGCCCATCACGGCGCGTCTGGTTGCCCAGATGATCGAAATCGCCGGCGCCAACCGTTACATCCTGGTTGACCTGCACGCCGATCAGATTCAGGGTTTCTTCTCCATTCCGGGCGATACGCTCACCGCCTATCACCTCATGAATGAGAACCTGCGCATGAAGCTCTACAATATGGACAACCCGGTGGTCGTTTCCGCCGATCTCGGTTTTGCCAAGCGCGCCCGCCGCATTGCAGAGTTCCTCGACACCCCGCTTTCCTTCATCGAAAAACGCCGCACGGGCAACGATGCCAAGGCTCGGGCTCTGTCCGTCATCGGCGATGTCGAAGGCAAAGACGCCATTCTCTGCGATGATGAAGTTGACACCGGCGGCTCCATGTCCAACGACATCAACCTCCTCTTCGCCAACGGTGCCAAGAGCGTGACGGTCAACTTCGTCCATCCGGTCTTCTCCGCCCAGGCTGTTGAGAAGCTGGTCGCCACCAAGGCGAATGAGTTCATCACGACTGATACAATCGTGATCCCGGATGAAAAGATGGCGAAGTTCAACGGACGCCTTTCCATCATCTCCATCTCCACCCTGCTCGGCGAAGTGATTTCCCGCGTCAACCGCGGCACCTCCGTCGGCAGCCTCTTCCACGAATAAGATGCCCGAACTGCCCGAAGTTGAGACCGTTGCCCGTTCTCTGCGTTCGGGCGGCATGACGGGAGAACCCGTTATCAATCGGCAGATAAGCTCTGTCGATTTATTGAATCGGAACACGCTGATCTTTGACGGCACGCCGGAAGAATGTTCCGCAGCCCTCAAAGGTCACGTCATCCGTTCCGTCAGCCGCCGCGCAAAGTATCTCGTCATCGCGACCGATGACCCGTTCATTCTCATCCATCTGCGCATGAGCGGGGATCTGCGCCTCGAGACGGAAGCCGATCACGCCCTGTTGCCGCATGACCGGCTGATCTTCCGCTTCACGGACGGCACCCGCCTGGTCTTCAACGATGTGCGCAAATTCGGCCGCGTATGGGTCACGCATGATCCCGCTGCGGTCCTTGGGGATCTGGGCGTTGAACCCCTCAGCGGGGACTTCACGGAGGCATACCTGCGGGAAAAGCCGGGGAAGAAACGCGGCGCGATCAAAACCGTCCTGCTCGACCAGCACCTCATCGCAGGGATCGGCAACATCTATGCCGACGAATCCCTGTTCGCCGCCGGGATCCGCCCCGACCGTCCCGCAAACAGCCTGACGGATGAGGAATGGACCCGTCTTCACCGCTGCATCCGTGAGACGCTGAGCGCCGCCATTGCCCGGAACGGCTCCAGCTTCGATTGGGCGTACAAGGGCGGTCATTTTCAAAACGAGTTCAAAGTCTATCAAAAAGAAGGCACACCCTGCCCGAACTGCGGCACGCTGATTGAACGCATCGTCCTCAGTCAGCGCGGCACGCACTTCTGCCCGAAGTGCCAGCATTAGCACCCAAATGAAGCTCCGGCGTCAGCATCCCGTCAAACGACACCTTTCAGCGCGATAAAAGACCTGTTTAATTTCTTATCGTTGTCACTTTCCGGTCGTTTTTCTATGTTTTCGGATAGAATCATTTCGTTTTTCGTGTAAATATATATACAAATCGTTATAATTATCCTATCGTAGCAACAACGCAACGCAGATGGAGAATCGCTTTGAAATGAGAGTCAAGAAACCTTTATACCGAAAGATTGCAGAGGAAATCCAAAGCCACATCATTTCAGGAGTCTACGCACCTTATGAAAAGCTGCCCTCAATCCGTGAATTCGCGGCAGCGAAAGGTGTCAGCATCATCACGATTCTGAAATCCTATCAATACCTCGAGGAGCAGCACCTCATCTACGCCATGCCGAAATCCGGGTATTATGTCACCTCGCACTCACAGATTCAGTTTTCCGGTGAACGCACCGTAACCCCGACCGAAGTACACGTTTCCGAAACGGTCGAGAAAATTTCTGCCGTCGTAAAATCAGAGGGGATCACGGATTTCGGCGTCTGTATGCCTTCCGCGGAATTGGCTTACTCCGCCCTCTACCGCGCCATGGGACGCCGTATGCGCGAAAGCACGCCCGGTCTGAAGTGTTCAGATTACATTAACGGCTATGACCCTTTCCGTGAGCAGATCATCCGCGCCCTTTCCAAAAAAAGCGTGGACATTCAGCCGGAGCACCTGCTGGTCACGGGCTGCTGCACGGAGGCGTTGTATTATTGCCTGAGCGAACTTTGCCAAAAAGGGGACCACATCATGATTCAGTCTCCCTGCAGCTACAACGTGCTCAATATTGCCGAGGAACTCGGGCTGAGCGTCATTGAGATCCCCGCCGCCGATGAGACCGGCATCGACCTCAGTTTCTTCGACGCTGTGCTTGAATCCAATCCGATCAAAGCCGTTTATCTGGCTCCCTCCATCAATAACCCGCTGGGAACCACACTGCCCGATGAGGTCAAACAGCACATCGCGGCCAAAGCCGAGGAGAAGCAGGTGTTTGTCATTGAGGATGATGCCATGGGCGACCTTTACTTCGGGCAAAAGCCGCCGTACCCGATCAAGTCCTTTGACTGCGGCGGGTACGTCATCTACTGTTCTTCATTCGCCAAGTCCCTTTCGCCCGCCTTCAGCGTGGGCTGGCTCTGCAATGAACGCCTGATTGAACGTCTGCAACGCCGCGAAAAGATCGCGCACTCCGGCAACGACCTGCTCCGTCAGTCCGTATTGGCGGAAATGCTGGCGCGGGGCAGTTATGCGCGGACGCTTGCCAAGGCCCGCGTCACTTATTATGAGCGCGTTCAGCAAATGCGCCGCGCCGTGCTGAGCTGCTTCCCCGAAGGGACGAGCGTCTCTTCCCCGGACGGCGGATATCTGCTCTGGGTCACCATGCCCGAGGGCTTCCCGGCGGAACAATACTGTCACATACTGGTGAAGCGCGGCGTGCTGGCTCTCCCCGGGACGCTTTTCTCACCCGGCGGGCAGTACAGCTCCTCTTTCCGCCTCAATGCCGCGGATTACTCCGACGCGCTGCTGCCGAAAATTCAGCTGATGGGAGACACCGCCGGGGAACTCCTGTAATGCAATCGCGCCAAACTTTTTTTTATGAACCGCTTCCGTGAGCAGGCAGAAAAAGTCCGCCCTCAATGAGGGCGGATAAAAAAAGAAGGGGTAAATATGAAAAAGCGGATTGACTCAACGCGAGTGATTTTCGATCTGTTCGCGCATTGCCCACGTCGGTTGAAGTGATTCGCGGATTTTCTGATACAAGGGATAGATTTCCAGATAGCGCGCGTGATTTTCCATATCGGGCGCAAAACGCCTGCTGACGGATACCGTTTCTGCGACAGCCTGCTGATAATCCGCATAGAAACCCTGAACAACAGCGTTATTCAACACAACGCCCTTGGCGCCCAACTCATCGCCGTTGACCGTGATGATTTCCGTGCCCAAAACATCCGCGAACATCTGACACCAGAAAGCGCTGTTCGCCCCGCCGCCGCAGACGGTAATCTGCCTGACTTTGCCGGGCATATTGGCATAGCAGTCCAGCATGGCAAAGCCAACGCCTTCATAAGTCGCACGCAGCATATCTGCCAAAGTGTGGGTGACATTGATATTGGCGTAACTTGCCCGCGCTCTCGAATCCGTGAACGGCGCACGTTCGCCGCCGGCAAGTAGATAGGGATGGTACAGCACCCCGTTGGCTCCGATGGGTGAAGTTTTAACAAGCTCCTCAACCAGGCTGTAGACGCTGATTTTCCTTGCTTCCGCCTCACGCTTGAGGTCTTTGCCGAAGGTGTTGATTGCCCATTCCAGGTTCGGCGTGCCCGCCAGTGAAGCCATCAGGCGGAGCCAGCGGTTCTCCATGACATGGGAGACGGTCATCCCCGCGTGAACATCGTCCGCAAGCGGATTGTCGATCACCATCTCATGCAGCGCCGCAGTTCCGATAATCGAACAGCAGTTCCCGGGTTCGATCACGCCGCTGCCCAGGGCGCAGGCGCCGACATCCATCGGTCCCGAAGTCACCAGAATGTCCGGATTCAGCCCCAGCTCGTCGGCAAGCTCCGCCTTGATGCGGAAGGCGTTGTCTTTGGCTTTCAGTACCGGCGGGTACTTGCTCCTGTACGCGCTCAGTCCGCACAGTTCAAAAGTTTCGTCGGAGTATTCGCGTGTTTTCTGGTTCAGGAAAATCAGTGACTGATCCGTGGCATCGGTGGTGATTTCCCCGGTCAGCTTGTAAAAGAGATAGTCCTTTAAATGCAGGATATACGCCGCCTTTTCCAGAGACTGCGGCTCATGCTTTTCCATCCACTTCACAATGCCGTTCTGGTTGCCGGTGAAGATCCTTGTTCCGGTCAGGTCAAACAGGCGGTCGCATACGCCGTTATCCACCCATTCGTCCACGAACTCCGCGGCGCGTCCGTCGCAGAAGCAGCAGCCGTTGCGAACCGGCTCACCGTTCTTATCAATCATCCACATCCCGTCGCCCTGCGCGGTAATGCCGATGCCGATAATGCTCTTTTTGGGGAAACGGGACGCGACATCCTTCAGCGCGAGGCAGGCCTTTTCCCATATTTCATGCATGTCCTCTTCATACATATCCTGACGCGGACAGATCGCCGTCAGTTTGCAGTCTTTCTTATATGCCACATTGCCGCGCATATCCATTGCCACCGCTTTAATCCCGGTGGTGCCGGAGTCAATTCCAATGAATAATCGCTCCATACTTATCTCCTCATTCAGGCACATAATTCCCGCTCAATCAGTCAAAAATCCCCTTCAGGAAGGCGAGGCTGTCTTTCAGCATTTCATCAAGCGTCTTGTCATCCCAGCCCGCGGGCAGCATTTCACGCCAAACATTGCCGCCGGAAAGCGCCACACTGCCGCCGGTATGAAGGAGCGGTTCGATGCTGATGCTCTTGTTGTAGCCGGTTTCCTTCATCGCCGCGGCGATCTCTTCCCAAGGTTGGAAACCCGGATGCGGAAGTTTGCGGTTATTGGCGCCGACATGGTAATGACCGAGACGGTTTCCCGCCGTTCGTACCGCCTGCGCGAGATCGTCTTCCTCAAGCATTCCGTGGAAAATATCCAGCAGAATATTAATATTGCCGCTGCCGGAAGCCTCCGCCAATGCGCGGCCTTCCTCCGCCGTGTTGACCAGATAGCTCTCGAAACGGTTCACGACTTCCATGTTCCAGCTGAGATCATAATCCGCGGCGAAGCGTCCGATCTCAGCGAGCGATTCAGCAGCCTTCTCGAATCTCCGCGCCTTGTTCTCGGGATCGGAAAGACCGCACCATTGACCGTAGTTGATGCCGGAAAAGTTGTGAATGTTGAGCCTGCTGACAGCACGAATCAGCTCTTTCGCGCTTTCAACAGCCTTGCGGCGAACGGTTTCAACAAGCGAGGAAACATCCTGCTGCGGACCGAAGCCGCCCAGCGCGTAAATTTCAATGTCGTTGGCTTTCTGCGCGGCGTTGATTTCAGCGATTTCACGCTCGCTCATTGTCAAAATGCGGCTGTAGAAAACCTCCAAAATATCCAGACCGCACTTGCGTGCGCGTTCGATTTTGGCGGGATAATCGTTCCCTTCCCAGTCCTTGCTCCAATAGCTGTATGTGATGCCGTATTTCATCTTATGTACCCCTTCGGTTTCCGATTTTTTAAAAACAGGGATGCAAAGCTGAAGCAAGCTTTCATCCCTTTCAAAGCGGGCTGAACACCTTCGGGAGGAAGATCAACGGTCTCTAAACGTGTCCGCCCGCTTCGTTCAATGACTTAGAAGTTATAGTTATCAACCGTATCCGCAGTGAAGATCAACGGATCGCCCATGAAGACCTGTTTGCCGACGATGGTCGCGGTGCCGTAGCCTTCGACCTCAACATCGCCGTCAACGATTTCATTGCCGTCAAGGACGTACTTGGCAAGACCGACGGAGAGATAACCGAGGGCAGCCGGATCCCAGAGCAAACCGGCGCTGATCGCGCCTTCCTTCATGAGGGAGTTGGCGTCATTGGGCATACAGGTACCGACCACGGCAACCTTGCCCTGAAGTCCCATTTCGGAAACAGCCTGACCCGCGCCGATCGGAGCCGGGGAGGAGAAGCCGATGATGCCCTTCAGGTCGGGGTAGGTGGTCAGCAGGTCAAGCGTCTTGGAATAAGCTTCATCAACGCTCTCGTTGGTGCAGACAGGGTCAGTCACCAGCGTGAGGTTCGGGTACTTCTCGGCGGCGTAGTCGAGGACAGCCTGAATCCATTCATTGCAGGTGCCGGCGGTCAGCGTGGAAGTCAAAATCGCGTATTCGCCTTCATCGGTGCCCATCTGTTTGACAAGCTCGTCCAGGTTCGCTTCACCGAAGCGCTTGAATTCAACAGTCTGGACAGAAAGATCGACGACACTTTGGTCAGCGGGCGTATCCCAGTCCAGAATCACAATACCGGCTTCACGAGCCTGAGTCAGGACAGGGGTCAAAGCATCCGCATCATTCGCGGAGACAGCGATGGCGTCAATACCCTGAGAAATCAGATCCTGGATCATCTTTACCTGTTCCGCGGCGTCAGCTACGGTCGGGCCGGTAAACACAGCGTTGACGCCCAGCTCTTCGCCGGCTTTGTCAACACCCGCGCGGGCGGATTCAAAATAGGTGATGCCGATCTGCTTCGGCATGACAACGATGGTATATTCATTCTCGTCCGCGGCGAAAGCGCAGAGGCTGCTCAGCAGCAAACAAGCGATCAAAACCAAAAACACAGCTTTTTTCATTTTTGTATTCTCCTTGTTGTATTTACCTTCTTGATAACTCCCGTCCTCCGCGGGAATCATTTTCATGAATTGCGTCAGCTCTTTGCGGAGCGGACGGCTTCACTGCGGCGCGCGGCGATAAAGCCGATCGCAAGCGTGCCGATCAACACAATGCCGGTGATCATGGACGAAAGGGAGGTGTCCATGCCGAAAATATTCAACCCGCTCGAGAGACATTGCAGCGTAGCCACCGCCAGCACGACGCCGTAGACCGTGCCGTAACCGCCGGTAATCAGGGTGCCGCCGAGCACGGAGGCAGCGACCGTCTGCATCAGGTAGGATGAGCCGTAGTCAATACGCGCTGAGTTGTAACGCGACATCATAATCACCGCGGCGACGCCGCTGAGCAGACCGGAAAGGGTATAGGCGAGCATGGTGGAGCCGGGAACATTGATCCCCGAGAACTTGCTGGCCTTCGGATTGCTCCCGATCATGTATACATTCAAGCCCCAGGCGGTTCTGTGCAGCAGGATGTGAATCAGCAGTGCGAAGAAAACGAACAAATACATCGGAATCGGGATTCCCAGAAAGGTGCCGTTGCCGAACCAGTAAAATTCGGAAGGGAACTTTGAGATGGAGTTGCCTTTGGAAATCAGCAGACCGATGCCTTCATATAAAGTCGAGGTTCCCAGGGTGGTCATCATCGCGGCCGTTCCCAGGTAGGAGACGATGAAGCCGTTGAGCAGACCGCAAAGCGTGGAGATGCTCAGCACCGTCAGAACAGCCAGCGTGATGGAAAGCGCAGGGCTCATGCCGGCGGCATTGGTTTTTGAAAGAACCAGCGCGCCGAGAATGCTGCCCAGTGTTCCGCTTGTGACGACGGACAGGTTGATGCCCCCGGTCAGGATCGCAAGCATCATGGCGATGGCGAAAAGACCGAACTCCGGGATCTGGAAACAAATAGAGCGCATATTGCTCGCGGTAAGGAATTTCCCCGGCGACATAATCGAGAGCAGCGCGAAAATCAGCACAAATATGATCAGCAGGATCGCCTCTTTAGACAGTTTCTTCATCTTCTCACCCCCTACTCGATATCAACCTTGCGGACACGGCTGTTGCCGCGCTGTTTCTGAATGACCATCACGCACATGGCAATCACCATGACCGCGCCCAGCACGATTTTCTGCCAGTAGGAAGAAATTTTCAACAGGGTCAGTCCGTTGTTGATAATGGCGAAGAGCAGCACACCCAGGAGCGTTCCGGTCAGCGTTCCTTCGCCGCCGAGGACATTGACGCCGCCGAGAATAACCGCGGCAATAACATCCATTTCATAGCCGGTGAAAGCGTTGGGATCAACTCTGCGCATGATGGAGATATGCGTCACGCCCGCCACACCGCAGATGAAACCGTTCAGCGCGTAACAAAAGACCTGCACAGCGTTCACATTGAAGCCGACACGTTCCGCCGAAAGCATATTGCCGCCAATCGCGAACACGCCGCGCCCGATTTTTGTATACTGAAGAATGAAGTGCGTGAGGAGCACAATCGCGGCCAGCGGAATCACCTGAATCGGCAGCCCGATATACGTACCGTCGCCTTTGGGGAAAATCTTCAGGAAGGTCGTCAACCCGAAGTCAATAAAAGACTGTGGAATATTGTTGATGTAGGCACCCTTGGTCAGGAAAATCATCAAACCGCTCGCGATTGAATTCATGCCCAGCGTCGCAACCAGCGGCGGCAGCTTCAAATACGCGATCAGCAGACCGTTGATCACGCCGAAGACCGTTCCGACGAGCATCCCGAGCAGGTAGGCAAGCACAGGATTCGGCGACACATGCACCAGAAAGTTCCCCACAATCAGCGTTGTCGTGGAGATGATGGCCCCGATTGAGGCGTCAATACCGCCGGTAATCATCACAACCAGCATCCCGCAGGAAACAATCGCGAGAATGATGTTGCTCTTGAAGACATTCATCAGGTTGACGGCGCTTAAGAAGCGCGGATTATTAACGCTGATGATCGCGACCAATACCAGAGCCAAAATGCCCAATGCCGTTTCGCGGCTCTTAATTATTCTCTTCATGTGTTAATTCTCCCTTCCGCCATTCGAGAGAATCGCCGCGTTGAGCAGCTCTTCCTGGTTCGCGGAGGCTCCGTCAAAAACGCCATTAATCCGCCCGCGGCGCATCACCAATACCCTGTCGGAGATCGAAAGAACTTCGGGAAGTTCGCTGGAAACCATCACAATCGCCATTCCCTGAGAGGCAAGTTCGCGCATCAGGGTGTGAATTTCACTTTTCGCTCCGACATCAATACCGTTGGTCGGTTCATCAATAAACAGGATCTCCGGATTCGTGGCAAGCCATTTCGCGATCACCACACGCTGCTGATTGCCGCCGGACAGTTTTTGCACAGCCATGTCAGGATAGCCGGGTTTGATATTCAGCTTATTGATCCAGTCCTGTGCCAATTGATGCTTGTATTTCAGGCTGACCAGCGCCTTCCCCTCGGGCAGGCGGTCATGCACGGTCATCACCAGATTGTCTTCAACACTTTTGGTGAGAACAAGCCCTTCGGTCAGGCGGCTTTCGGGGACGTAAGCGATGCCATGCTTCACGGCGTCTTTCATGCTCCTGATGGCAACGGGTTTCCCATGGATCAGGATTTCGCCCGAATCCGCAGGAGCCAGGCCGCAGATCGCCTGCACCACCTCGGTTCGTCCGGCGCCGACCAGCCCGGAGAAGGAAACAATCTCACCTTTATGCACCGTAAAGGAAATATCCTTGAAATTGCCGAATTTGCTGAGCTTTCTCACTTCGAGGACGACTTCGCCGACCTGATCCGCACCTTGATGGGTGAACTCGACTTTGCGCCCGACCATTAATGAGATCAGGGTGTCGTTATCCATCTCTTCTCGCGGGCGGGCGTCAATATACTGTCCGTCGCGAATCACGGTAAAGGTATCGGCGATCTCGAACAGTTCCTCCAGCTTATGGCTGACAAAAAGAACGGAAATGTCCTGCTTTTTCAGCTCACGAATGATGTTGAAAAGAAGTTCAACCTCACCTCTTGACAAGGTGGAAGTCGGCTCGTCCATGATGATCAGCTTGGCTTGACATGCCAAAGCCCGGGCGATGGCGACAAGCTGCTGTTTCGCGGTGGAAAGCTCACCCAGCTGAACATTCACATCAATCTCAACGCCCAGCTTTTTCAGCGCATCTCTTGCGCCGGACTGCATTTCCTTCCAACTGACACAGGCGCCCTTTTTCTCCATCTCCTCTGTGATTGAAATGTTCTCCGCCACGGTCAGGTTCGGAAACAGAGAGAAGTCCTGATAGATGACCACAATGCCCTTGCGCAGAGACAGCGCGGGCGTCAGTGAAGCGAAAGTCTCACCGTCAATCGTGATCTTTCCGCCTTCATCGGGCTTGTAATTGCCCGCGAGCACCTTGATCAAGGTGGACTTTCCGGCACCGTTCTCACCTACCAGCGCATGAACCTCCCCGTGTTTGACCGTCAGATTGATGTGATCCAACGCCTTTACGCCGGGAAATGTCTTGCTGATGTTTTCCAGCTTAATAAAAACCTGATCTCCCATAGATACCCCTCAAACAACTGCTATGCGTGATAAAACATTTCCGTAATTGACTTGTATCTGCCGGGGGCGCCGGGCAAAGACCAGCCCAATTCCCGAATCACTTCATCAATGCCTTCGGTGTCCGCTTTCGTCAGGCACTTGAGTTTTTTGCCCATGATTCGCCCGACAATAATTGACTCCGAAAGCGACTCCATCACCTGAAGCGACTCAATGGCATGCAGCACACCCTTGGGACTGCAAACCAGCGCACCGTGGCTTTCAAGGACAAAACCGTTTGAGTCGTTCACCACAGGGTCAAAGGCGTACCCGAGTTCTTCCATGTTGGGATCCGCATAGGGCAGGGTAATCACCGGACCGAGCTGCATCATCGCTTCGGGAATGAGCGGCAGCAACAGTGCTTCCTTACCGGCGGCTGTGGTTGAGAGCGCGGTCACAAGCGGCGGATGCGCGTGCATCACGGCGTTGATATCCGGGCGTTTGCTCAGCACATGAAGATGCATGAACGTCTCCCCGGTCGGCTTTTTCCCTTCCGGCAGGTAGAGCGGCTCTCCCGCCATGTTCAGCACGCAAATGTCCTCGGGACGAATCAGACGCTTGGGCGTTTTCGTCGGGGTGATGAGAACAATATCCTCATCCACCCTGTAAGAAAGGTTGCCGCTGACTGCCGGACCGTAACCGATTTCAGCGTCACGGTGGCACGACTCAACCATGTCATTGATTTCCCGCTCATATTTTTTCAGGTACGAATTCATTTCATTTCACCTCATTAAAGCGTCTTCCATTTGCAAATTTCCAAAGCCTTCCGATACTTCTTGTCGTAATCCTCAGCAGGCAGATATTTCGTTGTTGTCATCCCGCGCAACAGGTTCAGGGCTTGCGCTCTGTCACTGAAAACCCCGCAGGCAAGCCCCTGCTGAACAAAATTACCGATGGTTGATGCCTCTGTCGGACCGGCATACACGGTCAAACCGGTCGCGTCCGCCATCAGCTGACACAGCACCGCGTTTCGGCTGCCGCCTCCCACCACACGGATGGATGTGAATTTTGTCCCGCTCAAACGGGAAAGCATCTCTGCGGAGTAGCGGTAACGGAGGGCGAGGCTTTCCAGAATGACCCGCGCGATTTCCGCCGGCGAATCAACGGGCGGCTGACCCGTCCCCGCGAGATAATCTCTGACCTTCTGCGGCATGTCGCCGCTTCGGAAAAAGAGCTCGTCCTCTGTGTCAATCAGCGCATCGACGCTTCCGCATTCCCGCGCCATTCGCGCCAGATCGGCGTGAGAGAAATTGAAGCCGCGGCGGTTCCATTCGCGCCGACATTCCTGCAGGATCCACAGA
Organism: bacterium; assembly: GCA_963618265.1. GTDB lineage: Bacteria > Chloroflexota > Anaerolineae > Anaerolineales > Anaerolineaceae > Flexilinea. The sequence continues at coordinate 20,830 of CAVESB010000020.1, forward strand.
CCGGTATGATTGAAACGAATCTGATGATCGCCATCCGGTCCTAAATCATTCGTCGCGCCGATTTCCAATACGCGCTGATCCTCAAGCGGGGCATCGACGCTGCAGCCCATACAGCTCCAGGTGCCGCAGCTGAGATACAGGCTGTCTTCATTCGCGCCGTGTTCAACAATCCCGGAAGCCGAAGCGGTGTCATGACCCGCGACCGCGACAACCTGCGGCTGCCTGATTTGCGCCGGGCAGTATTCATCACGCAGCGGACCAAGGATCGTGCGGCTGTTCACAATCGGCGGGAACAGGGCGGGGTTGATCCCGGCGGTTTTCATATACTCCCCGCACCAATTGCCGCTCCGCATATCGACCATCCCGCTCGTGGCGGCCATGGTCTGTTCGGAAACGGCTTTCCCGGTCAGCAGGTAATTCATCAGATCCGAGATCATCAGCACCTGTTTTACTCTTTCAAGCGTCTGCGGACTCGTCTGCCGTAAATAGCTGAGCACAACCGCGGGCTGAATGGTCATCGGGATATACAGCGTTTGCGCAAACATTTCCTCACGGCTGAGCTTCGCGTACAATGGCGCTAAGCCTTCATCCGTTTTCGGCTCGCGGTAATGAATCGGTGCGCGAAGCAGTTCGCCGTCTTCACCCAACAAGCCGATCGTGTTCCCCCAGGAACACAGCCCCAGGCTGTCAAAAGTTTCGCCGCATTTCGCAATTCCCGTCACAATCTCTTTGAGGAGGCGGGGAATGTCCCAGCACATCAAGCCGTTTTCGCGGATGGGAACATTCTCAAAGCGATGAATTTCGCGGCACTCCAAGCCCGAATCGCTCCACTGCCCCCAGACCACACGACCGTTGCTGGCTCCCATGTCAACAGCCAACATAGAATTGCGTTTCATTCTCTCCTGCCTGCTTTCATCAAATGTAATATTCGTCCGGATCCTGAAACACGCGGCGGCGGCGGTTCAGTTTCTTCAGAGCCTCGATATCCGCATCTGCGATCTCAAAGGAAAAGATATCGCTGTTCTCTGCCAAATGGGTGGGGTTGTTCGACTTCACGATAACCCTTACGCCGTACTGCGTCAGGTAACGGATTGCCAGCTGAGCGGGGGAAACGCCGTATTTGGCGGACATGGCTTCGATTACGGGATCGGTGATGATCTGTTTCCCGCGCAGCAGGGGACTCCAGGCCTCGATAATGATGCCGTTTTCTTTCGCGTAACGGAGCATTTCCTCATCAATAAAATACGGGTGCATCTCAATCTGATTGACCATCGGCTGTACGCCGCCCAATGCCTTCAACGTTTCCAGATGTTTGATCGTGAAGTTGCTCACCCCGATTGCGCGGATGCGTTTGTCGGCATACAGCTGCTGAAACGCCTGCCATGTTTCCGGGTACAAACCTTTCATCGGGCATGGCCAATGGATCAGCAGCATATCCGGCGCAGTCTGCAAACGCTCAACGCTCTCACGAAATGCAGCCATCGTCCGCTGATAACCCTGATCAAGGTTCCAAATCTTGGTTGAGAGCCAGTATTCTTCGCGTGGTCTGCCGATCGCTTGCAATGCGCTGCCGACTTCAGCCTCATTATGATAGTGCTCCGCGGCGTCAACCGCATCAATCCCGGCTTGGAACCCGGCTCTGATTACGCCCTCTAAATCTTCGACTTTATAAGTGCCGATGCTCAATTGCGGGATCTCAATGCCGTTGACCAGACGGACTTTCGGAATCATCAGCATGCCTCCGTATTTAAAACAGCATTATCATCAAAAAGTTGCGCCATGCTGCAGCAATTCCCCGGGTTGCAGGGCATCACTTCCTCACGCTTTGCCAGCAGCTGATCCAGCCCCGCCATGTCGCGCGCGTTCATCACCCGCATCGAGTCGTTTAAGATTTTGCTCACGAGCACAGCCTTCGCCTGCGCTTCCATGACAATACATTCATCCACCGTGCCGCTGATGCCGTTTTTGCCGCACACCAGACAGCCGTGGTTGCTCATGATGAAGGCGTTGGATTTCATGATGTACGGGTCGAACGAATACCCCAGTTCATCCCCGTTCGGGCGGACATAGGGAATCGTCAGAATCGGCCCGAACATGGTGGCCGCATCGGGCAGCACCGCCCTGCTCATCAAAGCAGCGCTTTCCTCCGCCAGAGACATGCCGATCAGAATCGGCGGATGCGCATGAAACACGGCGTTGACATCCGGACGCTTTTCATACACATGCAAGTGCATGAAGTATTCGCCGGTCGGCTTTCTGTTTTCGGGAATGTACAGCGGATTCGCCTGCATGTCGATAATGCAGATATCCTCAAAAACAATCTTGCGCTTAACAATGCCGGTCGGCGTAATGAGCACAACATTATCATCCACACGGTATGAAGCGTTCCCGCCCGATCCGGCTCCGTAACCCAAGGCGCCTGACCGTCTGCACGCTTCAATCATTTCCTCAATTTGCTTTTTATATTTGTTTTGCAATTCATTCATCGTTGTCATGCTCCGAATAATTCTTTCTTTTCCACGATTATTGTAGCATTTCAAAATTATTTTGTCAATATCAAAAGTCATTCTGTTTTTGTTTCATAAATCATTTGGCAATCAAACAGGCACAAAAAAAGACGTTTCAGCAAAAGAATCTGCTTTTTCCGCAAGCAGACCCTTTACTGAAACGTCCCGCCGTTATCCTGCGCGAATTCTGTTTCGAAGCCTTATGCCAGAATGATTTCCGTGCCCATCTCCTCAATTTTCTTCACAAGCGCGGGAGCTACGCCGTCGTCGGTCACGATCTTTGTAATGCAGTGCGCCGGACAGGTGGTCACATAGGCAATGCCCCCGATTTTCGAGCTGTCCATCAGCAGATACGTCTCACGGGCATTCTTGATCATGTCGCGTTTGCTTCGCGCCGCCTCTTCATTGACATCCATCACGCCGAGTTCGGTGTCAAAAGCGGAGCAGGAAATAAACGCCTTCTCAACATTCAGCGCGTTGATCGTCGCCTCTGCCAGCATACCCTGAAACGACATGGATTTCTTGTGGAATTTCCCGCCCGTGCAGATCAGGGTAACATTCGACTTCTGCGCGAGGATGTTCGATATCTCCAGCGAATTGGTCAGAACCGTAACCCTGAAATCGTCCGGGATCGCCCCGGCCATCAATGTCACGGTCGAACCGGCATCCATCATGACCAAATCGCCCGGCTTCAGCAGCGCGGCAGCTTTCTGCGCAATGCGCTGCTTTTCTTCGAGGTTCTGAATGAGCCGCTGATCCAACGGACGCTCGCTCCCGTACTCACGAACCATTGCCCCGCCAAAGGTGCGCAAAAGCTCGCCTTTGTCGCTCAGCTCCTGCAAATCCTTGCGGATTGTCTCCTCCGTGACCCCAAAGATCTGGCTTAACGCTACGCAGGAGATCTGCCCCCGCTCGCGGACAAGGCTCACGATCTGCGATCTTCTTTTCAATTTTTCGCCGGCCATCTTTTCCAACTCCTTAAATTTTTGACAGTAAATATCATACCTGCTTCGGGCTGAAACACAAGGTTATTTTCTGTTTTGTTTATTTTTGTTTTCCAAATTGACTTTACCATTATCCAATGATACAATTTGTGCTGTCTCTAATTATAAGACGAAAACGGGAGGTTTTCTTGATGAATGATAGCATTTCACTGCGCCGGCAAGTCATCGACTGCTGCCTTTGGCTTGTGGAAAAGGGCTTTGTCTTCGGAACCTGGGGCAATGTCAGCGTCCGGCTGGATGACGGCAATATTCTGATTACGCCCTCCAAGGTCAAATATCAGACCATGACGCCGGATGACTTGGTCGTGCTGGCGCCGGACGGTTCGGTGGTCTCGGGTCATCACTTGGCAACAAGCGAAAGGGAAATTCACCGCGGCATTCTGAACAAGCGGAAGGATATCGGCGCAATCATCCACATGCACTCCCCTTACGCCATGGCGGCGGCGGCGCAGGAGAAAGACATTCCCCCGCTGACGGAGGAAATGTGCCAGCTTCTGGGGGGCGCGATTCCGCTTTCCTCCCGCTTTGTCCCGTCCGAAAAGCATGTTGAACTCGGACAGGTGATCACGGATTCGCTCGGCAATGCCAACGCGGTCCTGATTCGGAATCACGGGCCGGTCTGCTGTGGGGCGGATTTGGAAGAAGCAAAGGTTTGCTGTGAGGTTGTGGAAAAGTCCGCCAAAATCTTTTTGCTTTTGCAAGCCGCCGGGCAGATGAACGTCATTGAGGAACGTTGGGTGAGTGCCGGGCGCAGGTATTTTCTGGAAGGCTACGGGCACACCTGAAATCTCATCAAAACGAATCCGCAGATTTTCCGGCGGGACGGTTTCGGCTGTCCCGCTTTTGCTTTTTTTTACAGGCTTGTCCCGTTTCAAAAAAAAAACGACCCGTGCCGGGTCGTTTCCGTCAATGAAATTACGCGGTGAGTTCAATCG
>CAVESB010000021.1:0-13588 GCA_963618265.1 bacterium
AGCTATGAGTGATATTATGCTTGAACTGAAAAATGTCACAATGACATTCTTCCCGGGAACCGTCAATGCCCGCAAGGGGCTGGATAATGTTTCGCTGCAGGTAGAGACCGGCGACTTCATCACAATTATCGGCGCGAACGGAGCCGGCAAATCAACACTTTTCAACGTTGTCTGCGGCGACTTTATCACCGACAGCGGAAGCATCTTCATCGACGGGGAAAACGTCACTGTGCAGTCTTCTCATCAGCGCTCCCGCAATATCGGCCGCTTGTTCCAGGATCCGATGAAAGGTACCGCGCCGGGCATGACGATTGAGGAGAATCTCTCGCTCGCCTGCGCGAAAGGCGGCTGGCTTTCTTTCGTTTCCAAGGCGGAGAAGAACGCTTTTCGCGAACGGCTGGCTGAGCTTCATATGGGACTTGAAGACCGTATGAAGGCACCTGTCGGCACTTTGTCCGGCGGTCAACGTCAGGCACTCTCCCTGATCATGGCAACTTACAATCCGGTTAAGCTGCTGCTGCTGGATGAGCATATCGCCGCGCTGGATCCGGGTTCTGCTGAGAAGGTTCTGAACCTGACCCGTGATGTGGTGGAGAAAAATCATTTGACTTGCATGATGATCACGCATAACATGCAGTCTGCGCTGGATCTCGGCAACCGTACATTGATGATGGATCACTCAAGGATCGCGCTTGACCTGAAGGGCAGCAAAAGAGAAGGCTTGACGGTGAAAGACCTGCTCGACCTTTTCAAGCAGTCCGCGGGTAAAGAACTCAATAACGACCGTATGCTGCTCTCATAAATAATACAAGCCGCGCTTCGGCGCGGTTTTTTAATGGAGTTGAAGGGGCTGAAAAACAACCTGATAAATCATTGAAAATAATGAATGATTTGGTATAATAAAGCTCAGGTTTATATTGGCTTGACAAAAATTCTGTATTTTGGAGCGTAAAGTTGGCGTTTAATCCACTGAACTGGTTAATGGGGTTGTTCTCTCTCGATATCGGCATCGATCTCGGGACCGCGAACACATTGGTATATGTCCGCGGAAAGGGCATTGTTATCAATGAACCTTCATGGGTTGCGGTGGAAAAACGCACGAAACGCCCGGTTGCCATCGGTCTGCAAGCCAAGGAAATGGCAGGCCGTGCCCCGGCAAACCTTCAGATTATCCGTCCGCTGCGTGACGGTGTCATTTCCGAATTTGAAATCACACAGGCGATGCTCGGCTACTTTATCGGCCGTGCGCATCAGCAGTCTATCGCCCCGTTCCCGCGCCCCCGTGTTGTGATCGGTATTCCGTGCGGTGCCACGGATGTTGAGCGGCGCGCTGTCTATGACGCGGCAATGGCTGCCGGCGCCCGTGAAATTTACCTGATTGAGGAACCGAAGGCAACCGCCATCGGGATCGGGCTTCCCATCGGTGAGATTCGAGGCACGATGGTCGTTGATATCGGCGGCGGTACGACTGAAGTCGCGATTCTTTCCCTTAATGAAATCGTTGTCTTCCGCTCGTTGCGGGTCGCGGGCGACGAGCTTGAACAGGACATTATCAACTATGTCCGCAACCGTTACAACCTCTATATCGGCGAACGAATGGCGGAGCAGACGAAGATCGCGATCGCCTCGGCTTATCCGCTCCCGACGGAAAAGACCATGATTATCCGCGGGCGCAATCTTGTCACCGGCTTGCCGGAAGCCGTGGAAGTATCTTCGGTCGAGATCCGTGAGGCAATTTCAGCCTCTATTCAAGTGATGATCGACACGATTAAAGATGCCATTGATGAAGCTCCGCCGGAACTTGTTGCAGACTTGATTGAGACCGGCATTTGCCTTTCCGGCGGCGGTTCGCAGATCCTCGGAATGGCTGACCGTCTGAATGACGAGCTTGGTATTCGCGTATGGGTAGCTGACGACCCGATGACCGCTGTTGCCCGCGGTGCCGGTATGGTGTTGGAGAGCGAGGAAACGCTGCGGCAGTTCAAGGCAAGCATGGACCGCTTCAGCAGCCCGCGGTAGGAGAAGCCTCCCATCCGATATGCGTAAAATTGATTTCCGAAACTGGAAAAAAATCGCCCTGGTACTGTTCGTATTCGGAACAGCTCTTTTGGCGTTAAGCGGTTACCTTGCCAAAGGAATTGACCGCGTGATCTCCCCTGTGGTTGGATTTCAGTCTGTTATGATGGAGCGGCTCAATTCAATCATGAACCTCTTCAGTGTTTCGGATGATGAGCGGGATCTTATTGCCAGGAATGCCGAGCTTGAGAAGCAGGTTGCCGAGTTGCAGAATCAGATTATTCAGCTGCAGCAGGATCTGAACGAGGCTGACGTGCTCTACGCGCTGCTTGGCTTTGCCCGCTCGAATCCGGACAGCCAGTATATCCCTGCCCAGGTCATCGGTCAGGATCCCTCCCCTTTTCTCAAATACGTTCTGATTGATCAAGGCAGTGACGCCGGCGTTCGTGCGGGTATGCCTGTCGTTACGAACAACGGACTTGTCGGAAAAATCGACGCTGTCACGGCCTCCGCTGCCCGCGTGAAGCTGCTCACCGATTCCACCTCAATGGTTAACGCCGTGATCCCCGATATCGACGCAGAATGTGTGGTCGAGGGGTCCGTCACCGGCGACATTACCATTGAAATGGTGTCTCAGGATGTCACCCTACAGCCGGGACAGATCGTACAAACCTCCGGGCTTGGCGGTGAATATCCGGCGGACTACGTGATCGGTCAAATTCTGAACGTCAACCAAATCAACAACGAACTGTTCCAATCCGCGTCGCTCGTGCCTGCGGAAGATTTCAGCAGTTTGGAGGCGGTGCTGGTGGTTTCCAACTTTTCGCCGGCGAACACCGCGCCTTTGGAAATGGATGCCGAATAATGCTTGAAGTGATTGTCGGGCTGCCCGTCTTCGCCATCGCGGCATTTTTGCAGGTTACGATCTTCGGCAGGATTCGTTTGATGAACGGTGCCGTGAACCTCGTACTGCTCTGTCTGATTGTCTGGAGTATTAACAGCTCAACCCGATATTCATGGATCATGGCGGTTTGGGGCGGTCTGCTGATGAGTTTCGTCAGTGCCATGCCGCTCAACAGTTATATGTGGTTCAACCTCGGCGTTTGGGGATTTATCCGGCTTATTAAGAAGCGTATCTGGCAGATGCCGATGATTCTGACGCTTTTCGTGACGATTGTGAGCACACTGTTTGAGGCACTGTTATCGCTGGGTCTGTTGACGTTGCAGGGCGCCAATTTGGACTACGTCCTGTCATTGAACCGTGTGATTGTTCCGTCGCTGATTATGAACCTGCTCTTCACAATCCCTGTTTACGCCTTTTTGAACGATGTTATCAGCACAATCTATATTAATGAGGTTGACGAATGAATAAAGGAACCGGCGAAAACAAATTGAACCTGCACAATCCGCGGCTGATCGGGTTTCTTGTCGTTTTTTTCGGGGTCATGCTGTTCTATACATACAAGCTTTACACAATTCAGATTATCAACGGCGAAAATTACCTGATCCGCGCGGATGAGAACCGTATTTCCGTTGTACAGGAACAGACGAAGCGCGGCATTATTTATGACCGTAACGGCGTTGTGCTCGCACGCAACACCGCCACTTATGACATTACGATCACGCCGTCGGACCTGCCGGAAGACGATGGCGATACTCAGGAGGTATACCGCAAGCTCTCGGCATTGATTGATGTCCCCGTCAACAACGGTGAGATCAATGACGAGACGGTTCGTATGTACAGTGAGTGCGGCACGGATTTCGGCATTACGCAGATTGTCTATATCGCGAACTCTCTGTCCCCTTATGACGCGACCGGCATTCGCTGCGATGTCAGCAAGGAACTCGCTATGATTGTTCAGGAAAGGGTGGATGAAATGCCGGGCGTCGGCGTACGTGTGAACTCTATTCGGGAATATCCGACCGGGTACAACACCGCCGAACTCATCGGCTTTCTCGGCCCGATCCCGGAATCCATGCAGGAAGAGATGGAAGCAAAAGGCTTCATCACATCCGAAGACCAATACGGTTATTCCGGCATTGAGTCATCCCTTCAGGATGTCCTCTCAGGGAAAAACGGCAGGCGTGTCGTTGAAATTGACGTCGGCGGTCAGCAAATGCGCGACCTTGAGACCCCGCGTGACCCTGTTCCCGGGTACAATATCAGCCTGACGATCGATATTCGTCTTCAGAACGCTATGCGTGCGTCCATGATCGCGATCATGGATTTTTACAATCGTGTCTCTGTCACCGGTCCGATCACCGAGGACGCGGCGGGCATTGCCATGAACCCGAAAACCGGGGAGATTCTCGCGATGGTCTCGGAGCCGTCTTTTGAGAACAACCGCTTCACCCGCTACATTCCGTCGTATTACTATGACCAGCTTACGAGAGATCAATCCAAACCGCTGATGAATCATGCGGTGCAAGTGGCACAGCCGCCGGGTTCCGTTTTCAAGATCGTGACCGGTATCGGTGCCATGAACGAGCGCGTTGTCGCGCCGGATTACTATGTTTTCGATCCCGGTTCCATTTATATGGAGCAGAAATACTCCGAGAACGAAACCGGCTCCTCTCAGGAATATGTGTGCCATTTGCGTACAGGTCACGGTCAGGTGGACTATCAACACGCCCTCGCCTGGTCCTGCAACATTTACTTCAACAAAGTCGGCGGCGGCTACGGCACCGAAGTTCCCGAAGGCTTGGGCATTGACCGCCTCGGCGAATACGCCCGTGCGCTGGGTTATGACCAGGAGTCCGGCATTGAACTCGACGGTGAGGAAGACGGGCTGATCCCGACGACCACCTGGAAGCGTGTCAATCAGGGCGAAGCCTGGGCTACCGGCGATACCTACCTCGCTTCCATGGGACAGGGCTACGTCACCGCGACCCCGATTCAGGTTCTCGGTTCGTTCGCGACCGTCGCCAACAGCGGCATTCATATCCGCCCGACTCTTATTCATGAGATCATGGACGAGCGCGGCAACGTCGTTCTGCCTTTCACCCCGCAGATGTACTGGGATATTACAAAAGACGCACGCATTCGTGTTTACGATGAGGACGGACTTGCGACGGATGAGTATAAAGTCGTTGATTCCTGGGTGATGGAAGAGACCCGAAAGGGTCTGCGTCTTGTCACGCAGCCGGGCGGTACCGCAGAAGAGGCGTTCCTGAACGACACGCATGAGTCGTCTGCCAAAACCGGCACGGCGGAATATTGCGACGATATTGCGAACGCCAAAGGGCTCTGTCAATTCGGTTCCTGGCCGGCGCACGCCTGGACCGCGGCATACGCCCCATATGACGATCCGGAAATCGTTGTCGTCGTATTTGTCTATAACGGCAAGGAAGGCGCATACCTCGCGGGTTATCCTGCCCGCCGTACCATTGACGCATATTTCAATCTGAAAGAATACGACGCAGAAAGAAAAGGCACCGCGAATTGATGTCCGTCTCCGAACATCAGAATCGTATTTATTTAAGGCAGAACGCGCTTATACATGATAGAATTAAACAAATGTATCTATAAAGCGCGGACAGAGAAACAAAGAAATGAAACTGAAAGTAAAAGGAATCAATGACGGGCTGCTGATGACATTGCCGAACGCTTCATGGGCGGAGTGCTGTGCGGCGGTTCGGGAGACGATTGAGGAAAATGCCGCCTTCTATAGCGGAGCGAACCTTTTTCTCGATGCCGGTGACCTTGATATCCGTGTCGTGGAAATCACCTCTCTGCGCGGGGAGCTTGAGAAGAACAGTGTTGCGCTGAAAGGGATTTTCAGCCGCAGTGAGAAAACCATGCAGAACTGCCGTTCGCTGGGACTTGCTACGGAAGCAGCCGTCTCCAAAAAGAAATTCCGCCGTGAGGAGATTGAGGAACCGCAGCGTGCTGTTGAGGTCGGTGAAGCCGCGTATCTGATCGGGAAGACTGTTCGTTCCGGTGTGTCTGTCACACGGCAGGAACCGATTATCATTCTCGGCGATGTCAACCCCGGAGCGGAAATCAGCTCCGGCAGAAACGTGGTCGTGTTGGGTACGGTTCGCGGACGGGTATCCGCCGGCTCCGAATACGAAACAGGCGCGTATGTTTGCGCGATGGGTTTTGAAAACGCGCAGGTTGTTGTGAACGGCGTGCCGCGCTTTATTGAAAAGTTTGATAAGAAAAAGAACCATTCGGGTTTGTTTGTGGTTAGGAACAAATTCGGAGAGATAGAAACAGAGTCGTAACATAGGAGAGAAAATGACCGCGAACGTAATTACCGTAACCTCAGGGAAAGGCGGTGTCGGGAAGACGACTGTCACCGTGAATCTTGCTGTCAGCCTGGCACTGCGCGGGCGGAAAGTAGTCTGTATTGACGGCGACATCGGATTGCGTAATATGGATGTTGTTCTCGGATTGGAAAACCGCATCGTGTATGATATTGTAGACGCGGCGGAAGGTCGTTGCCGCCTGAAGCAGGCCATGATCCGCGATAAACGTCTGAACGAGCTTTATCTGATCCCGGCATCTCAAACCAGAGATAAAGACGCGGTCACCCCGGAACAGATGATCCAGATCTGCAATGATCTGCGCGGAGAGTTCGACTATATCCTGATTGATTCCCCTGCCGGTATTGAGCAGGGCTTCAAGAACGCTATCGCCCCCGCTGACCGTATTCTCATCGTCACGAATCCCGAGGTCTCTGCCGTTCGCGATGCGGATCGCATCATCGGGCTGATCGAGGCTGAAGGCAAAGGTCCCGGCGAACTGGTGCTGAACCGCATCAACAAAGCAATGGTGAGTCGCGGCGACATGATGAACCAGGACGATGTCAACGAACTGCTCGCGATTGAGCTTATCGGTCTGATTCCCGAAGATGAGAATGTCATCGTCAGCACCAACCGCGGTAATCCGATTGCGTTGGATGACAAGACTGTTGCCGGTCAGGCTTTCCACAACCTTGCAGGACGTATTGAGGGCGAAAACGTGCCTTTCGATGAAATTGACATGAAGGATTCCTTCTTGACCCGTCTGAAAAAAATATTCGGTTGATTAATGGGAGGGGTTTATGGATCTCGCAGATCTCTTCAGTGGAGGCAGGAAAAATTATACCAGCTCTCAGGTAGCAAAGGAACGGATGAAATTTGTCCTTGTGCATGACCGGGCGGACATTCCGTTGGAAACAATGGAAAAAATGAAGAACGACATCATCGAGGTTATCTCGCGTTATGTAAACATTGATCCTGACGATGTCGCGATTGATTTCAATCATCAAGGGCGGGAACAGCGGCTTGTCGCTGATATCCCGATTAAAAGAGGTGCTCGTAAGAATTAATGCGTCGGGAACGTTGGCGTAACTTTGACTTTGTGCTGTTCGGCATTGTGATTGTGCTTTGCTTTTTCGGCATTGTCATGATTCAATCCGCGCTGGCAGGAAACCTGGAAGTTTCCATTAACAGCCAGATCCTTTATGTCGGGATCGGGATCGTGTTTATTTTGGCATGTGCGTTCTTTGATTATCACTATCTGGACTCGCTTGCCAATATCCTGTATGTCGGGACGATTCTGCTGTTGCTGGCGCTGCGTCTGTTTGGTACTGCGGCGTTCGGTTCCGCCCGCTGGTTCCGCATCGGACCGATTTCGCTGCAGCCTTCGGAATTCGCGAAGACCTTCCTGATTATCAGACTGGCGAAATACTTCGCGGACAACGACAATAAAAAGCACGACTTCATGTGGATTGCCAAGAGTTTCGCTCTGACATTCGGCATTGTGGTTTTTATTCTGCTGCAGCCGAACATGAGTACCTCCATCGTGATGATGGTGCTTTGGTTCTCAATGATTTGGGTTGCAGGCATCCCGATGAGCAAACTGCTGGGACTTGGGCTGGCGGGCATTCTGGTCGTGATTGCGATGCTGGTGTGGATATTTGTCTCTCCGGAAACGGTGCCGTTCGTGCAGGAATATCAGATTAACCGTGTGAAGACCTTCATTGCGCCGGATCCGGACGCACGTTACGGTGACTCGTACAACATTGACCAGGCCGTGATCTCACTGGGCTCCGGTCAGCTTACCGGTCAGGGATACGGCTCCGGCACACAGGTGCAGCTGCGCTTCCTGAAAGTGCGCCATACTGACTTTATTTTCTCGGCACTCGGGCAGGAGTTCGGATTTATCGGGGCTTTTCTGGTGATCGTGGTGCTGAGCGCGATGGTGCTGCGCATTATTCATGTGGCGCGAAACGCGCCGGATTTTTTCGGTGCGCTCATCTGTTACGGAATCGCGACCCTATTTTTCTTTCAGATGGTCGTCAATATGGGCGTGAATCTGCAGATTCTCCCCGTGACGGGTCTGACGTTGCCATTCATCAGCTACGGCGGTTCATCCACAATGGCATTGGCAATGGCGATTGGTGTGGTGGAGTGCGTCGCCTGTCAATCGGAAAAGCGAAAAGAAATCACATGAGCAGGGATAGGCTCATGGCGAATATTTAGTGAGGAATGAAATGACGAATGAAATAAAACCGGTACGTGTCCGATTTGCCCCGTCCCCGACGGGTCGTTTACATTTAGGCGGCGCGAGAACCGCCCTGTATGATTACCTGATCGCCAAAAAGACCGGCGGACAGTTCATCCTGCGCATTGAAGACACCGACCGTACCCGTTATGTAGCCACTGCTGAAAAAGAGATCATGGACGGTCTTCGCTGGCTGGGCTTGAAATGGGATGAGGGACCGGACAAGGATGGTCCTTACGGTCCGTACCGTCAGACGGAGCGCAAGGAAATCTATCTGAAGGTTGCCGAAGAGCTGATTGAGAAGGGTGCCGCGTATTACTGTTTCTGCACACCCGAACATCTTGAGGAACAGCGCAGGAATGAGCCGCAGAACGACCCGAACTTCCAACGTCTGGATGACTGCCGCGACCTTGATCCTGCGGAAGCCAGACGCCGCGTTGCCGCCGGTGAACCGCATACCATTCGTCTGAAGACACCGCGCGAAGGCACGACGACTGTGCATGACATGCTTCGCGGCGACATCACGATTGAGAACCGTATGCTGGATGATGCCATTATCGTCAAGACAGACGGCTGGGCACTGTATCATCTTGCCGCCATGGTTGATGATCACCTGATGAAGATCACCCATGTTATCCGCTCCTCTGAATGGCTGCCGTCCCTGCCGCTGCATCATCTCATTTATCAGGCACTCGGCTGGGATGAACCGGAATGGGTGCATCTCTCCGTTCTCCTCAGTCCATCCGGCAAGGGCAAGCTCTCCAAGCGTGAGTCCGAGGAGCTGATCAAGCAGGGCTACGCCGTGTTTCTCACCGATTTCGCCGATCTCGGCTACATTCCCGAAGCTGTCATTAATTGGACCGCTCAGATGGGCTGGAGTTATGACGACCATACCGATTTCTTTACCTTGCAGGATCTGGAAGAGAAATTCTCTCTTGAACATTTGAATCCGTCCCCGTCCGCCATCAACTTCTCAAAGTTGGATTATTTTAACGGTCTGCATATCCGTCAGCTGGAGAATGATGACCTGGCGCGGCGGCTGTTGCCCTTCTATCAGAAGGCGGGCATTGACACCGATGTTGAGACATTGGAAAAGATCGTCCCCTGCATTAAAGAACGCCTGACCAAACTGACCGAGGCACCGGAAAAAACCGCCTTCCTCTTCAAAGAGGATATTCCGCCGGTCATGGAGCAGCTCATGCAGAAGAAGTTGACGATTGAGGATTGCATTAATATCGCTGAACGCGCTTACGAAGTCATTGACGCGATTCCCGAATTGACCGCCGAATCCGCCGAAGCGCCGCTCCGTCAGCTTGTCGCGGATATGGGTATGAAGCCGGGTCAGGTCTTCGGTCTGATTCGCGGCGCAATTTCTGCCCAGACAGTGACCCCGCCGATCTTTGACTGCATGGCCATCATCGGTAAGGAGAAGGTTCTGAAGCGCCTTGCCGATGCCGCTGCGTTCCTGAAAGCGAACGCCTGAGGAGTTTTTTATGCTCGAAAGTTTTTCCTTTGATCTGCCCGCTCGACTGCGTTTCGGCTGCGGCGTGATGGATGAAATCGCCAAGGCTTCGCTGCCGGGGAAACGCCCGCTGATTGTGACCGGCGGGAAAACCATTCGCGAGAACGGCACGCTGGATCGTCTGCTGACAATCGTTCGCGGGAAAGCGGAGGTTGTGACGGTTTTTGATGACGTCAGTGCCAATCCGACATTGGCATCTGTGATGGCGGGTGCCGCTCTTGCCCGTGAAGAAGGCATTGATTGCGTCATCGCGCTCGGCGGCGGCAGTAGCATTGACACCGGGAAGGGTATCGCGGCTATGGCTGTCAATGACGGCACGCTGTGGGATTATACTGCTTCCGGGAGCGGTGCCGGCAGAACGTTGGAAAACAAACCGCTGCCTCTCGTCGCCATTCCTACCACGGCGGGAACCGGCACGGAGGGCAATAAAACGGCTGTTATTACCGACAGCGAAAAGAATGAAAAAATCGGAGTTCGCACGGACTTTGTCACGATGGCCTATGTCGATCCCGAATTGACCTTGAGTATTCCGCCGGCTTTGACGGCGGCTCAGGGCTTTGACGCTTTCTGTCATAATCTGGAAGCGTATATTTCCGTGAAAGCCAACCCACTCAGCGACGCCATGGCGCTATCCGGCATGAAAGCGGTTTATCATTGGCTGCCGAAAGCCGTCGCGAACGGCAGGGACATTGAGGCACGCTATCACGTCTCTTATGCCTCCATGGTCGGCGGGACGGTGATTTACATCTCCTCCGCGACAACTATTCACACCATGGAGCATATGCTTTCCGGTATGAATCCGAAAGTCGCGCACGGGGTCGGTCTCGCCATGCTCTTCGATGAATTTCATGCTGTGGTTTCCGCACATGCCCCGCAGCGCTACGCGGAAATCGCCCTTGAACTCGGTCTCGGCGACAAACGCGCTTCCGATGAAGAGAACGCCGCGGAGCTGCTTGCGGTGCTGTCCGCATGGAAGAATGGGCTTGGACTCGGTGAGCAATGTCTCGCGGATTACGGGTTCACGGACGCGGATCTCGACGGGATGGTTCGTATGACGCATTGGGTTGGCGGCGGACCGCTGAAACGCGACCGTTATCAGCTGACTGACGAGGATCTGGGCGGCGTTTTCGCTCGCTCAATGAGGAAGACACGTGCCTGAGTCGGTTCTCATTACCGGCGCGGGGCGCAGAGTCGGCGCCATGATCGCACGGCATCTCGCAGCGGAAAACTGCTTTGTTCGGCTGCATTATCACACGAGCGAAGCGGACGCCTTGGCATTGCGGAATGAGATTCGTCGGAACGGCGGAAAAGCGGAGGTCGTTCGTGCAGATCTGCGGGACATTCATGATATTGACCGCATGATCGCGCAGGTTCACGCGGACGGAATCACAACCCTGATCAACAGCGCGTCGCTCTTTTGTGCGGGCACGCTGCGTACCGTCATGCCCGAGGAATGGGACGCTGTGATGAATGTCGGCTTGCGGGCTGTTTGGTATTTGACGGATCGTTTGGCGGCGTCCTGTCCGTCACTGCGGCACGTCATCAATATCGGGGACGCGAGCGTCTCCGGCGGCTACCGCGGGCACGCGGTTTATGGACTTGCAAAAGCCGCTTTGGATTATCTGACGAAGCAGCAGGCGGAACTCTATGCGCCTCATACCGCAGTAAGCTTGCTCGCTCCTGCACTGTTGATGAAAGCGGATGATGAAACGGATGAATCCTGGCGGCGCAGACGCGAACGCTTGGGGACAGACGAAACCGTCGGCGCGGAAGCATTGTTCGCGGAAATTGACGGACTGTTATTCGGCTCGTGCGTCTGAAGATTGTTGTTTAGTATAGTCATACAGGAGCATTGTATGAAGAGAATTCTTTTGATTTGTCTTGTGGTCGCGGCGGTCATTCTTGCCGGCTGCAACCTCCCTGAGAAAGCCACCGAGGACATGGTGCGCACGATGGTCGCATCCACGCTTCAGGCGAAGATGAACTACATCGGTTCGCAGACTCCGCCGACACCGACATCAACCGAAACCCCGACGCCGACGGAGACTTCCACGCCGACAATCACGCCGACTCCGACCATTGAACCCACTGCGACATGGACCTACCATGAAGCCGGCTCTGCTGAAATTTTCATCCTTTATTACAACGATATCGCCAACGGTCGAGAGGATGACGCTTACTATCAGTGGGAGTCCGATGCGTATGTTCCGTCGATTGAGTTTGAACAGCAGGTACGCATGCTGTACGAGTTGAAATATACCTCCATCACTCTGGGGCAGATGGTTGACGTGCTTCGGAACGGCGGTGAGTTGCCGGCGCGTCCGGTGATGTTCACCTTCGACTCCACGGAGCTGGGTCAGTGGAAGCACGCTTATCCGATCCTCAAGAAATACGGCTTTGTCGGGAATCTGCTGATTAAGGCGAACCACGTTGACGCCAAGAATTCCCTGACCAAGGATCAGATTCAGACCATGCTGGATGACGGTTGGGACATTGGTTCCGCCGGTAATTACGGCAACAGTATGACGGATCGCAGCGTGATGGGGCAGGAAATCGGACAGTCCAAGGCGAAGCTTGAAGAGATCTTTGAACGGGATATCTTGGTCTTTGCCTATCCGGACGGTTATACCGATTCCGATGGAGAGATTATCAACAGAACGGTGCAGTATGGTTATTATGCCGCGCTTGCGGGCAACCTGAGATCCACGGAAATCTCCGTCAGTGAGAATATGTATTACATCCCACGCTATGAGATCCGCAAGGGCGTGAGCTATAACCAGTTCCTTGAGATGCTGCCTTGGAAGGAAGGCACGATTTCACAGGAGACAATGGAATGGACATTGCCGACACCGACGATCGCGCCGGAGATAATTCAGCAGACGCAGGCGGTCGCTTTGACCGAAATGGCTGCGGCACAGTAAATGACATGAGAGAGGGCATCTCAATCCAATTTGAGACGCCCTCTTTGTGATTGTTTGATTATGCTGAAGCCCGACGATGAATCCTTCCGCCGGTCTTCACTGCGCCAATGAATTAATTCTTACACGTGCATACACACCCACAGGGGGAGGACTCAGAAGCATCCGTGTTCGTGCATGCAAAGCTCTGGAAATTACCCGCGCACTGAGCATAACAGGCAGTTCGCTCACTATTATACTGTTTATCGTCGCACACCGGGATAGCACTGCCGCCGTTTTTGGTGTTGGCGGGCTTGGGCGGCAGCAGCGGCAATTCGGAAGTGCCGGGGTTGGTTCCGAGCGGTGCCTTGGAATCGGGACCCATGATGGAATCGCGGGCGGCTTCGGACCAGAACATGATGTATTCATGTTCGCCGTTCTCACCGGTAATCCAGCAGCCGTAGCTGTCGGAGTTGCACCAATGCTTGTTACCCATCTGATCGTAGTAACGATCGCGGGGCGCGGCGGAGACACTCAGCACGGACAGCGCCGCGCAAATCAATACGAAAAATAAAATCAATGATTTTTTCAAGGAAATACCCTCCTTATGCTAAATCGACCGATTTTATTAAACGTTTTTTTTTTTGTTAAGGGCTTCGG
>CAVESB010000021.1:13698-24577 GCA_963618265.1 bacterium
GGAAATACCCTCCTTATGCTAAATCGACCGATTTTATTAAACGTTTTTTTTTTTTTTTTGTCAAGGGCTTCGGAGAGATTAATGACATACATCATCCGGTTATAGCGGATAGGCATGTTTTAAAATGAAGATAATCAGCCATTGATTGGTGTATCTGACAAGAAAAGCCCCCGACGTCGGGGGCGTGATTTAGGGATCTTGGACCGCGGTGCGGGCAATCCCATGGCGGATACTTTATATCGGTTTGTATTGAGGCGAAACAACAGAACCGCTGATTGCAGCGGCTCTGTTCAATGTGATGTCTTATTTCTGAATCCAACTCTCGTCGGACGGGTTGGCTTGGAACGCCTTGATCTTCGCGATGTCATCAGCACTGATGAGGTTCATGCGCAGCGCGGTTTCAGTCAACGCGGTGAAGTTGGACAGCGAAACATTCCTGACGTTGGCTTCCGCGAGACGGTCGAGCCCCTTCTGCAAGCCGTAGGTGAAGATGGACGCGATGCCGAGAACTTCGGCGCCGGCTTCACGCAGGTTGTTGACGACTTCGATCACACTGCCGCCGGTGGAGATCAGGTCTTCGACAACAACGACCTTCCAGCCTTCTTCCAGACGTCCTTCAATGGTGTTGGTGCGGCCGTGATCCTTCGCTTTTGCGCGGACGTAACCCATGGGCAGGTTCAGAATTTCGGAAACAAACGCGGCGTGGGCGATTCCGGCGGTGGAGGTGCCGAATACAGCCTGACATTCCGGATATTCGCGGCGGATGGTGTCGGCAAGCCCGTTTTCAATGACGCGGCGGACTTCCGGATAGGAAAGCGTCAGGCGGTTGTCGCAGTAGATCGGGCTCTTGATGCCGGAAGCCCAGGTGAAAGGGTCATTCGGGCGCAGGAAAACCGCCTGGATCTTCAGCAGATTTTCGGCAACAATGTGTTCGATATGTTCCATGATTATAACCCCATGAATTCGTTATAGATTTTCGTGTAAGCAGAGACGGGATCGGCGGCGCGGGTGATGGGGCGGCCGACAACGATGTAATCGGAACCGTTTTGGCGCGCCTGTGCCGGTGTGGTGAAGCGGGCCTGGTCATCCTTGGCGGCATCCAACGGGCGGATGCCCGGGGTGACGGTGATGAAGTCCGGGCGGGTGTTCTTCTTGACCGCGGCGACTTCGAGCGGACTGCATACGATGCCGTCGAGACCGGCGTTCATGGTGTTCTGCGCGTAGTGAATGACGGTGTCTTCCATGGTGTTGGGGATGAGCAGTTCGTCACGGAGCGCGTCAGGCGTGGTGGAGGTCAACTGCGTCACAGCGATGACCAGCGGACGGGTGCCGTCAGCGCGGACACAGCCCTCAAGGGCGGCTTTCATCATGACAGCGGTGCCGGCGGAATGAACATCAATGATGTCGGGTTCCAGTGCCGCGAGACTCTGCATGGCGGACTTTACAGTGTTCGGGATATCGTGGATTTTGAGATCGAGGAAGATTTTGTGACCGCGGGCTTTGATTTCACGAACAATGGCGGGACCTTCAAAGAAGAAGAGCTCCATGCCGATCTTTACGAACGGTTTGCGCTCGGTGAAGCGGTCAAGGAAGTCGAGGGTGGTCTGCTTGTTCTTGAAGTCGCATGCAATAATAACGTCTTTCATCATCTGCTCCTGTAAACTGGTATTCATTTTCAGGCGGACATGGAGAGACGCTGCCGTGCGGCATGCGGCGATAAAAAAGACGGTCCCATCATAGGAGACCGTCGAATTATACATTGACTTCGCTGCAATCTTGACGATCTCTCTGTATCGCGCTTAAAGATTTACTTCAGCTATTTTAGCACGGCAAATCGAAAATGGGAATATTTGTGACAACGAGTTTTTTTCGATGCCGATCTTCGCACATCAAAAAAAGACCGCGGTGTTTCCGCCGCGGTCTTTATGATCACGAAAGATTACTTCATGAAAGTGCCGGCGATCATCTCATCGATGTAGGCAAGGTACTTTTCCTGAACGTCAGCGGGGACGATGTCGTTCAGCGCACCGGCGGAAAGAACACCGTTCTCAAGGGTGCCGTAGAGGACGGAACCGCCGAAAGTGCCATCCATGACAGCCGTCATGGACAGACCGACGAGGGAGGAGTTGTCGGTAACCTGAGAGCCGATAATACATTCATTCTGACCGAGGAAGTCGGCAGGCTGGGCGATGTCATAGACCTTGATCTCGCCGGCGGCCTTGTTGGCTTCATCAATCGCCTGGCGGGCACCGGAGTCAACAGCGGAAGCGTCGCCGAAGAAGACATCGGCACCCTTGTCCATCATCGCCTTCGCGAACTCAATTCCCTTGTCGGAAGCGGAGAAGGAACCGGCATAGACCGGATCGAGGACGGAAACTTCGCGCCCTTCCTTGGCTGCGACATACTGAGCGGCTTCGGCGTAACCCTGATACTTACCCTTGGTGGTGTCGAGTTCCATACCACCGATGAAGGCAATGGTGTTGGTCTTGGTGGTCAGACCGGCGAGCGCACCGGCGATCCAGCCGATTTCCTGGGCGTTCGGCAGCAGGGAGGTCACGTTGCCTTCAACAGCCTTCTCGGGCGTGTCGGCACCGCCGTTCAGCAGGGCGAAAGCGACTTCCGGATATTCTTCGGCAGCCTGAAGGACAGCGTCGGTGTACTGGTTGCCCGGGGCGTAGATGAGGTCATAGCCCAAGTCGCAGTAAGCGACGATGGATTCATAATATTCATTCTGAGAAATGGAATCAGTAACAGCGGTTTCCCAGCCGAGCTTTTCCGCAGCGACGATCATGGCGTTATAGCAGGCAGTGCCCCAGCCGCCATCATTAATGCTGGAGTCGCAGATCATGGCGACTTTATAATCCTTCGCGCCGGCGATACCGCAGGTGAAAAGCATTACGACAGCAAGCACAAGCAACATTAATTTTTTCATATTACACTCCTTTGTAAATTATTGACGGTAGAATTACCGTTCTTCACGACGATAAGGTTTGCCGCTCGCTTTCGGTCCCGCCTGGGCGCCGCCCAGAATGGACAGGACGATAATCGTCGCGAGATACGGGATCATCTGGAAAAACTGATACGGCAGACCGAAGGACATGACTTGCAGACGAATCTGCAGCGCGTCACAGAAACCGAAGAAGAGGCAGGCAAGCAGGACGCCGCCGGCGCTCCAGTGACCGAAAATAACGGCAGCCAGGGCAATGAAGCCGCGCCCGGCGATGTTGCCTTCTACATAAGTGTTGGAATAGCAGGTCGTCAGGTATGCGCCGCCGATGCCGCACAGCGCACCGCAGATGATGCAGCCCAGATATTTGACGGAGATAACCGGAATGCCCAGCGTAGCCGCGGCTTTGGGGTGTTCACCGACTGCCTTGTAGTTCAACCCCGCTTTGGTCTTCCCGAAGAATATGGAGGTCAGGATGACCAGCAGGAACGCAAGGTAAACCATCGGCGTCTGGTTGAAGAGCAGATCGCCCAAAAACGGAATATCCTTCAGCACGGGGATCTTGACGGTTCCCATGAGCTTGATTTGGCTGAGCTCATTGCCGGTACCGAAATATACGCGGTAGATGAAAGAGGCCAATGCCGGTGCGAAGATGTTGATTGCCATGCCGTAAACCGTTTGATCTGCGCAGAGCGTGATCGTCGAAAAAGCGTAGATCAGGTTGACGAGGATGCCGGCAAGGGCGCCACAGAGGATGCCGAGCCAGGTGCTCCCGGTGATAAAGCAGACCAGAAATCCGACCAGAGAGCCGATGGAAGCCAGGCCTTCAAGACCGATGTTGACCAACCCCGCGCGGTCACTGTAAAGTTCAGCCGTGGCGATGAAAACCAGCGGAATCGCCATGCGGATTGTTGCAAGGATCAGATTGCTGAAAAATGAGATGTCCATAAAACTAAGCCTCCTTGCCTTTGGAATGTCCGAGATGATTCAGCCAGGTTTCGAATTCCGGCAGCTTCACGAGTGCCATGCCCGCGACGGAGAAGATAATCACCAGAGCTTGAATGATATCCGAGACACTGGTCGGTACGCCCGTCGCGGCCTGCATTGTGGTGGACCCCACGCGAAGCGCGGCGAAGAAAAGCGCCACGATCATCGTGGCTATCGGGTTCAGCTGCCCGATCAGCGCCATTGCGACACCGTCGAAACCGTAACCCGCGCCGAAGCCGTTGATCAAACGATACTGTGTGCCGAGGAGCTCAACCGCGCCGCCCAAACCCGCGATCGCGCCGGAAACAATGAAACTGATGAAGACGAGCTTATTGACCGGGAAACCGTTGAAACGGCTGGCGGTGCTGTTGAAACCTACCGCGCGCAGTTTGAAGCCGGCGTTCGTTCGGAAGAGGAAGAACCACATGATAATGCCGACAGCGATGGCGATCACGAGACCCCAGGTGAAGCGTTGTTTGGGGAAAATTCTGGCAAGTTTGGTTGCATCCGGAACAGGCAGTGTCTGCGGGACGCTTTGATCACGGAGCCAGTTGGTATAAATGACGCCCATCAACAAGGTCGCAACATAATTCATCATGATCGAGATGATCATTTCATTCTGCTTGCGGGTGATTTTCAGGATGCCGGGAATCAACCCCCAGAAGCCGCCCGCGATGGTGCCGGCGACAATGCAGAGGATGCAGACTGCGGGACCTTCAACGCCGATGAGCAGCGCGATGAGGCACGCCGCGATCGAACCCATAATGAACTGACCTTCACCGCCGAGGTTGAACACGCCGCATTTATAAGCGAAGCAGGCGCACAAGGCTGTGAAAATCAGCGGTGTCGCTTTGTTCAGCGTGGTGCCGAGCGCTCTTGTGGTGCCGAACGCACCCTTCCACAGTGCCGACAATGCGTCACCGGGATTCGCGCCCAGGATCACCATGATGATGGCGCCGATAATGAACGCGAGCAGAATGGAAAGCAGAGGGACAATGACGCCCATCATATTCTTCAACTTATTCATGCGCTGCTCCTTTGTTGCCGGTCATCGCCAGGCTGATTTCTTCGATCGGCGGGTTCTTTCCGGGGAACTCACCCATGATCTGACCTTCAAACATGACCAGAATACGGTCGGACATTTCAAGCACTTCGTCAAAGTCCGCGGAAATCAACAGAATGCCGACATTCCGTGCGCGTGCGTCAATCATTTGATTATGCACGAATTCCGCCGCGCCGACATCAAGACCGCGGGTCGGATGTACCGCGATGAGCAACTCCGGGTTGGACTCAAGCTCTCGGGCAAGAATCACTTTCTGCTGGTTGCCGCCGGAGAGGCTGCGGACATCCTGATCCGGAGAAAGACAGCGAATGTCGTATTTCTTAATCAACTCTTTCGCGTAGTTCTTGATAGCCTGTCTCTTCAGTTTGATGCCATGAGAGACAAAGCGCGGCTCATCCGTGGCTTTCAGCACCAGGTTTTCGGAAATGCTCATGTCGCCGACCAGACCCTGTAGGTTGCGGTCTTCCGGAATGTGCGCGACACCGCTTTGGATCATCGCGTTCGGGTCGAAGACGGAGACATCTTTTCCCTGTATGTCAACCGTGCCCGTGTCCGGTTTGATGACGCCGGCGATCAGCTGTGCGAGCTGGGTCTGACCGTTGCCGTCAACGCCTGCGATACCGACGATCTCACCCTTGTGAACCGTGAGACTGACATCGTTAAGCCCGTTGTGTTTCTGTGTTTTGTTGAAGTCGATGTGTTCAATCTGCACAACAGCTTCCGAAGCGTTCTCAATCTTTTCGTAATGCGATTCGGTGAGTTCGCGGCCGATCATCATGTTCGCCAGCTGCTGCCCGCAGACATCGGCGCAGTTAACCGTGCCGACAACTTCGCCTGCGCGGAGAATGGTAATACGGTCGGAAATGTGCAGAACCTCACGCATTTTGTGCGAAATGAAGATGATGGATTTGCCTTCACTCGTCAGCTTGTTCATAATGGCGAACAGACCTTCGACTTCGGTATCCGTCAGCGCGGCGGAAGGTTCGTCCAAAACGAGCAGCTCGGCACCGTGATACAGCGCCTTGAGAATTTCAACGCGCTGCTGCGCCCCGACAGCCAGATCCGTGATGACTTTGTCCAGCTCAATTTCCAGACCGTAACGCTCGGACAGCGCGATGATTTCCTTGCGGCGGGCTTCACGGTCAATGAAGATTCCCTTGGAATTGCGTTCGCCGAGGATGATGTTTTCGAATACGGTCATAGCCTCGACCAGCATGAAATGCTGGTGAACCATGCCGATCCCCAGTTCAGCGGCGTGGAGCGGTGACTCGATGCGGACCTCTTTGCCGTTGAAGAAGATTTTCCCTTTTGTCGGCTGGTAGAGACCAATCAGAATATTCATCAGTGTCGATTTCCCCGCCCCGTTTTCACCAAGCAAAGTGTGAACTTCGCCTTTATAGACGGTCAAATTGATATCGCGGTTGGCGTAAAAGTCGCCGAATCGTTTACTGATGCCCTGCATACGGAGTATTTCGTCCATTTATACCTCCTTATTAGAGCAGAACAGGATAAACCCGAATAGGTTGTTAGACAATTCTATCATAACGATGGGCTCCCGTGGGACTGCCGAATGTCATGTTTGTGTCATAAATTTCAGAAATTGTTGAGATACTGACTGCTATGCGTCCGGTTAATAGTGAGAATTGACGGAAAAAACATCCCCGCGAAATATCGGCAACGGATTTCCGCGGTGCTCGTATTATAATTAAGATAGAAAATCTGTGGGGGTGAGTTATGGACATCAAGAGCACAATTGACGAAATTCGGAACGGGCTGACCGGAGACGCGGAAAAAGATATGCCATATCTGGCAGAGCAGCAGAAGAAGTATCTGCATGGGGAAAACAGCGTGATGATCCAACGAGGGATTCTGCAAATGATGTTCGAGCTTCTTCCGGAAAAAGACCGTGCGGCTCTGGAACAGGCCGCGATGGAGGATCTGGAAAAGCAGGTAGCAAAAACGCTGGAGTGCGATAAGCTCTTTAATGACGGGCAATATGTAAAATCCCTCAAGCTCGCGGATGAACTTATTGATGAGATCCATGAAATTGTGTTTGGTGATCCCGATGACGGCTGTTTCTCATTCAATGAGCAATTTGAGCATTTGCTGTATAAAAACAAGATGGCGCATGAAGATGCAATTTATAATGCGCCGCTTCCGGTGGCGGAGTTCTATCTACGCAAAGCCAATAATCTCTATTATTTGGAACGTTACATGGAAGCCCGTGAAATGATCGCGGATGCACTGCGCTGGAATCCGGTCAACGCGGATGCCTATCTTGATGATGCGGACTGCCTTGCCGAGGTAGGGGACAGCGATGAAGGCTGGGAACAAGTCCGCAAGGCTCATTCCTTCGCCTACACGCTTGAGATGCTGAGCCGCTCCTATTCATGTGCCGCCAATCTGCTGCTCTATGATGACAAAAGGGATGACGCTGTTGCGTTGCTGTGGGCGGCTGTGCATTTCAGTGATGAAGATGACACCCGCTACACTCACCTCTCCTATCTTGAAGAGCTCGGAATCTCTGTAGAAAATGAGCCTGATTGGGAGAAAGTCGCGAAAACCTGTGAGGAATACGGTCTTCGTTTCGGCGCGGACGAATTCATCATTGAGCTTGCTGTCAAGAGCGGTGAGTCCGCGGCTAAGCAGGGCGCGTTTGATGATGCCGTTTCTTATTACGGCATTGCCTATGAACTCACGGAAGATGAGAATATCGCGAAGATTCTTGAGGAGCTTGAGTCCAAACGTGAGAACTGAAAAAACCGGAGATTGCTCTCCGGGTTCTCCTGTCTGTTGATTGACGGATGACGTCTCTGATTATTTCTGCCCGTAGCCCGCGAAACGGCGCATGACTTCCTTCATCTCGCCGTTTGTGAGCAGATGAAGCTCGACGCCCATGGTCAATTGGCGATAATAAATCTCACTGACGAATTCCAACTCTTCCGCGCAGTTGAAGGCGGATTTGATGTCGGCACCGCCGCAGATGAGGCCGTGATTGCCAAGCAGCACTGCCAGCAGCTCCGGATCTTCCTCGAAAGCGGTGCCGGTCGCGTCTGCAAGCTCCATTGAGCCGAATGGGTAGTACGGAATGCAGGGCACGCGGTCTTTGCCGGCAACACCGATCAGGTAATGAATTGCCGGTAACTCCAGATGTGCGCAGGCAAGCGTTACCGCATATGTTGAATGAGTATGCACGATTGCGTTGAGCTCCGGGCGGCGGTTGAGGATGGCAAGGTGCATTTCCAGCTCACTGGAGGGCTTCAGCGCACCGTCCACAATGGCGCCGTTATCATGTACGATTACCACATCTTCCGGCAGCATGGTGCTGTATTCCACGCCGCTCGGGGAGATCGCGATCAGATCGAGTTCCCTGTTGCGGATGCTGATGTTCCCGCCTGTTCCCTTTGTCAGCTGATGTGTCTGCATCATGCGGCAGTAAGCGACGACTTCATTTCTCTCTTTTTCAAGCAGCATAGGTTCTTCCCTCGTTTTTGATGATATTGACTGAATTATAAAACAAAACAGCAGTCCCGTGAGGAACCGCTGTTTGTGATTTTATTTCCGGGTTTATTTTCCCATGAAGTATTCGTCAATGGACTTCGCGGCAAGCTTGCCGGCACCCATGGCGGAAATAACGGTCGCGGCACCGGTGACGGCATCGCCGCCGGCGTAAACCTGAGCGCGGGAGGTCATCCCGTTCTCATCAATGATGATGCCGCCCTTCTTGTTGACGTCAAGCCCCTTGGTGGTGTTCTTGATCAGCGGGTTCGGGGAGGTGCCGATGGCGATGATAACCGTATCGACCGGAATTTCATATTCGGAACCCGGAATTTCGATCGGACGGCGGCGCCCCTTCTCATCGGGTTCGCCCAGCTCCATCTTGATTACGCGCATACCGGTCACGAAGCCGTTGCGTTCATCGCGCGGGTTCTCCGGGTTGTTGTATCCGAGGATCTCAACCGGGTTGTTCAGGAGTCTGAAGTCCACTCCTTCTTCCATGGCGTGCTCAACCTCTTCCTTACGCGCAGGGAGTTCTTCCATGGAGCGGCGGTAGACGATGTAGACGTGGTCGGCGCCGAGGCGCAGAGCGGTGCGGGCGGCATCCATAGCTACGTTGCCGCCGCCGACAACCGCCACATTCCCACCCTTCATGATCGGGGTGATCGGGTTGTCGAGGTAAGCCTTCATCAGGTTGGAGCGGGTCAGGAATTCATTCGCGGAGTAAACGCCCTTAAGGGACTCGCCTGGGATGTTCATGAAGTTCGGCAGACCCGCGCCGGAACCGACGAACACAGCTTCGTAGCCCTGTTCAAACAGCTCATCAATGGTCAGCGTCTTGCCGATAACGACGTTGGTTTCGACATCCACGTTGAGAGCCTTCAAGCCTTCAACTTCCTTGGCAACGATGCTCTTCGGCAGACGGAATTCAGGAATACCGTAAACCAGAACGCCGCCGGCAGTGTGCAGGGCTTCGAAAACGGAGACCTTATAGCCTTTCTTGGCAAGGTCGCCGGCGCAGGTCAGGCCGGAAGGCCCGGAGCCGACAACAGCGACTTTGTGACCGTTCGGTTCGGGAATGATCGGGGCGGCGGTGTTGTTGGCGTTATGGTAGTCGGCGACAAAGCGTTCCAAACGGCCGATGCCGACAGGTTCGAACTTGATGCCGAGGGTACACTTGGCTTCGCATTGCGTTTCCTGCGGGCAGACGCGGCCGCAGACAGCAGGCAGGGTGGAAGTTTGGGATATGACCTGATAAGCTTCCTCAAAGCGGCCTTCTTTGATGTGGGCGATGAAATCGGGGATCTGAACATTGACCGGGCAACCCTGGACACAGGGACGGTTCTTGCAGTTCAGGCAGCGCTTCGCTTCCTCAACAGCGATCTCGGCGCTGTAACCTAAAGCGACTTCCCGGAAATTATGAGCTCGGACACTCGGCTCCTGAGTCGGCATTTCGTGTTTTTTCGGATTGATAGCCATGATTCTCCTTTAAGCGTTCTTGAAAAGGTTGCAGGCTTCTTCACGAGCCTTGCGTTCGAAATCGACATACATACGGCTGCGGGACATCGCTTCATCGAAGTCAATTTCGTAACCATTAAATTCAGGACCGTCAACGCAGGCAAATTTCGTGACTTTCTTTCCATCCTGTGTCAGGGTCAGACGGCAGCCGCCGCACATGCCGGTGCCGTCAATCATAATCGGGTTCATGGAAACGACGCAGGGGATGCCGAACGGCTTCGCGGTCAGGACAACGAATTTCATCATGATCAATGGCCCGATGGTGATGATTTCATCGAATTTTCGCCCGGCTTCAAGCATTTCCTTGAGCGGGACGGTGACATTGCCATGTCGGCCGTAGGAACCGTCGTCGGTCATCATGTACATCTCATCAGAACAGGCATTGAATTCGTCTTCGAGAATAACGATATCCTTGGAACGGAAACCGATGATGCCGGTGACGTGTGCGCCAAGCTGATGGAATTTCTGAGCGACAGGCAGCGCAATCGCACAGCCGACACCGCCGCCGACGATACAAACATTCTTGATGCCTTCGGTCTCGGTAGCGCGACCGAGAGGACCGACGAAGTCTGCGATGCTGTCGCCGGGGAGCTTGTGGTTCAGTCGCTCGGTGGTGCCGCCGACGATCTGGAAGATGATCTTCACGGAACCTTCCTCGGGGTTGGTGCCGGCAACCGTCAACGGAATACGTTCGCCGTCTTCGTCAACACGAAGAATGATAAACTGCCCCGGCTGAGCTTTTCGTGCGACCAGGGGAGCTTCGATCTCGAGCTGCGTGACGGTGCTGTTCAGCTGCTTTCGTCTTAATACTTTATACATTCAACCTCCACCAATTGAATTTTATATATTTAACAATCAATAGGATT
>CAVESB010000022.1:0-8875 GCA_963618265.1 bacterium
GTATATAATAGTTTTTGTTCGAGCGGTTAGCTCAGTTGGTTAGAGCGTTGCGTTGACATCGCAAAGGCCGTAGGTTCGAGTCCTATACCGCTCACAAAGCAGACTTTCATCGGTCTGCTTTTTTGTTGTCCTCTGCAAAAATACTCCGGCGCGGGTGATTGAATGTTTTCCGCGGATGCGCGGTATGCAAACCCTACACCCGGACTCCCCGCTGTTTTCGTGAATCTGTCTCAAATTTCCATTCCCGGATTCTCGGAAACGTGACGATAAGATCTCGTCTCCACCTATGAAAAATGTTGATTTTACAAGCTTTTTCCTACTTGCCGATTGAAATATACCTCGTCATGTTAACCCGAGAATCCGGGAATGGAAATTTAAAACGCAGACCGGCTGATAAAATCACCTTGAGCCAATTTGCAAAACTCATTATAATCAAAACAGAGGAAAAGAATCATGGCAAAAATTGCAAACTACGATCAAGAAATGATTGATTTCAAGCCGACGAAAGATTTCTTTGTCGGCATCGACTCCGACGGCTGCGTGTTTGACGCGATGGAGTTAAAGCACAAGGAATGTTTTATTCCCGCCACGGTTAATGTTTGGGGACTGCAAACTGTTTCCCGCTTCGCCCGCGAAGTCCACGAATTCGTGAACCTTTACTCGAAATGGCGTGGGCTCAACCGTTGGCGCAACATCATCCGCACCATTGACATGCTCAAGGAGCATCCGGAAGTCAGGCGCATCGGCTTTGAGATGCCCGATATCGCGGGCATCCGCGCTTTCGTTCAGAGCGGCAGCCCGCTCAGCGACGCCGGGCTTTACGGCTATATGCGCGAACACGCCTCCCCGGATCTTTATCAGGGCGCACGCTGGTCTTCCGATGTCAACGCCGCGATTGAGCACATCTGCCACGGTTTAATGCCGTTCGCCCCGGTCAAGCCCAGCTTTGAAGCACTGAAGGGTAAAGCGGATCTCGCCTGCGTCTCCGCCACCCGCAACAACGATCTCGCCCGTGAATGGACTTACGCCGGAATTCTGGATGATGTCGCGCTGCTCTGCGGTCAGGAAGTCGGCACTAAGGAACACATCCTCGCCATGACCGCGCAGAACAAATACCCCAAGAATCACGTCCTGATGATGGGCGATGCCCCGGGAGACATGGCAGCGGCGCACGCCACCGGTGCTTTGTTCTTCCCCATCAACCCGGGTCACGAAGCCGATTCCTGGGACCGCTTCTACAACGAGGGCTGCAAGAAATTCCTTGACGGAACCTACGCGGGCGCTTACGAAGAAAAGCTCATCGCCGACTTCGAGAAACTGCTCCCGGAAACCGCCCCCTGGCAAAAGTAAGCCGTGGATAACTTTCGCGATTGACAGAACTGCTTTTCGCGAAAATCATGTATAATGAAGGTTGAGGTAAAGATGAAAATACATGAATCCGCAGAAGATTATCTTGAAATGATCTTGGTATTGCAGCGCAAGAAAGGCAATGTCCGTTCGATTGATATCGTCCGTGAAATGAATTTCTCCAAACCGAGCATCAGCATCGCAATGAAGAAACTGCGCAACGACGGCCTCATCACCATTGATGAAGATCACTACATCCATCTGAGCGACGAAGGGCAGGCAATCGCCGAGAAAATCTATGAACGTCACATTGTCATCGGAAAGATGCTCATGAAGATCGGCGTTGACGAAACAACCGCGTTCAAGGAAGCCTGCCGCATGGAACATGTCATCAGCCAGGACACTTTCGAAAAGATGAAAGCAGCGATCAACAACGACAATTTGTTCAAACAGTAATTCAGTCAAACCGGGAGCAATGCTCCCGGTTTTGTCATTAAAAAGCAAACGGGGACTTTCGCCCCGTTTGCCGTAAATTTCCGGGCGCGTGTTCAATCAGGCTTCCGGGGAAACATCTTCCTCATTGAAGGTTTTCACAAGAATCTGAATCTTATTGAATGTATCCCGCCACTGCACCATGGAGACGCCCATACGCGCACGCAGTTCGTCCGCGGACATACCCTCAGCGTAATCCCGCACAAAGCAGGTCCAGCGGCACATGGCGAATGAGAGGTGCTTCTTCAGCCCGGCGGCTTTGCCGACATCCTCCAACAGGTATTCCAGGCGGCGCGGGGACCACGGGAAGATCAATGTCGCGGGTCTGTACTGTGAGAGGTATTCGTCATAAACCTCCAGCCAAGAAACAGGAAGCTCCAGACGGCGTTCCTTGGCGCGGCTGATTGAACCCGCATAACGCACATTCAGCACCGGGTGTTCTTCATCGCGCTCAATGTGGTTGCGGGCAATCGCGAGTGCCTCGCCCTTCTTGATCCCGGTGACAAGCAACAACTGAAGCAGTGCCATGTTGCGCGCATCGGGGCGGTCTTTGGTTCGGTCGGCGTTCGCGGCCTCCAGAACACGCTCCGTCTCCGATCGGGTCAAGATCTCCGGCAGCGGGCTCTTCACGGTTTTCTGCTCGACAGCCTCGGCAGGGTTGCTGTCGATCGCGCCGAATTTATACAGCCATTTAAAGAACAGTTTGATTGAGGTAATACGGCGGGAGCAAGTCTTGGGACTGCAGGGCACTTTTCGCTCATGATTCATCCAATCCAGAAAACTCTGAATGTCTTTGGTTGTCACAGACCCGATAGTTTTATCGGGGGCGAAGTAGGAAGCCATCAGCTTAACGTCGCCGATAAAGGCCTTGATTGTGTACTCTGATTTACCCTGATCAATCAGATAGTTTTGCCACTCGCAAATCGCGGGCTGCAATGTCGTTCCCGGATTGATGAACTGGCCTTCATAAGTATTCATTTCGTTCATAGGTATCAGTTCCTTTTTTACAACGCGCGATTCACGTGCGTGTTGTCATCAGATTAATGATTCAATTATATACTATTTGTCAATTTTCAGGCAATATTCGTGAATCTGTTCTTAATCTAATTGCATAGGAATTAAGGCACAGCTTACTTGAGATAGTATAATCATTAAAGAGAAAAAATGAAACAACGAAGTACTATCTCAATTCTTTCCTGGATTTCCCTGGGACTTCTGTTCGCCGCCTTCATGCTGACCGGTTTTCAGCTGATGCGTTACAGTCAGATGCGTTCCAATTATCCGCTGGATCTGACCATCGGAGATATTCCCGTCGGCGGGCTCAATGCCACGGAAGCAGGAGAGCGTCTGATCCGCGCATACGGAATTCCGATTGAAATCGTTTACGGTGATTCCGTCATTCAGGTCAGCCCGAACGCCATCGGTTTTTCCCTGAATCTTGAGACGATGCTGGCGGCAGCCGACCTGCAGCGTGTCCGCCGTGGTTTCTGGGAAGATTTCTGGAATTACCTCTGGAACACGCTTCCGAAGCCGAACCCGGTTCCGCTTTCCGCTTCAATCTCCGAGGAGCGCGTGCGCGCATACCTGGAAAATGAGATTGTCCCGCGTTACGATCAGTCCGCCAAAGCGCCGGTCGCCTCGCAAGGTTCCATCGGCTTCACGCAGGGAGAATCCGGCCGTGAGCTGGACATTGACCGCTCAATTCAACTGATTCAGCAGGCACTGCGCTCAGCGACAGACCGTCATGTCGTTCTGCCGTACAACCGCACAAGCCCGCCGCAGGCTTCCGCGAGCTCCCTCGAATATTTGATTTACCAAATCCTGCAGCAGAACCAATTCGACGGCGTGGCGGAGTTCTACATTATGGATGTCGATACCCGTGAGGAGATCAATGTGGCTTTCTCCGAGCTGCAATCAATCCCGACCGGCGTTTCGTTCACCGCTGCTTCCACCATCAAGCTTCCGATTATGATTTACCTCTTCGCCAACCGGGACGAACCGCTGCCGGATGATCTGCAGAAGAACCTGCAGCTGATGATCGAGATCTCCGAAAATACGCCGGCGGACAACATTCTGCGCACAATCAGCGGAAACCTGGCGCCGAACATGCTGACTTCGGATTTGAAAGCGCTGGGGTACTCCAACACATTCTTAGGCGGGCTTTTCTACACCGGTGCGCCCCTGCTGACAAGGAACGAAACGGCGGCGAACTCCCGCGAGGATATTTCCACCGAGCCGGATGCCTATAACCAGACAACCGCCATTGACATGGGCATGATCCTGGATGATATCTATCTCTGTTCGGTCTATAACGGCGGCGGACTCAAAGCGTATTACGGCGACCGGCTGACGCAGTCGGAATGTACCACCATGCTGGAGGAAATGTCCAAGAACAAGACTGCTGTCCTGCTGGAGGCAGGCATTCCGGAAACCGTCCGCGTCGCCCATAAACATGGGTGGATTCTCGAAAGCGACGGCCTCATCCACAACATCAGCGATGCCGGGATTGTCTATTCCCCGCACGCGACGTATGTTTTTGTCATGTTTTTCTGGCACCCGACCCAGCTGGTCTTCGACCCGACGAACAAAATGGCGTCGCAGATTTCCAACGCAGTTTACCAATATTTCAACCAGAACTCTAACCAATAAAAAGGGCTGTATTTATGAATGAAGAAACGAAGAACAACATCGCATGGCTTGATCGCCCCGTAACAAAAGCTTTTCCGCTTTTTTCACGGGAGAAACTGATCCTTGCCGTCATCATCATCCTCGCGCTGCTCAGCCGCTTTCTGCTGATCGGCAGCCGCGTCATGTCCCATGATGAGATTAATCACGTATCCCCGGCGTACAATTTGTATCAAGGTAGCGGATACGCCCACAATCCCGTAACGCACGGACCTTTTCAGTTCCATATGCTGGCACTGTCCTATTTTCTCTTCGGAGACAGCGACTATACCTCCCGTGTTCCGGCGGCACTCTTCAGCTTCGCCGCGGTGCTTTTCGTGATTTACGCCTTCCGCCGCTATCTCGGCCGCTTCGGACGGATTCTGGGCGGGCTTTTCTTCCTGGTCTCACCGTATATTCTCTTTTACGGACGTTACACCCGCAACGAAGCTTTCATTGAGCTTTTCGCGGTCATGACTTTCTACGCCTTCTTCCGCTATTATGAGAAACGGGATAATACCTCGCTCTACATTCTCGCAGTGACCACTGCGCTGCAGTTCACCACAAAGGAAGTGGCGTACATCTACACCGCCCAGCTGCTGTTCTTCTGCGGCTTCATGTTCCTGAAAGAAATATGGAACATGCCCTGGAAAGAGATCAAGCAGCGTTCCAACGCGTTCATGCTGCTGCTTGCCGCGATTCTCTTCGCGTTGATTGGACTGCTCGTTTCCAAACTCCTGCCCGCCGCCAACGGCGGACTCGGCATTCCCGCGCTCGCCTTTATGGCTGTCAGCGCCGGAATCCTTATCGCAATGATTGTCTACACCGTCCGCGCACTCAGCTGGAAGACGATCCGCACCTCGCCTGCCTTCAACCTGATCGTCTTTCTCGGCGCGTTGGTTCTGCCGCAGCTTGCCGCGTTCCCGGTGAGTTTGCTCGGCTGGAATCCGCTGGATTACTCCTCACAGGGCATCCTGCGCACAGGCATCGTCCTCGTGATCTGCCTGGTTCTGTCCTTTGCTATCGGCATTTGGTGGAACCGCAAGGTCTTCCTGAAGAGTGCCGCCGCCTTTTACCTGATTTTCATCTTCTTCTACACCACTGTCTTCACCAACATGCAGGGATTCTTCACCGGCATCATCGGCTCCCTCGGCTACTGGCTCTCCCAGCAGTCCGTCCAGCGCGGAGGACAGCCGATCTATTATTACCTGATTCAGGTGCCGCTGTATGAATACGCTGCCCTGGCGGGCACCGTCATCGCGGTCATTATTGCCTGCAAGAAGCACCTGTGGTGGTCCGTTCCCGGCGACGCTCTCTCCGCATCAAACGAAGAAGCGGAGGTCACAGAAGACGCTGCAACAGATTCCGAAAGCGCCGCAGTCAGCGAAAACGTCATGCCGGAAGCAGAAGCTGCCGCAAGTGACGCAGATGCCGCAGCGGAAGCACCCGCGCCGAAGACAAAAGTCCCGGTTATTCTGTTCCTGCTGTACTGGAGTCTGACCTCATTCGCCGCGTACTCCGTTGCCGGTGAGAAAATGCCGTGGCTGACGGTTCACATTGCCATCCCGCTGGCACTCTGCGCCGCCTGGGGGCTGGGCTACCTTTGCGAAACCGCTCCGTGGAAGAAGATCACGAACCGTGAGGGGCTGTTCGGGCTCCTCGGAATGGTCATGACCGTCTTCGGCGTCTGCGGTCTGGTCGGTGCTTTCAACGCCTATCCGCAGCCTTTCGGCGGCAAGGATCTTGAACACCTGCGCGCGACCTTCCGCTTGGTCACTGTACTCGTCTTTTTGGTATTCGGGCTGGTCTTGATGATCAAAAATTGGAGAAACCAAACAAAGCACGAGGTATGGAAGATGCTGACGCTCTGTTTCATGCTTGTTTTGACCGTTTTACAGACACGCGCCGCTTTCGTCTCTTCCTTCATCAATTATGATTACGCCAACGAATTGCTGGTCTATGCTCACTGCGCACCGGGTGTGAAAACCGCAGTGGACATCATTGAAGACATCGCGGAACGCACCGGCGCGGGGAAAAACCTGAGCGTTGCGTATGATAACGATGCGAACTACCCCTTCTGGTGGTACCTGCGTGAATACACCAACAAAAACTACTTCGGGGAAGACAACCCGACACGCAACCTGCGCAATTATGATATCATCGTCGCCAACTCATCCAAGGATGGGCGGCTGGAACCTATCGTTAAAGACAACTACTACCGCTATGAATTCACCCGCATGTGGTGGCCGAATCAGGATTACAAGAACTGGACGTGGGACAGCTTCAAGAACTTCTTCACCAATCCGCGCCTGCGCTCCGCGATCTTCAAAATCTGGCTCGACCGTGATTATTCCTATTATGCCGCGGTGAGTGCCAGAACGGGCTTCACAGCGGAGGATTGGTCTCCCAGCTCCAATATCGTCATGTACGTCCGCAAGGATATCATGAACAGGATGTTCCTGCTCAGTGAAGGCATCATTGCCGGCAGCGATGCGGCATCCTATTCCTCGGATTTGGAAGAAGAACGCTTCACCCAATTACAGCCGGATCTGACCTTCGGTTCCTCCGGTATTGAGCCGGGTCAGTTCACCAAACCGCGCAACCTTGCCCTGTCTCCTGACGGAAGCCGGGTTTATGTGCTGGATTCAGGTACCGGCCGCGTACAGTATTTTGACGCCGCAGGGAATTACCTCGGTCAATGGAACAGTGCCAACGGGCAGCTGTTCTCCGAACTCTGGGGCATCGCGGTCGGAGCAGACGGCAGCGTCTACCTCGCCGACACATGGAACAACCGCGTGGTCAAGTGTGACGCGGACGGTGAATTCATCACGCAATGGAATTCCAATGACCCGTCCGGCAGCAGCTTCTACGGTCCGCGTTCCATCGCGGTCAGCTCCGACGGAAGCACGGTTTACGTCTGCGACACCGGCTACAAGCGCATTATGGTCTACGACAATATGGGCAACTTCATCCGCAGCTTCGGCGTGTCCGGCATGGGCATGGGCGAACTGGATGAGCCTGTCGGCATCACGCTCCTCGATGATGAGCACCTGGCTGTGGCGGACACCTGGAACCAGCGTGTGCAGGTGTTTGACTTGAGCGCGGGCGCCGCCAACGTCAGCCTGGTCTTTGAGGTCAACGCCTGGTACACCCTCTCTCTGAACAACAAGCCGTACATCGCTTCCGACGGAACCTCGATTTATCTCACCGATCCGGAAGGCAACCTCGTCCATCAGTACGATATGAGCGGGCAGCTCATCCGCACCTGGAACGGGAACGGCGGCGACATTGACAATTACAGCCTGCCCACAGGCATCACCGTCGGCCCTGACGGCGCGGTATGGGTGGTTGACACAGAGAACTGCCGCGTCAATCGCTTTGTCATCCCGGCGGAATAATTTCCGCCCGCGGCCAGTTTTGTTTCGTGATAGAATTGAAATTTGAAAAAGAAAAAAACATGGAGGAAAACATGGATAGCAACAAAGTTTTTGAAGATGTTAAGGCTGTCATCGCCGATGTTCTGAAGATCGACGCTTCCAACATCACCCTCGAGACCCGTTTCATCGAAGACCTGAAAGCCGACTCAATGGATCAGTTCTTCCTGATTGATGGCTTCACCGATAAGTTCAACGTCACGATCTCCGATGCCGATGCCCAGAGCATTAAGACCGTCGGCGATGTCGTCCGCATCCTTTCCGAGAAGTAATTTTCTCAGCATCCATTGACATCACACACGGAGCTGCCGCGCCGCGCATGATTCTGCGTGAAGCGGCAGCTCCGTTTTATGATCGGCTCATCTGCCCGCAGGCAGCGAGACGGCTGATTGAGTGTTTATTTCCGCTTTCCGATCAATGTGAACTCATTCTTTTTGTATGCAATCAGTCCGTCTTTCTGCATTTTGCTGAGTTCATGAGACATGGCACTGCGATCCACGCTGAGATAATCCGCAAGCTGCTGACGGTCAAAGGGAATGGTGAAATGCTCGCTGCCGTTAAGCTGCGCCTGTTCTGACAGATAATACAACAAACGCCGTCGCAGCGAGCGCGAAGCGGTGTGGATCATGCGCGTGGAGAGGTTCAGGCTTTTTTCAGCGAAGATGCGAACCAGATTCCGAATTACTGCGTTATGAAAGGCGCAATTCTTGTAGCACGGGGTCAGAATCCCGCCGATGTCAAGAAACAGAATCTCAGACGGCTCCGCCGCCACAGCATCGCAGATCAGTTCTTTCGCGGGAACAGCGGCGTAGTTCTCACCGAAGATCATTCCCCGTTCGATATGCCCGAAAATGCGGCTGTCTCCCCAATAGAAGTTGGCGACGATGTTCACACTGCCGGACTCAACCAGCCCGATCTCCTGAATGACACTGACGGCG
>CAVESB010000022.1:8885-24560 GCA_963618265.1 bacterium
AAGCCTTTTCCCGCGCCCCGAGACATTTCAGCATCACGGCGAGTTCGTCTTCTTTAATGCCTTGAAACAATGAGGTATTGACTAAAAAGGAAATATTCATAAAGTTCCCCTTTTTGTTGTTGGAACAACATACTTTTCACTATGATTATTGTAAACTATAATTGTTGTGAGTTACGCCCGAAAGGATGATAATTCCGCCCGCCTTCAGGCGCGGCGAAAACGGAAAGAGGTATACAACATGAGAAAGCACGTAAAAAACAACGTCAGCTGGGTTGGTTACATCGACTGGGAACTGGAAACTTTTCATGGGGACGATTACTCTGTCCTGAACGGCTCCAGCCAGAACGCTTATCTGATTGAGGAAGAGAAGACCGTCCTCGTCGATACGGTATGGACGCCGCACCGTTTTGACTTTGTCGAGAACCTGAAAAAGGAAATCGACCTGAAGAAGATCGATTACATCATCGCCAATCACGGGGAATGTGACCATTCCGGTGCCCTGACCGCGCTGATGGAGGAGATCCCGGAGACGCCGATTTACTGCACCGCAGCCTGCGTCAAGAGCCTGGAGGGACAGTACGGCAAGCGTGGCTGGAACTTTCATGTCGTCAAGACCGGCGACACGCTTGACCTCGGCAACGGGAAGCAGCTTATCTTTATTGAGATGAAGATGCTGCATTGGCCGGATTCCATGGCGGCTTTCATGACCGGCGACAACATTCTCTTCTCGAACGATGCTTTCGGTCAGCACTTCGCGGTTACGGAGCTTTTCAACGACAAAGCAAACCAATGCCTGCTGTGGAAGGAAGCACTGAAATATTACGTCAATATTCTGAACCCCTTCTCGCCGCTTGTCGCGAAAAAGGTCAAGGAAATCGTCAGCATGAACCTGCCGATTGAGATGATCGCCACCAGCCACGGCGTGATCTGGCGCGAAAATCCGCTGCAGATCGTTGAAAAATACGCCGAATGGGCTGAGGCTTATCAAGAGAATCAGGTGACTGTCGTTTACGACACCATGTGGGAAGGCACCGCCCAAATCGCCCACGCGATCGCGTATGAAGTTTCACGGCAGAGCCCGGACACGGTTGTCAAGCTTTTCAACATCGCCAAGTCCGATAAGAATGAGGTCATGACCGAAGTGTTCAAGTCAAAGGCCATCGCCCTCGGCAGCCCGACTGTTTCCAACAGTGTCCTCGCAAGTGTCATCGGCTGGCTTGAGTTCGCAAAACAGCTCAAGTTCAAGAACAAGCGCGCGGCGGCGTTCGGCTGTTACGGTTGGAGCGGTGAAGGCGTCAAGGTTCTCAAGGAACGCCTTGCCGACGCCGGTTTTGAGGTGATCGACGAGAATGTGCGCTCTCTGTGGAACCCGGAAGAGGCGGATTTCGCGCAAATCCCTGCACTGGTGAAAAGCCTGCTGCAATTGGATGAAACCAAAGAAGAAGAAAGTATGGAGGACAAAACAATGGATAAATATGTATGCGGTCCGTGCGGTTATGTTTATGATCCCGCGGTTGGGGATCCCGACAGCGGCATCCCCGCAGGAACGGCGTTCGAGGATCTCCCGGCGGACTGGTGCTGCCCGATTTGCGGCATCAGCAAAGACATGTTCCGCAAAGCCTGATTTCGCTTTGCCGGAACAGAGTATAAGAAAAGCAGCTGCGGAATCAGCTGCTTTTCTTTGTAAAAAGTTCGGGGTTATTGCGCGCTCTTTCCGCCTGATTTCCCTTTTGCCTTCTCCAGTTTATCCATGAAGTCTTTCAGGGAATCGGCGTCGAGGTCGTCCGCATCCATATCCTCAAAGTCCATCCACAGGGTTTCTTCTTCCTCGTCCCTGTCCGCGTTTTTCTCGTAATCCTCAAGATTTTCGACGATACGGAAGCGGGAGAGATCCATTCCCTCAAGCGGATTGTGTTCGTGATGCCGGTGATGATGATGCTCCTCACCGCACGCACATTCGTCATGCTCTTCGTGGTCGTGAGCGCAGTCGCAGTGATCGTCGTCTTCGTCTTCATCTTCATCGCCGCTGTCTTTCGGGATCTTTTCTTCCAAAACGGCGATACAGTGATCTTCGGCTTCCGCGAGTTTCTTTTTCAAAGCCGCGGAGAGGCGAGACTTCGCAACTTTCCTGCCCGGCATCGGCGGCAGCGCGCCCATCTCAATCGTCACATTCAGCGTATCAATGGCATCATCAATGGCATCCGTCACCTCACTGTCCATATCGCCCGCGGCCTCACCCAGCACTTCGAGAACGTTCAGCGAGCCGTCATAGCCGATCTCAGCAACCGCGTTTACCGTCTCAAGGAGCAGATCGCGGTCAACGCGGTCGAAGTCCTCAAGGATCTTATACATCGCAGGCAAAGCCTCCTCAATACCCAGCTGACCGGCGGAACGCACGGCTTCCATGCGGATTTCCTCATCATCATGCTCAAGCAGCTCAATCACGGAGCGGTTCCAATCATTTTCAAGGGAGTTGCGGGCGGCAATCAAACCGGCGCGCAGTTCATCGAAATCATTTCCCGCCAGCAGACGGGTGATCCGGTTCTTCACCGCCGCGTCGCTGCCAAAGGCATACGCCTGCACGGCGGCAAGGCGGACGGTTTTTTTCTCGTGATCGAGCAGGTTCTTCAAAGCCTCACGCAGCCGTTTCGCCGGCAGCGGGATCTTCTCCTCAAGCTCCAATTCAATCATATACTGTCCGAGCTGATGCACTGCGGCAGCCTGCGCCGGTTCATAATCATCATGAAGCGCGGCGTTCAAAATGCGCGTACCGGTATCCCGGTCATCCTCAAAAGTAAGCAGAGCAATGGAAGCGCGGCGGACTTCGCCGTCATCATCCAGAATGCCGAACGCCCCGATCGGGCCGAAGCTGTAGACATAGTTTTCCGCGCCGCAATCCTCCAGCGCACGGAAGAACGCCCGCTTCTGCTCCGGAGAGGTACTTTTCAACACGGCTTCCAGCGCGGCGGCCTTCTCTGCGGAAAGATCCGCCAGAACCTGCATCCGCGCATTCTGCGGGGAGAAAGTACCGCTTTTCAAATCCTCAAGGGCATTCTGAAAAGTGTATCGTATTTTTGCCATTGTTTTTCAAGTCCTTATTTGCCAAGCATCCATATATCTTTGAACATCACCACCGCCATCAGCAGGACAAGAAGGGTCATACAGACACCGTTGAAAGCGGTCTCCACCTTGAGCGGGATTTTCTTCTTGAAAAGCAGCTCCGGCAGGAGGAAAAGGATACGCCCGCCGTCCAAGGCAGGAATCGGGAAGAGGTTCGTCACGCCGAGACAGACCGCGATCAGCCCCATGAAGTTCAGACGCATCGTCCAGCTTGAGCCGGAGTTGCTCGCGGTGCGCTGCACATTCTGCACGCCCGCCGCTTCCTTCTCCTGATTGCGTTCCTCGATAATAGCTGCATTTTCCTCATCGACTTCCGCGGCCTCCTGATAGTATGAATACATCCCGACAGGCCCGACAATGGATTCCACGCCCATCTGAACCTTGCCCGTGATCATCTGTCCCAGCCCGATCAGGTACTGCTTCGTCATGTAAGCCATGCTCTCAAATCCGCCTTGCAGTGCTTCCCGGACGCTCATGTCCGTCACGGCGTAGGTGATCAACACGCCCATCGCGCCCCGTCCTTCCGGCGGGTCGGAGAGCGGGATGACCGTCAAGTCAACAAGCTCGCCGTTGCGGAGCACCGTGACCGGTGTCGGTTGATCCAGATTGCTCTGTACGGCGGGAGTTACCAATTCGTAATCGTTGATTTCCGTATCGCCGATCTTGATCAGCTGATCGCCGGGCAACATTCCCGCCGTCTCGGCGGGCGAATCCGGCTGCACTTCATCAAGAATGACGGTGGAATAATCCGGCTTCCCGTACTGACCGAGCATGACGGCAAAGATCAACGCCGCCGTCAGCAGGTTCATCAAAGGACCCGCCAGCAGAACGCAGATCTGTTTCCAAGCGGGGGCAGAACGCAGGGAGTTGTCGATTCCGTCCTCAAACTCGCCCTTCGGACGAATAAACGCGCCGAAAGGCAGCAGATTCCAGGTGAACTCGGTTCCCTTCCAGGTGAACAGTTTACAGATGCGGGGCGGCAGCCCGATCCCAAATTCCTCGACTTCAATGCCGAAGAGTTTCGACACAAGAAAATGTCCCAGCTCATGCAGGAACATCATAAGCGCAAAGGCCAGAATGAATTGAATAATCAAGAGCATGTGTTTCTTCTCCTCGTAGAATTTTACACTGCTTTAGGGGAGTTTCTGCCCGGATTAATAATTTTCTAAACAAGCCGGACGGCGTTCCCTGACCCGCGCTTTGACACTTTCATTGCTGAGCCACTTCAACGGGTCGCGAACCTCCCGTGGCATGGTTTCATAATCCTGCCGGCGGAGGTAGGAGCACATTGTGTCCTCAATCCAATAGCGGAATTCCGTGCCGGGGAAACGGGACTCGTACCGCACTATGCGCAGGTAAAGCGGGATGCCGTCCCCCGCATCATGCCAAATGTCGCCGTACACAAAGTCGAAATCACCGGGCTTCATCCCGTGCTCCAGGAAGTCAAAAGCATCCGCCTCAATGACTTCAACCTTCTCCCCTTCCTCGAACTGCGGAAGAATGTATTGATTGAAAAGGCGGATCGCGGCGGGGTCCCGCTCAACGACGGTGACATGCGCCACATTTTTCTTCCTCGATGCCAGATAGGGATAATACCCGAGACCCAACCCAAAAGTCAGGCAGCGTCCGCACGAAGCGTTCACGGCGGGACGGATCGTCTCGACTTCGTTCGGGGTGACGAGCATCCATTCGCGGCCGTCCTGCAGCACGACAGGATAATCGAAAGCCTCAGTGAAGTAGCCGAACGGCAGCAGCTCCCGCAGATTTTCATCAACCCGGACATCATCATAAATAAACGCCCGATACGGCTGATAAGTATCCACACGCAGCTCCCAGTTTCCATCCCTGACATTGGGAAAACGGATATTCCTGTAATAGGGATCGTCCCGATAGGGCGCGGGATCGAGAGGACGCACGGACGGCGCGAGCCATTGATTGAAGAAGGTTTCGTCCTCTCCTCCGTCGAAGGGATGCACGCCGCAGGCTTCCGAGAGCAGCAGCAGAAATGCCTCATCGGACTTCAAACCGCCAATCGCTGCAACTTCACGAACCATATCGGCGGAAATAAAATCCGCCCGTTCATTGAGGTAAAGAGAGAACAGGCGGAAGAGACGGAAATTATTTGAACAGATCGTTTCAAGTGTCATTACCCGGACGTTATTCCTCAGGCTATTTCGTGATATCCTCCCAGGAATGTCCCTCTACGCCGTAAAGACCGGCTTTGAGGCATTTCAGGGAGAGCAGGGCGCACTTGATGCGGGACGGGCCGAGGGTTTCCAGACCGAGCAGGTCAAGAATGTCCTGCTTGGTCATGTTTTTGACCTCGTCAACCTTCCTGCCGATAACATCTTCCAGCAGAAGATCCGCGGAGGCCTGGGAAATGGCGCAGCCGTGTCCCTCAAAACGGGCATCGGTGATGGTTCCGCTGTCGTCAACATTCAGCATAATGTGCAGTTCATCTCCGCAGCTGGGGTTCTCGTCCTCATAACTGCAGGTACAGGGTTCGAGCTTCCCGCGGTAGCCGGGATTCTTATAATGCTCGATGATCATTTCACGGTACATGTCATCCATACGCGTGTTCTCCTTCCGGGAAGCCTCCAAGCGCCTCCCGAGATTTTTTTCGTGCTGTCAGCCGAAGATCTGATAAACGGACATCAGCGCGTCGGTCAGACGGGAGATGTCTTCCTCATTATTATAAAAGTACAGACTGGCACGGGTCGTCGCGGGAATGTT
Organism: bacterium; assembly: GCA_963618265.1. GTDB lineage: Bacteria > Chloroflexota > Anaerolineae > Anaerolineales > Anaerolineaceae > Flexilinea. The sequence continues at coordinate 14,739 of CAVESB010000022.1, forward strand.
GAAGCGTTCGTGCAGCGGCATCGCACAGTGATGCCCGGCACGGACGCAGACGCCCTGACCGGCGAGGATATCGGCGACGTCATGCGGATGGGCATAATCCAAGGTAAAACAGATCGCGCTGCCGCGTTCGCCGCTATCCAAACCGAAGATATGAAGTCCGGGAACCTTTTTCAGCTCATCAATGGTATAACGGGTCAATGCTTCTTCATGCGCGCTGATGTTCGCCATTCCGATACCGTTCAGGTAGTCGATGGCGGCGCCGAAACAGACTTCTTCCGCGATGGCAGGCGTGCCTGCTTCAAATTTGAAAGGCAGCTCATTGCAAGTGAAGGAACGCAGATGAACCTTGCCGATCATGTCTCCGCCGCCGAGGAAAGGCGGCATTTCGTTCAGCAGTTCCTTTTTGCCGTAGAGAATGCCGAGACCGGTCGGACCGAGCATTTTGTGCGCGGTGAAGACGAGGAAATCAACGTCCAAGTCCCGTACATCCACCGAGACATGCGGCACTGCCTGAGCGCCGTCCATCAGGAAGAGCGCACCGGCGGCATGAGCTTCTTTGACCATCTCCGCAATCGGCGGGATCGTACCGAGGACGTTGGACATGCCGGTGACGCAGACGAGTTTCGGCGACTTTGTACGCAGCAGTTCGCGGTACGCTTCCAGGTCAAGCGTAAAGTCATCCTTCACCGGGATAAACTCAAGGTTGATACCGCGGCGGGATGCCAGCATATGCCACGGAATGAGGTTCGCGTGATGCTCCATCTCGGTCAAAATGACAGTATCGCCGGACCAAAGGGAGGCTTCGCCGTAGGTGCGGGCGACAAGGTTCACCGACTCTGTGGCGTTGCGGGTAAAAATAATCTCGCTCGTTGACTCGGCGTTAATGAAGGCGCGCACCTTTTCGCGGGTGAGCTCCGTCGCGTTCGTCGCCGCTTCGGAAATGCCGTAAATGCCGCGATGTACATTCGCGTTGATGCGTTCATAGTATTCGCGTTCCAGGTCAATGACGCATTGCGGCTTCTGGCTGGTCGCGCCGGAGTCGAGATAGCATATGCGCCGCCCCTTCACGGTCACATCGCGCAGGAGCGGAAAATCACGGAGAATGGTATTTGTGTCGAGCATTCGGTTAACCTCGCGTATTCGGGCGAATGCTCGTGGAGTTGACCGGGTACCACAGGATGTGATCCGGAACCATCCAGCCATCCGTCAAATATACATTCGCACGGAACTGCACGGCGACCATCTTCTGATCTACCTGCACAACAATACCGCGGATCCAGCCGTGGAGGCGTTCGCCCTTGCGTTCATAATCACAGTTCACTTCGACGATGTCGCCGACTTCGTAACGGTCCCGATAACTTGAATCGCGGAGAGGGGGTGTTGAATGAGACATATTCTTAGTTCTCCTGCATTTTCAATCCGATTTTTTCCTGCAATTTGCCGCGAATCGGAGAATAGGTAACGAGATTGAGGATCGTGTCAAAAAAGCCCTGCACGATCAAACGCTCCGCTTCCCGGAGCGGAATGCCGCGACCGGTGAGATAGAAGACCTGATCGGGGTCAATGTTCGTCACGGTCGTGCCATGCGAACACTTCACGTCGTCGGTGATGATCTCAAGTCCCGGCTTGGTGTTGACCCGCGCCTTATCGGAAAGGAGCAGATTTTCATTTTTCTGGTAGCCGTCCGTCTTCACAGCGTCGGGAGCGACATAGATCATTCCTTCCCAATCAGCGCGGGAGCTGCCTGCCAAAGTGCCTTTATAAAGCAGGTTGCTGTAGGTATGCGGGACAATGTGCTCCTGACGGGTCAACATGGTCATCTTCTGTTCCCTGTTCGGGAAGTAGAGACCGTAGATCAGCGCGGAAGCGTTTTCGCCCGCAAGACAGACATCCAGACTGTCATGAACTTCGGCACTGCCGAGTTCGCAAATGTTCCAATGGAAGTCGCCGCCTTCCTCGACAAGCGCACGTTTTCGCAGCGCGGAGACGGTGTTCATCCCGAGATCCTGCACTTCATTCAAAACGAGATGGGCGTGCCTGCCGACTGAGCAATAAACCACGGCGGCGCAGCGGTTCGCTGCCGACTGACCGCGGGAATGCAGGTTGATGGTCACGACACCGGAGGCATCATCTTCCAGAACAATGAAGATCTTCAGCGCGGCGGCTTTGTCCGCCGCGGAGAGAATGACATCCAGCAGGTACTCGCGCTTCTGACACATTTTTCGCGGAATGACCAGAACGATGGTTTCCCGCGCTGCCGGCAGCAGCTGCTGCGCGAAGGGATCCGCGGCGTCAGCGTCCTCGAAAGACTTCAATTTCTCCGCAAGATCCGGACGGGATTCCAGCGCAGCGGTCAGGTTCGTGAAGAGCGTGCCGCGCTTCGCCGCCTTCGGACAGAGGAAGACGGACTGACTGCCGTTATCCCAGATGTAATGGGCGCAGAGATCATCCGCGTGTTTCTCGGTACTGATTTCCTCAAGCGCACCCACGGAGAGGTCGCAGTCTTTCAGCGCGTCCGTGAATTCGGATAAAGTCTTATTGATATCGTTTTTCATCGCTCACCTCTATCCGATTGAGTTGGACATCTGCAGCTGGATCAGGCGATTCATCTCAACCGCGTATTCCATCGGCAGTTCTTTGACAAGCGGCTCAATAAAGCCGGAGACGACCATTGAGGTCGCGTCCTCTTCGCTCAAACCGCGGCTCATCAGGTAAAACAGCTGTTCCTCACCGACTTTTGAGACGGATGCCTCATGCCCGATGGAGACTTTTTCTTCCTCAATATCCATCGTCGGATAGGTATCGGACTGAGAAACAGGGTCAAGGATCAGCGCGTCGCAGACGACATTCGCCTTCGCGTTTTCCGCGCCGGGCATGACTTTCACCAAACCGCGGAACGAGGAGCGTCCGCCGTTTTTGGAGAGGGATTTGGAAATCACCCGGCTTGTGGTGTTCGGAGCAAAATGCACCATCTTGGAACCGGCATCCTGAATCTGATTGGTACCGGCGAACGCCATGGAGAGCATCTCACCGTGTGCGCCCTCTTCCATCAGGTAGCAGGCGGGATATTTCATCGTCACGCGGGAGCCGAGGTTGGAGTCAACCCATTCCATGGTGCCGTTGGCGAAAACCTTGGCACGCTGGGTAACGAGGTTATAGACATTGGTGGACCAGTTCTGAATGGTCGAATAGCGGACGCGGGCGCCGCGCTTGACAACGATCTCGATCACACCCGAATGGAAAGAATTCTCGGTGTACGCCGGAGCGGTACAACCCTCGACATAATGCACGTACGAACCTTCATCGGCAATGATGAGCGAGCGTTCAAACTGCCCGACATTCGCCATGTTCATACGGAAATAAGCCTGTAACGGCAGATCCACATGCACACCTTTCGGTACATACACGAATGACCCGCCCGACCAGACCGCGCCGTTCAGGGCGGCGAATTTGTTATCGGTATAGGGCACCACGCTGCCGAAGTATTCCTTGAAAAGATCGGGGTACAGGCGCAGTCCGTCCTCAATGGAGACGAAGAGCACGCCCTGCTTCTGCAGCTGTTCCTGAATACTGTGATACACCATCTCGGACTCATATTGCGCACCCACACCGGCGAGGAACTTCTGTTCAGCTTCGGGGATGCCGAGTTTGTCGAAAGTGTTTTTGATGGTGTCCGGCACATCGTCCCAGCTCTTCTCGGATTTCTCCGTCGGGCGCACATAGTACACCAGATGCTCCAGATCCAGGTTGGAAACGTCCGGTCCCCAGTTCGGCATCGGACGCTTGCGGAAATGCGCCAGGGATTTCAGACGATACGCGAGCATCCACTCGGGTTCGCCCTTCATCGCGGAGATCTGGCGGACGACTTCTTCATCCAGACCTTCTTTGGTCTTGAAAACTGAGACATCAGGATCCTGAAAAGCGTAGGCCTCGTTGCTCAGTTCGAGATCATCGAATTGATTTTTGTTGTTTTCGGTCATACGCGGCTGCCTTATTTCCCGGGCTTTTCCTGATCCTCACGGATCCAATCGTAGCCCTTTTCCTCAAGCTCAAGCGCCAGTTCCGGACCGCCGTCGCGGACAATATGCCCATCCATCATGACGTGGACGGTGTCCGGCTTGATGTAGTCCAGCAGACGCTGATAATGTGTAATGACGAGGACGCCCATGCCGTTTTCCTTCACAAGCATGTTGACGCCTTCAGAGACAATGCGCAGCGCGTCAATGTCCAGACCGGAATCGATCTCATCCAGAATGGCAATATCCGGCTTCAGTACGGACATCTGCAGAACCTCTGTGCGCTTCTTCTCACCGCCGGAGAAACCGTCGTTCAGGTAACGCCCCGCAAAAGAGGAATCCATCTTCAGCGCCGCCATTTTCGCACGCAGCATCTTGCGGAATTCAGGAACGGGAATACCGCGATCCTCCGGGTCACGCGCCTTGCGCTGCATGTTCAAAGCGGTGCGCAGGAAATTCGCAACGGTAACGCCGGGGACGGCGACAGGGTACTGAAGCGCGAGGAAGAGTCCGGCGTGGGAACGCTGATCCGGCGTCCAATCGTTGATGCGCTCTCCGTTCATCAGGATGTCGCCCGCAGTCGGATGGTAGGCGGGATGTCCCATGATTGTGTAAGACAGGGTCGATTTACCGGTGCCGTTCGGACCCATAATCGCGTGGATTTCGCCTTTCGGGACCGATAAAGAGAGGTTGTCGATAATGTTTTTTTCGTGTACGGTAACGTGCAGATTTTTAACTTCCAATCCTGCCATGCTTTTTCTCCCGATCATGTGTTCATGATCTTGATTATGTTATTCTTGATACAGGCGTACCCGAACGCAGGCCCGGTAGTCCCCATATATCACATTATTATATCACGCTCTTTTTCGATTCAGCCGCCGGGAGAGAGCTTTTACAGAATGTTAAGACAGGATTCAGATGCAAAAAAACCGAACCTCCGGGTCCGGCTTTTTTGCTTCCGTATTGTATTTTTTTGACCGTTCACTCGATATCATCAAGCGGCAGTTTATCCGTCACCTGATCAATGAACTCGGTGTCAAGGCGGTCTTTCTTAGCGTAGTTACGGATGGTTTCCTTGAGCTTGTTCAGCGGGATCGTGTCATACTTGAAGTTCTGATCCTCCTCGATAACAGCCTGCGGATTGAGGAAGACGAGAATCGGGTGGATCTTGTCATCCGGGAAATCAATATCGCGGCTGACGAAGTAATCGCGGACAGCCTGCAGATCGGTTTCGCAGTCCCGATCGGGACGGCCGAGGGATTCCTGACCGAAGAGCTTCATGAACCAGTTCGCCTTCTTCTGCGTCCAGCGCTGTTTGTTTTCGTCGTAACCGATATGCCCGCCCTGCATGTAAGGCATCAGGATGAACGCGCCGGCGGTGCCGACAAGCAGGTGATCGACAGGATCCATATAATGGTAAATGGAATAATTGTCGCTCAAGCCCTTGAGTTTAACATTGAAAATGTTGTTGTTGGACGGTTCACGGCCCCACTTCGAGGTCACGCCAATGGAAAACTGAGAAAGGAAGAAACCGACGACCAGGCAAAAGAAAGACAAGGTGATGTATTTCTCCGAGAAAGCGGCGAAAGCACCGCCGATCAGAACGGCAAAACTCGCGATCGTAGTCCACTTGGAGATCTTCTTATACTTGTTCAGTTTTTTCTCGTTGGTGTAAATATACATAGATAAAGGGATCCTTTCGGTTTATTCAGCTAATTTTTCCTGAAGAGAGGCTTTGATCTGATTGAGTAAATCCGCGTCAACGGCACGCTGCGCGGTTTCAAGGGCGGAGACGATCGCGGTGCTGTTGGATCGTCCGTGCCCGACGAAGGACAAACCGTCGATGCCCAACAGCGGAGCGGCGCCGATGGAGTTGGGGTCGAGCTTTTTTTTCAGCTTGCCGAGGGACGGCTTGATGAGTGCGCCGCCGATCATGCCGAGCGCATTGCTTGAGATCGCGTCCTTGATCATGGACATGACCATCTTGGCGGTGCCTTCGGTCGCCTTGAGGAGCATGTTGCCGGTGAAACCGTCCGTAACGACAACATCCGCCTTGCCCGCGTAGACATCCTTAGCCTCGACATTGCCGATGAAGTTGATGCCGCACTGCTCAAGGAGCGGATAAGTCCCGCGCATAAGCTCATTGCCCTTGCCGGGTTCCTCGCCGTTGTTCAGCAGACCGACGCGGGGATTCTCAATACCGCGCATGATCTGCGCGTAAACAGAGCCCATGACAGCGAACTGCTGCAGATATTCCGGACGGCAGTCGGCGTTCGCGCCGATATCCAGAACGATGCAGTTGTCATCTTTGGTGGGAAAGAGCGGTGTCAACGCCGGGCGGGCAACGCCCTTGATGCGGCCGAGCTTACGCAGACTGTTGAACATCGCGGCGCCGGTATTGCCCGCCGTGACGAACGCATCCGCTTTGCCTTCTTTTACCAGACTCAGACCTACTGCCATGGAATTGTTCGGCTTCTGCTGCGCACTTTTTACCGCTTTTTCCCCCATTTCGAGAATGTCTTCGGCGTGGACGACTTCGATGGGCAGTCCGGCGAAGTCGCTCTCGGAGCAGTGCTTGAAGATAACATCTTTATGTCCGACAAGATAGAGCTTCTTCCCGGTCTTTTTCGTGAATTCAACGGCAGCGGCGATCTCCGGAACGGGATTTTCATCGCTGCCCATAGCGTCAAGTACAAGAGGCATAATTGCCCTCCAAAAAAATGTAATGATACTATTATAAACGCTTTTTGCCGCGCGCGGTAATGTTCGGGGGCAAAAGGCTTGACTTTTTCGCCCGTGCGGGTACAATTAATTTTGCGCGGCGCGATGGCGGAATCGGCAGACGCAACGGACTTAAAATCCGTCGATGGTGACATCGTGTGGGTTCGACCCCCACTCGCGCTACTCAAAAGACCGGGAATCCCCGGTCTTTTTTATGCATACCACGTATGCGGTTCAGCGCCTGCACATAAAAGAAAGGAACCGACACATATCATCTTTGTGCCGGTTCCTTCATCATCTTATCTTACATCAGATCCATTAAAACGGGTTTTCGGTCGGATAAGGCAGAGATTTCGGCTGATTCCAAGCGATATCCCGGACGCCGAGGAACTTGAACACTTCAAAAAGCGATTTGCCGAGATGACCGAAAGCCACCGCGCCATGATGCGGATAATGCTTTTGGATCAGCACATGGCGGTAGAAGCGCCCCATCTCATGAATGGCAAAGACGCCGATTCCGCCGAAGCTGCCGGTCGCAACGGGTAATACTTCACCCTGGGCGATATAAGCACGGACGACGCCTTCGGAATCGCATTGCAGGCGGTAAAAGGTGATATCGCCCGGCGCAATGTCGCCTTCCAGCGTACCGCGGGTGAAGTCCGGTTCCGAGCCCTGCGGTTCCAGCAGACGGTGTTGAATGAGCTGGTATTTGATCGCCCGATCCGCACACATCTTGCAGGAAGGGGTATTGCCGCAATGGAAACCCATGAACGTATCCGTAAGAGCATAATCATATTTGCCCTTGATCTTGTCTTCCCACATCTTAGCCGGGACGGAGTTGTTGATATCGAGAATCGTTACCGCGTCCTGTGAAATGCAGGCGCCGATATATTCGGAAAGCGCCCCGTAGATATCCACTTCGCAGCTCACCGGAATGCCGCGGGAGGCCAGACGGCTGTTGACATAGCAGGGTTCAAAGCCGAACTGTTCAGGGAATGCCGGCCAGCATTTATCAGCAAAGGCAACATACTTACGGGAGCCTTTATGCGCTTCTGCCCAGTCCAGCAGCGTCAGTTCAAATTGCGCCATGCGTTCCAGCAGTTCGGGATAGTATTTTCCTACGCCCATTTCCTTTGCCATATCCTCGCAGACAGCCTGAATGCGGCTGTCGCCGGCATGGGCTTTGTAGGAAACCAGCAGATCCAGTTCGGAATTTTCCTCAATCTCGACACCCAGTTCATACAAGCCCTTGATCGGCGCGTTGCAGGCGAAAAAGTCCTGCGGGCGGGGACCGAAAGTGATAATTTTCAGGTTCTTCACCCCGATCAGCGCACGGGCAATCGGCACGAAGTCCGCGATCATCGCAGCAATGTCATCAGCTGTGCCGACCGGGTATTCCGGAATGTAACCTTTCAGATGACGCATGGCAAGGTTATAGGAACAGTTCAGCATACCGCAAAAGGCATCCCCTCTGCCGTTGATCAGGTCGCCGTCGCCTTCAGCCGCTGCCACAAACATACAGGGACCATCGAAGTGCTTCGCGATCAGGGTTTCCGGCGTTTCCGGGCCGAAGTTGCCTAAAAAGACAACCAGCGCATTGCATCCGGCAGCATTGACATCAGCGACAGCCCGGAGCATGTCATTTTCGTTTTCCACCGTTACCGGACATTCATAAAGCTCGCCTTTGCAGGCAGCTTTGATGGCAGCTCTGCGCTTCACAGACAGGTTGATCGGGAAGCAGTCGCGGCTCACAGCCACAATACCGAGTTTTACTTCAGGAATATTTTGCATTTTTTCTCCTAACAAACAGCGACAGTCCCTATCGGGACTGTCTGAAATCAATTCAATTAGTTTTTCTTGCCGAAGGGCAGCAGGCTCTTCCAGTTTACACCCTGTTTGCCCAGAATATCGAAAGCTACCGCGCCGAGAAGCACGACACCTTTGACAACCTTCTGCCAGTTGGCGTCGATCCCCATCAGGCTCATGCCCAGGTTGATAACACCGATCAGCGTCGCACCAATCACCATACCGAAGACGGAACCGGCGCCGCCGCTTGCGGAGACACCGCCGACGACACAGGCGGAAATAGCATCCATTTCAAAGTTCGTGCCTGCGGTAGAGTTGGCAGCCTGTGTACGGGCAAGCACCATCATCGTGGTCAGAGAGGTCAGAAATGCCATGTTCAGATAAGCCAGGAACATGATCTTTTTCGTCTTGACGCCGGACATACGGGCAGCTTCCTGATTTCCGCCGACGACATAGAAATGACGACCGAGAACCGTTTTGCTGGTAATGAAGCCGTAAATCAGAACCACGATGACAACCCAAAGCAGCGTCGTCGGAATTCCGCCGGCCTGTGCCAGTTTCCACATGATCAGCAATATGGCAGCAGCTGACAGCACACTTTTCGCAACCGCACTGCCGAAAGAATCAGCAACATAACCTTTTTTCAGTTTGGTCGCCCGGGTACTGAAGATGAGAACAACCGTAATCACAGCAGCCAGGATACCGGCAAGCATGCACGGCCAGTTGAAGACCTTCATGGATGTGCCGAAAATCTTGCCGTAGAAAATGTTCAGGAAATCAGCCTTCTTGGCAACAGCGATTGAACCCGTGTTTGAATTGGAGCTCAAAATGGAAGTGCCGAGACCGCGGAATGCCAGATATCCGGCAAGGGTTGCAATCCAGGGCGGAATGTTGATATAGGCGATCAGAAAGCCCAGCAGACAGCCATAGGCGATACCGATCAGCAGCATCAGGACAATCGTCATGCCGGTGCTCATGCCGTTGTTGATCATCATCAGCGCACCGATTGCACCCAACAGACAGACAAAAGAGCCGCAGGACAGATCAATATTGCCGCCGGTCAGCATACACATCAGCATACCGACACCCAGAATATAGACATAGGCATTCTGATCAATGAGCGCTTTAAAGTTTGCGGGTTTGAAAATGTTGCCTTTGGTTGTTACCATGAAGAAAAGATAGACGATGACCAAGACGACAAGCATCGCGTTTTTCTTCAGTGCCTCTAACACCGGATTTCCGGATTTCATTTGAGTCTTTTCCATATCAATCATCCTCC